>JAKSBX010000199.1 GCA_022360905.1 Chromatiales bacterium
ATTCTGCTGTTGACCCAGTCTGTATGCCACCCAGGCCCAGATCAGGGAGATCGGGGCGGCGATCCAGGCAATGGTCGAGAGACTCATGCCAAGTGTGCGGAAACCGGTATAGATCCAGGAGCTGACAGCATCACCTCCCCGATAGACAACCGTATCGATGAAATTCTTCGCTTTATATTTCTCTTCCCGGCTGAGTACCACATAAAGCATCTCTCTGGATGGGCGCATCACGGCGTAATTGCCGGCACGTCTCAGCACCTGGACGGTAATCAGCACCGGTAGTACTGGGAACAGGGCTAGTGCTATGAAACCAATACTGAGTAGCAGAGGGATCAATGCCAGCACTACTGCTAGCCCAAATCCTTTCACCAGGCGGGCGGTGATAAAGGCTTGAATCACCAGGGTGAGCGCATTGACAGATAGATCGATGGTGGCGAATAGGGCGGTACGCGCCTCGGAATCGGCGATGGCCTGTTTAATGATCTGTGCCTGTTGGAAATAGAGAAAGGTGGAGAGCAGGGTGAATAACAGCATCAGCACACAGATCCCCATCAGGTAAGGGGAGCGCAATACCAGTAGGATACCGTCCCAGATGCTTCCGCCAATCGGATTTTCAATCTTATCGACCGATCTGTTGTTTTCCGACTGTTCGATCACTCTCGTGGTCTGCCAGCGGATTAATCGGTGAATGCATAAAACAGAGAGACAGAGCAATCCGGCAGAAATCAGTAACATCTGACTGGTTCCAAGCTGTTGCACGAGTGTCGCGGTCAACAGCGGACCGGTCAGTGCACCCATGGTTCCTCCGCTGGCAATTAATCCAAACAGACGTTTGGCCTGTTCATTTCGGTAGAGGTCTGTCATGAAGCTCCAAAACACAGAGACAACAAACAGATTGAATACGCTGAGCCAGATGAAGAAGGCACGGGCGGTGTAAATCAGAGAATAGTCTGACTCGAAGATCAGGTAGAAAAGTATCAGATTGATAATGAAAAACAGATAGACGTAGGGCAGAAACTGCTTTCGCTGCAATCGGGAGGTGATAAACCCGAATAGAGGGACCACCAATAACATGGCGATGAAGGTGCCGGTGAATAGCCATTGCAGTTGATCGACGCCTGCAACGATACCCATTTCATCACGAATCGGTCTGAGAACGTAGTAGCCGCTCAGAAGTGAAAAGAAATATAGAAACGACCAGAAAACTGCACGACCCTCACCAGAATGAACGGAAGC
>JAKSBX010000240.1 GCA_022360905.1 Chromatiales bacterium
ACAGCAATGGGTGTGCCGCTGTCATTACCGTCGATGACACCGTCACGCAGGTCTTCCGTCAGTGCTGTGAATATCTGCTGGGGCGTATCATTGGCGCTGGAGTCATCCGCCACCTTTTGGGCCAGGGAACAGATGGCCTCGATAGCCTGACGATACTGCGCAACCTGGGTCTGCTCTGACTGGGTATCCGTCGCCGCCGTGATGAGCGGCGCCACACTGAAGATGTCCAGATCGGTATCGATACCGAAACCGAACGTGTCCTTCACCTGCTGCTGCGCGATATTCAAAGCCAGGGTGAATTCAGTCTCGCTGATGATGCTGTTACCGTCGCCTGCCCAGGGTGAACCTCTATCTGCGTTGGCCAGGGCGAGAGAGATTGCCATGCTGGTTAGCGGTGTGGCATAGACGTCACTACCTTCAATGATTCTCTGGACATCGACCACGGTCATCATGGTGTCGATAAGCGGATAGGCGCCACTGGTGATGTCGATGGTGTCGCTGTCGGCGACGAACTCCACCATCACAAAGCCGCTCGTCCCGGCGGGAAGCGTCAGTCCGTGTATTGCGGTGGAGGCATCGGTTACACCCTGATCGAGCAGGCTACCCTTGAGGTCGGCGGCACTCAGGTCGACCTGATACAGGTTCACCACGGCCCCGGCCAGCGGCCCTTTGACCCCTGCACCGGCAACCGGGGTATCAGTCGTAGCCGAAACACTACTGCTACCGCCACCACCACCACATGCGCCCAGGGTCAGAGCCGTTATCAGCATCATCACCACGCAGTGTACGTGCATCCTTGCAGGCTGGATTGGCGAAGAGGCGTGTCTCGTCTCAACCTTGTTCATGATCTACCCACCTTTGAGTCATCCCTTGGTGTCCCCATGGCCGTTCGATCGCCAGCGGTACTACCACCAACTCTGTCACATACACCCAGCGGGTTGAGCTGCGATTTATCGCATCACCATGAGTATTGAATTCATTAACCTTGAATTAGGTCTATCGGCGGGGGTATTGGAAACATAAGTGCCTATTTTCTAGTTACTCAAGTATCCATCAGTCCTTAGGCAGTCTGCGTATTTCATGCAGGTGTAAAGGAAAATTATTGTTATTTTTCATGCAATTAAAGATTTGTTAGCCATCTACTTGCAGCGGGAGCGGATATACGGACTCTCATGATGCACAGTGCGGGTTACTGTCTATCACTTTAGGGAGTCTTATTCGTGCCGGTGACTCCAGCGGTTATTGTGAAGCGCATGGCTTCCTCCATGCTCATGTCCAGGGGGCGTACGGCACTTTGCGGCATCAGAACGGCATAGCCGCCAATCATGTAACTCAAGGGCATATAGACCAGGATACTGCCTTCTTTCCGAAAGTCTTCTGGCAGGCGTTCCGGTAGCGTCTGAGTCACGAAGCCAATCACTTCCATGCCGGTGTCTCCAATCGATACCGCTACGACCTGCTCGAAATCCTTCTTTTTGTCCGGAGAGAAATAGTCGAAAAAGTCGCGGATAGCGCGATATATCGATTTTATAAACGGCAAGTGGTAGATAATCTGCTCTCCCCAGGCAAACAGACGTTGCACCAGGTAAGCATGCATAAGCAGTCCAATAAAGAATATCACTACCAAACCGGTTATTAAGCCCATGCCGGGCCAGTACAGCTCTTCCGGAAGCACCAGTCGAATCACACCTCCCAGCGCAGACTCCGTCGAAACCACCAACCAGTAGAGGAGATAAAGCGTGAGCACGATCGGCAAGATGGTAATGAGACCGGTGAGAAAGGTTTTGCTTATGGATCTCAGCATCAGAAGTCTCTCCCCAACTGGAAAAAAGCAGGCAGTACCAGAACCCCGTGCATTATGTTTTGGCCAATTCGCTTCCTGGCCCTGTGTGGTTTGGAGATGCCCATTCAGATTAGATATAAATCAATACGTTAGAAAGCAATCAATTGGGATTATCCACTAAAACCAGGTGGTTAGGAAATCTGAAGAGAGATTGCACGTCGCGTGCAATAATCGCATCGCTAAATCGAGAATGAAGTCTTTTCCTGCAATGACGGTTTATCCAGGCTCATGACATTCCAGTTGAGATGATGAAATATCAGCTGCTGCCAAACAGGTCATTATCATTATTATAAACTATCAGAATAACCAATAAGTCAAAGAACGGGAAAGGGTTCTATTAAACCCGTTTATTCCATGGGATATCAGCATTGTTTCGTAAAAATAAGACATTGCTGGATACAAATCACAAGCCTTGTACTCTAATCAATCAAGAAATATTTAGGAGTTCCATTAGATAGTTTTATTTAAAACACACTGACAAAGTGTATGGTCAAGCGTGGAGGAGAGCCATGAACATTAAAGCTGGAGTCTGCGTCTGTATCTTTATCTTCATATTCATTACACCGAGTGTCCATGCGCAAAACGTTGAGGGATCAGAAGAGCAGGAACTTGAATATCTTGAACTGATAATGAATATTCTGCGCCATCACCTGGAAGCGATCGAACTGCTCACCAAAAAAGAAAGTAAATACTACGACAATATTGTGAATCATGCCTCAGCGCTCTGGCATACTTCAAATCTACTAGACCATATCTATCCGGATAAAGACCAAGTCAATGATCGGGAATGGCCGTGGGCTGACAAACAGGAATTTGATGAAAGAGTCATGGCCAATCGAACTGCAACTAAAAATCTGAGAAAAGCGGCAAAGGTATGGCTGAAGGATCGGGATCAAGAAAAACTCCTTGCCTCGTTGGAAGAACTCAAGAAAAGTTGCCGAAGTTGCCATAAGTCACTCCGGGACTGGCCTTGATTTTACCTATTACCTCGAGTCTAGAGTCTCACAACTCTCATAGAGACTCTGCTTCGATACAGGTAGGCAACTTTGCAGAACTCCGGAAATTGCCGAAGGTCTTAACTACATCGGTTTAGGCGCAGCTAAACCGAGGTGAGCCAGCGCATTGAATTGTTAGGGAACATTGCAATGAGTCCGGAACCGGGAAAGATAACGGTTTATTACGACGGCGCCTGTCCAAAATGTATTAAGGACAGAGGAAATTATGAAAGGCTTGCAGGTGAAAGAAAAAGCAGTGTGCACTGGGTTGACATCACCGCTAGAGACACGGAACTGCAGGAAATTGGTATCGATCCTCAAAAAGCGTTAACAGAGCTGCATGTAATCGATGAAAACAATAATATTCTGTCTGAAATTGATGCATACATTGCGCTTATGGGCAGGGTGCCGGTTTTACTTCCATTGGCCTGGTTTATAGGACTGCCGATAATTCGCCCACTCATCAGTCGGCTTTATCACTGGCAGGTTGACCGAAGACTCCGCAGGGAAGGGCGGCTATAAAGTGGGGAGTGTTTGAAAATCTGTTCTGTCGTCGGTCAGATGGTGCAATTGATATAACTACGCGATATTTCAAGAGGACTGCTGAGATGGTAGCTGATTTCAGTTTCAATAGATGGTGAATCCCCGTTTCAGGTGCTGTGCCCAGAGCCTGCCCCGGAATTGAGCCGGGGCATGGGCTGGTGGCGCTGTTTGTGTGTTCTGCCAACGTCTTCAGCATTTGGGACTGCCCTTTCCGCGTTTGGCCGGATACCGCCATGGTGCTCCTAATCAGCACAGGCAGGCCATGAAAGCAAGACGATGGTCCGTACCGCGATCAAAAATCCTCCCTTAAATCACGCACCCCCTTTCACATCCGCCAACGAGGCACCGAAGTTGATGTGGAAGGTCGCCCCATCAAGCAGCAGCGCCGGGACCGACTGGATGCCGGCTTGCTCGGCTTCGGTAATGCGACTCCGCTCTTCACCAAGATGCACGATCTCCACTTGGTAACGACGTCTATCCAGAGCATCGAGAACCTGTTGTTCCGCCGCGATACAGACTGGGCAACCCGCATGGTAGAAAACCGCTTTTTTCATCATATTTCCCTCATATGAATTTAAAGTAAGTATCGACTCGATACTTATTTCAATCTAGCAAAGGATATTTGGCTTGTCAAACTAGTTTTGAGTCGATACCATATACCCATGGAATCGAATCAACTCTATAACCACCTTGAACGACTCAGCGAACTGTTGCGCACCGACCTGCGCAAGAGCGGTATCGAGCATGGCCTGCAGCCTGTACAACTTGAGGTGTTGCATTACCTGTCTGTTTGCAATCGATACTCGGACACACCGCTTGCTGTGACCGAGTACCTGGGTCAGACGAAAGGCACGGTATCCCAGACCATTAAAGTACTCGAGCAAAAAGGGCTGTTGCTGAAGCGTAGCGATACCGAGGACAGACGGGTCTCCCATCTCGAACTCACAAAAAAGGGCCACAAGCTGCTGGATCGACTGGTACCGCCACCGATGCTGATAAAAGCCTGTGACAAGCTGCCACAGAAGGCGCACAAACAGATCAATCACGCACTACACCAACTGATTATGGCGCTCCTGCAAAGTAACGGCATGAAAAGTTTCGGTGTGTGCCACACCTGTCGCTACAACGGTCGCTCAGAAGATGGTGGATACTATTGCAACCTGGTTCAGCAACCTTTATCGGTGGACGATGTGCAGCGTATTTGTCGTGAACATGAGACCGCCGCTTGAGACAAGTCGTTAACCTGGCTGAAAGGAACAGAGTGACAGGGAAAATAAATATTAATGTAACTGCAATTCGCCATGTCGCCTTTGAAGACCTTGGCTTACTCGAACCCATGCTTGAAGATCTCGGCTTTGAGATAAACTATGTCAACGCCTGGGAGCTGGACAGACAGGCTGCCGAGATGGCCGATCTGGTGGTCTTTCTGGGTGGCCCGATCAGCGAGATGGACGAACTCGACTACCCCTTCCTTCCTGACTGACGAAGTCGCGATTGCCAAAACCCGGCTTGCCACCGCCAAACCGACCCTCGGCATCTGCCTCGGTGCACAGATCCTGGCCCGAGCCATCGGCGGCAGCGTTCACCCCGGCCCGGTGAAAGAGATCGGCTGGGCGCCGGTTACCCTATCGAAGGCCGGTCAGGCATCGATACTCACCGCTTTACGTGATATCCCAGTGTTGCACTGGCACTGCAGTTCCACATAGAAGCCGGTGCAATTCGGTATCGAACCCTGGTTAATCGACCATAGGGGTGAAATCGCACAGACACCCGGTGTCACCGTCGCAAAGCTGCGCGCCGATCCTCGTCACAATAGCTCTTCACTGAAGGCTGCGGCCAGCAAAATCTTCCAAGCTTGGTTTACCGAAATCGGATTCAGTCAGATTCGCTGATACTGACCGGAAAAGAGCTTGCTTCAGATCGCACTCAAAGCGCTCAAGAGTGGCAGGCAGACGATTGTTCCAGCATCCGATCAAGCGACGAAAGATGTTGCTTTTCTTAATCGACTTGAGCTAGGACATATGCGTTTACCGCCTTGAATGTTACAGTTTTATGTCATTTTTATGACACCCTGAAAATACTTCCTACTCAACGACCAACAACAGGAAAAAAAGTGGAACTCGAAAAAATTGCACAAATAGAACACGCCACTTGGGCCAACCGCAAAGAGCTGCTTCGTTTGGGAATTGCAGTACTTTTTATCGTTGGCACCATGCTTTATGTCGGCTCCACGAATACGGAAGTAAGCCATATGCTGATCATCGCCGCGATGATCGGCGGCTACATGGCGATGAATATCGGTGCCAATGACGTCGCCAACAATGTCGGGCCGGCAGTCGGTTCCCGCGCCATTACCCTCGTCGGTGCAATCATTATCGCCGCAATTTTTGAGGCCATGGGTGCCCTGGTAGCCGGTGGCGATGTGGTCGGCACAATCAAAAAAGGGATTATCGACCCGGCCCTGATCAATGATACGGACACCTTCATCTGGCTGATGATGGGCGCCCTACTCGCCGGCGCGTTGTGGTTGAATCTCGCTACCGCCATCGGCGCACCGGTATCCACCACCCACTCAATTGTCGGCGGTGTACTCGGTGCCGGTATCGCAGCCGGCGGCTGGGAGATCGCAAACTGGGTAAAGATGGGACAGATCGCAGCCAGTTGGGTGATTTCGCCGGTGTTGGGTGGGATCATCGCTGCCGCTTTTCTCTATCTGATCAAGAGAACCATAACCTACAAGTCTGACATGGTCAGTGCCGCCGGCAAGATGGTTCCCATCCTGGTCGGCATCATGGCCTGGGCTTTCGGTAGTTACCTGATGTTGAAAGGTCTGAAAAAGATCTGGAAGGTCGACATGCCGATTGCACTATTAATCGGCCTGGGGATTGGTCTGGCAGTAATGTACATCTCTAAGCCACTTATTATTAAAGCCTCGAAAAAGCTTGAAAACAATAAAAAAGGTGTCAACAGCCTCTTTACCCTGCCGCTGATCTTCGCTGCCGCTCTGTTGAGTTTTGCCCATGGCGCAAACGATGTGGCCAATGCGATCGGCCCTCTGGCCGCAATCAATGACGCATTGAATTCCGGTGGCATCTCCGCAAAGGCCGCTATTCCGTTATGGGTGATGATGGTAGGCGCGATTGGAATTGCAGTCGGTCTGGCTCTGTACGGGCCCAAGCTGATCAAAACCGTTGGTTCTGAAATCACCGAACTGGATCAGACCAGGGCCTACTGCATCGCTCTGGCGGCAGCCATTACTGTGATTATCGCCACCCAGCTAGGCCTGCCGGTGAGCTCCACCCACATTGCAGTAGGCGCCGTATTCGGTGTCGGATTCCTAAGAGAGTACCTGAAAGCCAATTACGCCCGCATCGTAGATGAGATTGAGATGCATCACCAGGGCTCCGACCGGGATGAGGTGGAATCTTTTCTGGAAAAATTCAAAACCGCCAGCGTTGACGATAAGGCCAAGATGTTAAACCAACTGAAGGAGCACAAGGCCAAAGCCGAACTGAGTAAAAAAGAGCGCAAAGGACTCAAGAAGGTCTATCGGCACGAGCTGGTCAAACGCTCGGCGCTGTTGAAGATCGCCGCGGCCTGGATCATTACGGTGCCCGCTTCTGCGCTTTTGGCAGCGATGCTGTTCTTCACCATACGCGGCATGATGCTGCCTTGAGCCACAGCGCTGAACACCATCGTTATCCAACTGTTACTGAAGCACAGGACATCCAATGCTACGTAAAATCCTCTTACCCACGATCTTTGTAGTATTGAGTTACGGCTTTTGGGTCAGCCCCGACTTTAAGGAGATCGCCGCCGGTGTGGCGATCTTCCTGTTTGGCATGCTCTCCCTGGAAGAGGGATTCAAAGCCTTTACCGGGGGGATTCTGGAGCGCATTCTTCAGCGCACCACCAATCGTCTGTGGAAGAGTCTCAGCTTCGGCGTTATCTCCACCACAGTGATGCAATCGAGCTCCCTGGTTTCGGTCATCACCATCTCTTTTCTGAGTGCGGGACTGATCGGACTGGCCTCGGGCATCGGCATCATCTTCGGTGCAAACCTGGGAACAACCACCGGCGCTTGGCTGGTAGCCGGCTTCGGCCTTAAGGTTAAGATCTCCGCCTACGCCATGCCGATGCTGGTATTCGGTATTATCTTGGTATTCCAGAAGTCGAAATCCCTGAAAGGAGCAGGTTATATCCTGGCCGGTCTGGGGTTTCTGTTTCTCGGCATACACCACATGAAGGAGGGGTTCGAGGCATTCAAGGACGCCATAGATCTGGCAGCTTACGCCATGCCCGGTCTGAAGGGACTGCTGGTCTACTCCCTGTTGGGTGCAGCCGCCACCGTAATAATGCAGTCCAGTCACGCAACCCTAGTTCTGATCATCACGGCCCTGGCGGCACAGCAGATCAGTTACGAAAATGCACTGGCCCTGGCAATTGGCGCCAACGTCGGGACCACGATCACGGCAATACTCGGTGCCATGAGTTCGAATGTGCAGGGTCGCCGCCTGGCGGGTGCTCATCTGATTTTCAATGTTACAACCGGCCTGGTCGCCATCATCTTCATCCAGCAGTTTTTGCTGGCAGTAAATGGCATCAGCGACCGCCTGGGTATCGCGGAAGACGATTACACCATGAAGCTAGCCGTGTTTCATACGCTCTTCAACCTGGCCGGGATAATCCTCATGTTACCGCTGACCGGAAAGCTGGTGACCCTGCTTGAGCGGGTGCTGCAGAAAAGGGAGCGTCAGATCGAAGAGCCTATCTATCTCAACGAAGCGGCCATGGAGTTACCCGAATCAGCAATGCAGGCGATCCGCAACGAGGTGGGGCATCTGTTCGAAAACGCCTATGAGTTGATCATCTCCGCACTCAACCTGAATCCGGAGACGCTTCGTACCTCAGAGGATCTCAAACAGTTGGTTGAGTCGACGCCACAGGTGGAAAAAATCGATATCGATGCTATCTATGAGCGCCGCATCAAGACTCTCTACAGTGCCATTATCGCCTATATCAGCGAGGTACAATCGACTGCATCGGAACACTTCGGTGAAGAACTCTACCAATTGCGACAGGCAAGTCGAAATATCGTCGAGGCAGTGAAAGATACAAAACACCTACAGAAAAATCTGGTACGGTACACACAATCATCAAATCCTCAGATACAGGAACAGTACAATAACCTGCGTCTGCAACTCGCTGTCGTGCTGAGTGAACTCACCGAAGCGAAGGATGACAAGGAAGATGAAACATCCCTGCTATCACTGGATAGCATCCAACTTGTACTGGAAGAGAGTGATGTCATTGCAAACGGGGAGCTGGATCGGTTGATCCGAGAGAATGCCATCAGCGCCGAGATGGCGACATCACTGATGAACGACAGCGCGTACGCTTACGATGTCGCGGGAAACCTAATCGATATGGCCCGGGTACTTTTCGGACCTCTGCAAAAAGAGTTGAGAGAAGTAGAGAGCGAGTTGATGTTGAGTGAAGATGAACTGGAGGAACTTATGTCGTCCGGGGATAATGACAATCAAAACTGAGTAATACTATGACCAGTGAGAAGCTCATCGAAAAATTCGGTCTGTTGCTTAATATGGAGCGGCAGAAACAGAAAGAGAAGCGTACCAAGATTCGCACCTTACTGAAAAAACTCAAAAAGCAGAAGGTAGCGCTAAAGGTCAGGATCGACCAGGAACAGAATCCGCAAAATCGGAAGCGTCTGAAACGAAACCTTAAAGTTATCCAGGCTCAGCGAAAAAAAGGCATTAAACTGTGTAAAAGCATCAAGTGCAAATAACGTCAGCGGTCTAAAAATGAGCACGCAACCTGTCTGTTTGCAATCGATACTCGGTCACGCCGTTGGCTGTGACCGAGTACCTGGGCCAAACCAAAGGCACGGTACCCCAGACTATAAAAGTACTCGAGCAGAAAGGGCTGTTGCTGAGGCATAGCGATACCGAGGACAGACGGGTCTCCTATCTCGAACTCACAAAAAATGGCCACAAACTACTGGATCGACTGGTACCGCCACCGGTGCTGATAAAAGCCTGTGACAAGCTGCCGCAGAAGGCGCACAAACAGATCAATCACGCACTACACCAACTGGTTATGGCGCTCCTGCAAAGTAACGGCATGAAAAGTTTCGGTGTGTGCCACACCTTGAGAGCCTTGCCCATACACCCGCCTGCCCAGTTCAGGCATTCATACCAGGCACCAACGCATTGGCACTGCAGTTCCACATAGAAGCCGGCGCATTCGGTATCGAACCCTGGTTAATCTGCCATACGGGCGAAATCGGATTCAGTCAAATTCACTGATATGGACCGGAAAAGAGCTTGCTTCGGCTGAGATAGTCGATCAGGGGGGAAGGAGCTGATGCAGATACCGGTAAACGGCTAGAACCTACGAACAGGATTTTAACCTAATCTACAAGAGATACTTTTGTGATTTTCTCGTGACGGGCGGGTGAAATTTGAGAGAGATAATCGACACTAACTTAGTGAGTACATTGAGAGTCTATCGATGAAATTTTCTATGTATGGCAGCCTGTTGGCATTGACGATACTGATCTCGGGCTGTTCCCAGCCTTTGACCGAGCAGGTCGAGTCGCCGGATCTGAAGCTGCAGGGGCTCTCGGTAGCGACCTTCGCCGGCGGCTGCTTCTGGTGTGTCGAATCTGGATTTGAGATGCTGCCCGGCGTTAAGGAGGCTGTTTCCGGTTACAGTGGCGGTGTGGAAAAAAACCCTACCTACCGTAAAGTTGCGCTCGGCATGACGGGGCATACCGAGGCAGTACAGGTCTACTACGATCCTGAGATCATCAGTTATACAGGCTTGATACAGGGCCTGTGGCGAATGATGGATCCAACCGATTCCCGCGGACAGTTCTACGACCGGGGCCGGCAATACCGACCGGCTATCTTTTACCACAACAGTGATCAGAAGCGGATTGCTGAACAGCTGCGTGATGAACTGGATGCCTCCGGACGATACGACAACCCGGTGACGATCGAGATTGTACCCTTTACCGAATTCTACCAAGCGGAGGAGAAACACCAGAATTACTACAAGAAGAACCCAGTCCGGTACAATTTTTATACGTTCAATTCCGGTCGCTATCAGTTTGTGGATGATGTCTGGGGAGAAGAGCGATATGTGGACTACACCAGTTATCGCGACAACCCCATGGATGACATATGATCGGGTTCGACACTTCCAGGCAACTGGAGATTCATCGACATCTGTCTCCAGCATCCTCGATCTCTACCCTATAGCGTACAGCCAATCGCAACAGATGCCGGCCACAGCACGCTTGGCATCGAGACATATATCCCCTCAAAAATTAAAGACTTTTTGATACTTGACGCTACCCTGCTCACAGAAGGGGAAACTACTATCATGACTGTTTCAATCGATTTGCGTCAGGTCGTCTACGCCCTCGCCGACGCCCTGGACCTGGTCGGGGTCGACGAAACGGCCCACGGCAAGCGGGTGGGTTACATGGCGTTCAAGTGCGCCGAAATGATGGGTATGGGGAAGGAAGCACGCGAGCGTCTGTTCCATATCGGCATGTTACATGACTGCGGTGTCTCTTCCACGGTTGAGCATACTCACCTGGTTGAGGAGATGGTTTGGGAAGGGGCCGATGCCCATTCTGAAATCGGCGCTACACTGCTTGAAGGCTTCGCCTATTTTCAAGATTATGCCCAGGTCGTACGCTATCATCACACCCCCTGGGAATCACTGGTTGATACCGCAATCGATCCCGAGGTCTGCAGAGACGCCAACCTGATATTCATGGTGGACCGGGTCGATGCCCTTTCCGCACCCCACTACGGCAAGGATCTGCTCCAGCAGACCGCGAATATCCGTGAAACCATCCAGGGCTATGCCGGTTCGCTATTCAGTCCTGAACTGGTAGATCTCTTTCTGCGGGTTTCAAACTCCGAGGCATTCTGGATGATGCTGGAACCACCCCACCTACAGCGCTTTCTCTTCGACATGGAGCGTTTCACAACCCCGCAACCGGTCTCGTTCGATAAACTGAAACAGTTGGCGCGGATCTTCGCCACCATCGTCGATGCCAAGAGCCACTTCACCTTCGAACACTCCGTCGGGGTTTCACGTCTGGCCCGCCACTTGGCCGAGCGGTCAAATTTACCATTCGATACCTGTGAGCGTATCGAAGTGGCGGGACTGCTGCATGATCTTGGCAAGCTGAGAGTGCCGGATCAAATTCTGGACAAGCCGGGACCATTAGACGCCGACGACAAGTTGTTGCTTCACCGACACAGTTTTGAAACCTACCAGGTGTTGCGAGAGATCGAGGGAATCGAGGATATCGCCTTATGGGCCGCCTACCATCATGAAGCGCCCAACGGCCAGGGATACCCCTTTCGTCGAACCGGCGAGGAGCTGACACGGGAGGCCAGGATCATCGCCGTGGCGGATGTCTTTCAGGCACTGGCCCAGGATCGCCCCTATCGTGCCGCGATGCCGTTACCAAAGATTCTTGATTTAGTCGGAGAAATGGCCGAATCGGGCTATTTAGATGCCGATTTGGTGGAGCTTGTGCAGGCGGAGCCGGAGGTATGTTTAAAGCTCGCAGCCTCATTACCTGACTGACTTTAGCGGGGGACAATGCCTGTTTGGCGTCCAATTGAGGTCAAACAAAATCTGTGACAGGTACGACACCCCCCCTTTTTCACCAAAAGCCGAGATTAGCGCAGCGGATATCCAAACCACCTGAGTAACCTCATATAATAGGTATAGAGGGATCAATTCCCGCAGATACCCACTACAATCCAACGGGATTAACCATTTCGTGCAGCCCCCCTTGGATCTCCTGATCACGCGGAAAAGTGGTAAATAGGGGTGTTGGCACGGCCAGCTTAGCTGGATTTTGGCCCATCACTGTCATATCATCCATGCCGGTAGTGGTAGTTACACTTTCAGGGGCAACCACCTTTAGTAATTCCATCTTGGGGGGCTGGGACGTTTTTGCCTCCCAGCGGGGGTTCTTATGTGCTCATGCAGAATATCTACACTACGCTCATTCTGCCTTGCCGGACAAAAAACAGTCCCGGCAGGGGTGATTGGATTCGTGTTAACAGACCCTAGACCATCGAAATGAGATATTTCAGCTTTGTCGTACTACTCATACTGTTCTGGATCTCCCTATCGGGACATTTTGAACCTCTGTTGCTGGGCTTAGGGGCGGTATCGATCGCACTCACGGCTTACTTATCTCACCGAATGAATGTCATCGATCATGAGAGCTACCCGCTGCATCTCTCATCCAAGTTCCCCAGCTACTACTTCTATCTGTTCGGCGAGATCTTAAAGGCGAATATCGACGTCATCAAACGGATCATCAGCCCGGGGGAGACGCCGATCAGCCCGCAGATGATTGAAATTCCACAGTCGCAAAAGACCGATCTGGGGGCTGTGATTTATGCCAATTCCATTACCCTGACCCCCGGCACGGTCACGATCAAACTCTCGAAAGAGAGTCTCACCGTGCATGCACTCAGCAAAGAGGCAGCTACCGATCTGGCGACAGGCGCCATGTCGAACGAGATCACAAACCGGGTTTTCAAAGAATAATGTATATTGCAGCTTCACTCGCAATCCTGGTGACGATGGGATTGGCCCTCGCGCGTGCCCTTTCAGGGCCTACCACCTATGACCGTATCGCTGCGGTCAACATGTTTGGCACCAAGACGGTGCTGCTGATTGCGGTTCTGGCGTTTCTCTCCGGCAGAACAGATGTTCTGGATATTGCACTGGTCTATGCACTGATCAACTTCATCGGTGTCGTGGCAGCCCTCAAGCTGGTCGCTCAGGGCAATTTTCACGCCTCGGACGACCTCGAGAGTGGCGCTGAACAGGGAGAACCGAAGTGATTATCGATATCCTCAGCGCGATCTTTCTCTTAATCGGTGTTGTGCTCGGCATTGTCGGTGCGATCGGTATCCACCGTTTCCCCGACTTCTATACCCGCCTGCACGCAGCCGGAATCACCGATACCCTGAGCGCATTGATGATCCTGTTCGGACTCGCGCTGCAAGCCGGTTGGGGTATTGCCGCCTTTAAACTGGCGCTGATCTTCGTATTCCTCTTTTTCACCAGCCCGACCGCTTCTCATGCATTGGCAAACGCGGCTCAACACAGCGGTCTCAAGCCCAAGCTTGAACAGAAATGAGCCGGGAGGAGTGAAAGAACATGATTGATGTTGTAATCAATATCACTTTGCTTGCTTTTCTGGCGATCACCTCGATCGCTATCGTACGCATGACCAACCTGTTTGCGATCGTCATGCTGTTCGGCATCTTCAGCCTGCTCTCCGCCGGTCTGTTTGTGGTGATGGACGCTCCCGATGTCGCTTTTACCGAAGCCGCCGTGGGGGCTGGCATCTCTACGGTTTTGATGCTGGCAACCCTGGCACTGGTCAAGCGACCAAAAGAGCCCTACTACGATGAAGCGCCGCGAACTCACCGTGCATGGTTACCGCTGATCGTCGTGGCCGTCACCGGCACCGCACTGGTTTACGGCACCTGGGATATCCCGGGCTTTGGCTCCCCTGACGCCCCGTCACAGACACACGTCGCGCGCTACTACCTGGAACACTCGATGCCGGACACCGGTGTACCGAATACAGTCACCGCGGTACTGGCCAGTTATCGTGGCTTTGACACCCTGGGCGAGGTCACCGTGATCTTTACCGCAGCGGTGGCCGTCATGCTGCTGATCGGTGGCAGGCGCCCGAAACCGACACTCAAAACCAAGGATGAGGAGGCGCAAGATGAGGCCTAATCTTATCCTGCATGTTATCGCAAAGTTCGTTATTCCGCTGATTATCCTGTTCGCACTCTATGTCCAGTTCCATGGTGATTTTGGACCCGGTGGCGGCTTCCAGGCCGGCGTCATTTTCAGTGCCGCCTTTATTCTTTACAGCCTGGTTTTCGGACTCGAAACCGCGGAAAAGATCATCCCGCCACACTGGTTGCGCATACTGGCGTCACTCGGTGTGGTGATCTACGCCGGAGTGGGAATCGAATCCCTGATATTAGGCGGCAACTATCTCGACTACACACTCCTGGGCAGCACTCAGATTGCCGGCCAGCACCTGGGTATCCTGCTGGTCGAACTCGGTGTCGGCATCACCGTGGCTGCAGCCATGCTGATTCTATTTTTTGCCTTCGCAGGCAGGGGCAGAGAGTAATGGATTTCTTTATTGGCCACTATAACTACTGGGTTGTGATCATCCTGATGATGGTCGGGCTCTATACGGTGATCAGCCGTGGCAACCTGGTCAAAAAAATCATCGGCCTGAATATCTTCCAGGTCTCGGTGTTTTTTCTCTATATCAGCCTGGGCACGGTGGAGGGCGGCGCTGCGCCGATCATCGCTGAAGGTGTCAAGGTCTATTCAAACCCGCTACCCCATGTTCTGATCCTCACCGCTATCGTGGTGGGCGTGGCAACGACGGCACTGGCGCTGGCTTTGGTGGTGCGTATCAAAGAGACATACGGCACCATCGAAGAAGATGAAATTCATAATCTGGATCACTCGCTGTAATGGGAAATCATATTAGCCTGCTGCTGGTCATTGTGCCGCTGATTGCTGCACCCTTGGTCGCTGTATTACCCCGTGGCCGGTTGCCATGGGCAGTTTCATTCGCCGTTTCTGTGGTGTGTGCCGTGTTTGCCGGAATCCAACTCTGGTCGGTACTTAACGGAGGGGTCATCAGTTACGAACTGGGTGGCTGGGCGCCACCATGGGGTATTGAATACCGCATCGATGCGGTGAATGCCTTTGTCGCCCTGATCGTTGCAGTCATCGCCGCACTGACCCTGCCCTACGCGCTGCACAGTACGGAGCGGGAGATCCCCGATGAGAAGATACCCACATTCTATAGTGCACTGCTGCTCTGTCTGACCGGCCTGCTCGGTATCACCCAGACCGGCGACATCTTCAATGTCTTCGTCTTCCTGGAGATCTCATCACTCTCCTCCTACGCACTGATCAGTCTTGGTAAACAACGGCAGGCATTCACCGCCTCCTATCAATACCTGATCATGGGCACCATCGGTGCCACCTTCTACCTGATCGGTGTCGGCCTGCTCTATTCGCAAACCGGCACACTGAACATGCAGGATATGGCAAATATCCTGCCCAGCGTACTGCAACTGAATACCATTGTGACCGGCTTTACCTTCATCATGGTCGGCATCGCGCTGAAACTGGCCCTGTTCCCCCTGCATCTCTGGCTACCGAACGCCTACACCTACGCCCCCTCGGTGGTCACTGTATTTCTTGCCGCAACGGCCACCAAGGTCGCTGTCTATGTGATGCTGCGCATACTGTTCACTGTGTTTCCGCAGACCTTCACCATCGCCACTCCCGCCGACGAGCTGTTTATCGTCGCCGGTATGGCCGGTGTGATCATTGCCTCGTTCTACGCCATCTACCAGAAAAACATCAAACGACTGCTGGCCTACTCCAGTGTCGCTCAAATCGGTTACATGGTTCTTGGGATCGGCTTTGCCACGGCAACCGGTCTGATGGCGACCCTGATTCATCTGTTCAACCATGCCCTGATGAAGGGCGCACTGTTCATGGCCATTGGCGCCATCATCTACCGCATCGACTCATGCCGTCTTGATCAGATCCACGGCCTTGGCCGGGCAATGCCCTGGACGTTCGGCGCCATTGTCATCGGTGGCCTGAGTCTGGTCGGTGTACCGGGCACCGCCGGATTTATCAGCAAGTGGTACCTGGTGACGGCTGCCCTCGAGCAGTCCGCATGGCTGCCGGTCGCGGTGATTCTGATTGGTTCCCTGCTGGCGGTTGTTTATGTGGGTAGATTGATCGAAGCACTCTATTTCAAACCGGCTGCCGATAACGGCAAGGTAGTGACCGAGGCGCCATTAATGTTACTCCTGCCGACCTGGGGCCTGGTGCTCGCCAACATCTATTTTGGCCTGGACACAGACCTGACGGTGGGGGTTGCTGAACAAGCTGCTGCAATTCTCGGGGGGATGAAGCCATGAGTGCCGAGACATTGCTGCTGACGATCCTGCTGCTGCCACTGGCCGGTGCAGCCGGCATTGTCATTACCCGCCGCAACCCGGATGTCAGAGAAGGGGTAACCCTGTTGTGCTCGGCACTGATTGCGGTGCTTGTCGTGGTGCTGGCAAACCGCTTCATGGATGGCGAGGTATTCGCCCTGACCCTGATCGAGCCTTTACCGGGCATTGCCATCAGTTTCGAGATCGAGGCGCTGGGCATGTTGTTCGCCCTGATTGCCGGCATACTCTGGCTGGTCACCTCGATCTACGCCATCGGCTATATGCGCGGCCATAACGAGCAGAATCAGACTCGATTCTTCGCCGCTTTTGCGGTCTCCATTGCCGCAACCATGGGTATCGCCTTCTCCGCCAACCTGTTTACCCTGTTCCTGTTCTACGAACTGCTGACCCTTTCGACCTACCCGCTGGTCACCCATGCCGGCACCCCGGAGGCGAAACAGGGGGGACGGGTCTATCTTGGTATTCTGCTGGGGACATCGATCGGGCTGTTCCTGCTCGGCATACTGGTCACTTGGTCGCTGACTGGCCGGGTCGACTTCGAACCGGGAGGTATTCTCTCCGGCCATATCGACCCCGCCTGGGCCGGTCTGCTCTTTGCGCTGTTTCTGTTCGGTATCGGCAAAGCGGCGGTTCTGCCCTTTCACCGCTGGTTGCCTGCGGCAATGGTGGCGCCCACGCCGGTCAGCGCTCTGTTGCATGCGGTCGCTGTGGTCAAGGCTGGTGTCTTCACCATTCTCAAGGTGACGATCTACATCTTTGGCAGTGAATTCATCCTTTCCAATGACGTCACCGGCGGCCTGATCTGGGTAGCCGCCGCCACCATCTTGATCGCATCGATGGTGGCGATGACCAAGGACAATCTGAAGGCAAGGCTGGCCTACTCCACCGTCAGCCAGCTGAGTTACATTGTTCTGGGGGCGATGCTGGCCAGTAAAGCGGGGCTGATCGGCGCCTCGATGCACATCGCGATGCACGCCTTCGCCAAGATCACCCTGTTTTTTGCCGCCGGCGCGATCTTCGTCGCCTGGCATAAAAAGAAGGTCAGCGAACTGAACGGACTGGGGCGCGCCATGCCGGTCACCTTTACCGCCTTTTTTATCGGCACCCTGAGCATCATAGGCCTGCCGCCTTTCGGTGGTATGTGGAGTAAGTGGTACCTGGCTTTGGGCGCTGTCGAAACCACTCAGCTGCTGCTGCTTGCCGTGTTGATGATCAGCTCGTTGCTCAACATCATCTATCTGCTGCCGATCCCGATCCGGGCTTTCTTCAGCAAACCGGAAAGCGGTGAACACTACACAGAGATCGTGGAAGCACCGAAGACGATACTGCTGGCGATGGTGATCACATCGACCGCCTGCCTGATCCTCTTCTTCTACCCAGATCCCTTCTATCGACTGGCGAGTTTAGCTGTCGGAGGCTACTGACATGTCAGATGAAAAAGAGAAAATCCATATCTTTGACCGGCAGGAAAATGTTGATCGCCTGCTCAAAGGGTTCTATGCCATTTGCGTTCTGTTAGTAGTGCTCGACTTGGTCCTGCACCGCCATATCGGCTTTGTCTGGGAGAAACTGCCGGCGTTTTATGCCATATACGGATTTGTCGCCTGCGTCCTGCTGGTCCTGATTGCCAAGAAAATGCGTAATGTTCTGATGCGTAGGGAAGATTATTACGATGAGTGAGCTACCCCCGTTCCTGCTCTATTTTGTAGCGGCACTGGCTGCCGCTTTCACCCGCGGCCTGCCGCGGCAGCTGATCATGCTGGCCACACCTGTGGTAGCCGCTCTCTATCTCTGGCAGGGGGTCAATCCCGGCACCGATGTCGCTTATACCCTGATGGGTTATGAGCTGCATATCCTGCGGGCCGATAAACTCAGCCTGCTGTTTGGCTACCTGTTCTGTATCGCCAGTTTTTTTGGCGTCATCTTCGCCCTGCATGTCAAGGACACCAAGCAGCATATCGCCGGTATGACCTATGCGGGTAGCGCCATGGGCGCCGTCTTTTCCGGTGACCTGATCACCCTGTTCATATTCTGGGAGTTGCTGGCCATCAGCTCGGTGTTTCTAATCTGGGCACGTGGCACGGAGCGGGCCTTGAAGGCCGGCATGCGCTACCTGGTCTACCAGGTCCTGTCAGGGGTGCTGCTGCTGGCCGGCGCACTGGTCTACTACCATCAGACAGGCACGCTGGAATTCAATCACATCGGTCTGGATGCGGGCGTGGCAGGCTGGTTAATCTTTATCGCCTTCGGTATCAAATGCGCCTTTCCGTTCCTCCACACCTGGCTTACCGACGGCTATCCCGAAGCAACCGTGACCGGCACGGTCTTTCTCTCCGCTTTCACCACCAAGGTTGCGGTCTACTCCCTGGCCAGAGGCTTTGCCGGTGAAGAGATCATGATCTACATCGGCGTCACCATGGCCTGCTTCCCGATCTTCTATGCGGTAATCGAAAATGACCTGCGCCGGGTATTGGCCTACAGCCTGATCAACCAGGTCGGCTTTATGGTAACGGGTATCGGTATCGGCACCGCGCTATCGCTGAACGGCGCCGTAGCTCACGCGTTCAGCGACGTGATCTTTAAAGGCTTGCTGTTCATGAGCATGGGCGCGGTCCTCTACCGGGTTGGTAACATCAATGGTTCTGACCTGGGCGGACTCTACAAGTCGATGCCCAAAACCACCGCACTTTGCGTTATCGGTGCACTCTCCATCTCCGCATTCCCACTGTTCAGCGGATTCGTCAGTAAGTCGATGGTAATGACCGCGCTGATGCAGGAGAACCATGGCTACTTCTGGCTGTTGATGCTGTTCGCCTCGGCTGGCGTTTTCCATCACGCGGGCATCAAGATCCCCTATTTTGCCTTCTTCCACCACGATTCCGGCATACGCACCCAAGAGGCCCCGCTGAACATGCTGGTCGCCATGAGCGTGGCGGCGTTTCTCTGTCTCTTTATCGGCATGCAACCGCAATATCTCTATGCATTGCTACCCTGGGAAGTCGACTACTGGCCCTACGATCTGACCCATGTACTGGCGCAGACACAGTTGCTTTTCTTCTCTGCCCTGGCGTTTGTCTGGTTGAACAAACAGGGGCTCTATCCGCCGGAGTTGCACTCGGTCAACCTGGATGCCGAGTGGTTCTACCGCAGGCTAGTACCGGCTGGCGCACGCCGAACCGTAAACCTTCTGTACAGAGCAAAAGAGTCGATGCTGGCCACGGTAACCGCACAAATGCAGGGTATACAAAACCAATTCGGCAAATCTCCAGTGGCCAAATACCATCTCTCGGAGAGTTGGCCAACCGGCAGCATGGTGTTCTGGATCTCGGTCATCCTTGCCTTCCTGTTGCTGGATATCTTTAGCCTGGGGCTTTTAGCCTGAGGTGATTACCAATTCAGCCGGGGAGACGGCTTGTCGGTTCGACGCCTTCCGTTATGTTATGCGGTAAGGCAGCAGCGGCGTTAAAAGTCCGCTCGTACCAGTGGCGAGACATCGGCCTCGTAGTCTACCCCGGTCACCCCGAAGCCGAAGAGCTTGAGAAAATCGGTGTTATAACCATCGATATCCGTCATTTCATCGACATTGTCGGAGGTTACCTCTGACCAAACAGCTTCCACCTCGGCTTGCAACTCCGGGCTCAGTTCTTTTTCATCCACGCGCAGACGGTTGGCACCATCCAAACGCGGGGCATCGGCATAGAGACCTTCGGTAAACAAGCGCTGAATTTGCTCAATACACCCCTCATGGGTACCTCGCGCCTTCATCAGCTTGAACAAAATGGACATGTAGAGAGGCATCACCGGGATCGCGGAGCTGGCCTGAGTCACCAACGCTTTGAGCACAGCCACACGAGCTTGTCCCTGGATTGGCGCCAGCCGCTGATTGAGTTCGTTCGCGGTGCGATCCAAATCTTCTTTGGCCTTTCCGATCGTGGCATGGCCATATATCGGCCAGGTGATCTTATCCCCCAAATAGGTATAGGCGGTGGTTTGCGCACCATCGGCCAGTACATCGGCCGCTGCCAATGCCTGCAACCAGATCGCCCAATCTTCACCCCCCATGACTTTCACGGTTGCCTGAATCTCCGCGTCGCTCGCCGGGTCGATTGTCACCTCACCCACCTGGCGAGTATCTGTGTTCAAGTTTTTCGCGGTGTATGACTCACCGATCGTCTTCAACACAGAGTTATAGACCTCACCGGTTTTCGGGTCGGTTCGTTTGGGTGAGGCCAAGCTGTATACCACCAGGTCAACGCTCCCCATGTCGGCTTTGATGGCTTCGATCACTTGCGTTTTCATCGCGTCAGAGAAAGCATCGCCATTGATGCTTTTGGCGTATAAGCCTTCGGCCTTGGCCTTCTCCTCAAACGCGGCGGCATTATAGAACCCCGCTGTACCCGTGCGCTTCTCGCTCGCAGGTTTTTCGTAGAACACCCCCAGCGTGTTGGCGCCATAGCCAAACGCCGCCGTGATGCGTGTCGCCAGTCCATAGCCTGTGGACGCGCCGATAACCAAAACATTTTTAGGTCCCTTTTCCGTCGGAATAGCGGAACCTTTGATGTAATCAATTTGTTCTTGAACGTTGGCCGCACAGCCAGTTGGGTGGGCATTGGTACAGATGAATCCACGGACTCGGGGTTTAATGATCATAGAATCAACCTTTTGTTATTCGGACGCAGCCAGGACAACACCTGGCAAAGGTGATCTATTATAGTCGTGCTGTATGGGGTCTGTTAACAGGAGTCTGGTCGAACGATTCAACCTACCCCCATCAGGTTCTGGTTTTTATCCAGATAGTCGGTGAATTCACTCGCTGTCATCGGTTGGCTGAAGTAGAAACCCTGAGCATAGTCGCAGCCGCTGTTACGCAGGAATTGCCATTGGGCGTGGGTCTCCACACCCTCAGCCACCACCTTGAGGCCAAGGTGATGAGCCATAGCGATAATCGCTTCACACAGAGCAGCATCTTCGGGATCGGTGGTCACATCACGTACGAATGATCGATCGATCTTGATCTTATCCACGGGAAACCGTTTGAGGTAACTCAGCGATGAATAACCGGTACCGAAATCGTCAATGGAGATGCCGATACCCCGCTGACGCAAAACACCCAACCTTGCGCCCGGCTCCCGGTGTTCGTTGAGAAAGACACTCTCAGTGATCTCAAGGAAGAGCCTGGAAGCAAGATGTTGGTTATCCTGCAGTAGGTCACGCATTTTTTCCAGAAACCCCTCGCACTGGAACTGCACCGTGGAGACATTGACCGAGAGCAGTTCCAGCTTCAGCCCCGCCCGATCCCAATGCCGGAGGTCCGCAGCGGCTTGCTGCAGTACCCAATCCCCAATCGGTACGATCAGCCCGCTCTCTTCCGCCACCGGGATAAACTCATCCGGTCCAACACGACCCCGTTCCGACGACTCCCATCGAATCAAAGCCTCGACACCCACGATTGTACCGTCGCTGATATCCACGATGGATTGGTAGTGAAGTTGAAACTCTTCTCTCCGTAGCGCATTACGCAGGGCGGCCCCCATTGAGATTCGCCCCTCCGCCTCTCGATTCATCTCCCAGGTGAAGAAGCGGTAGGTGTTGCGCCCCTCCTCCTTAGCCTGATACATGGCTGTGTCCGCATTCTGCAGCAGCATGCCCGAGTCACTGCCGTCCTGAGGATAGATCGTAATACCGATACTGGCGGATACATGGGTCTCTTGGGCCGCCAGGTCGAACGGCCGTGACAACTCACTCAGTATGGAGGATGCCACTCTGGCAACCGACTGCCCCTCACTGATGGCGGGTAGGATAACGGTGAACTCATCACCGCCCAGCCTCGATACCGTATCCATCTCCCTGACGCACAACCGCAGCCTCCTTGCCGCTTCCTGAAGAAGTTGATCGCCTGTGGCATGTCCCAAGGCATCGTTGACATACTTGAAACGATCCAGATCGATAAACAGCAGCGCAACCAAGGCTTGTTGTCGTTGTGCATAAGCCAGGGCGTGATCCAACCTGTCGAGAAAGAGATTGCGGTTTGACAGACCTGTAAGTGAGTCGAAATTGGCCTGCTGCCAGATCTGATCCTCGTAGTCTTTGCGTTCCTCGAGCCGCTGGTAACTGCGCTTGCCGTAAAACCCGATGGCACTGAGACCCGCCAACCAAATCAGCCCCAGCCCCACAGAGATCTCCCGCTTTTGCACGGCAGCCGTAGCGAAGTAATCCTTCATCGGCACGGATATACCCACACCCCCGCGGATATCCCCCACCCGATAGCCCTGATGGAGGTGACACTTGAGGCAGCCCGCCTGGGTCTGCATGGGGCGTATTAGGCGCAGGTAGGGCTCGCCTTCAATATCGGTGAGCTCGAACTGCTCTTTCTCACCTCGCTCGAAAGACTCCAGCGCGGCCCGCTCCCACTCGTCCGGCGCATTCCTTGGATTGAGCGGTTTGGTACTGGTGATTCGCCCTCTGACACCATAGAGATCGGCATAATCGTCCATCATCTGACGCAGCATGAAGGCTGGGTTCATCAAGGTAAGTTGACGGCCGGAAGGTGTCACCAGATCGCGTTCGGGAATGTGGCTCAGGTGCGGGCTTGGTGGGGTACGCTCGGTCACCGGCACGTAGACTCCCCCGTGGGTGGTTGCCCAGACACGGAACGCCTGGTCCTTGTTGAAGTTGTCGATCGCCTCCTGGCGTGCCAACTCCAACACTTCCGCATCCTCATTGCTCAACGACCATAGGAGCAGCATCAGCACCATCAGCGTCCAGCCGAAAAAGACCAACCAGAGCTGTACCCGCAACCTGGCCTTATCGCTGTGAACAAGTGGAAATGATTGGATCATTGAGCTTCCGGTTCCTTTTGGGTCGACTCGAAATAGTAAAACCTATGGATAACCACCGAATTTATCGGCAGATACTAAGAATTATTTAGAGTCCTACCAAGCTAAACATCTATTAATAGCTGCTAAGGTTCGGAAATAATTAGTAAAAATCGGTATTACGAGCGCTCCCGACTCGCCGAGAATAAATTTCGGCAAGCTCTCTGATATTTTTCCCTCGACTTTTCTGTTCCTGATGCCGTTAGATTGACTGGGATTTCGAATGGAAACAATTATCGAGACTGAACCTTGTATACCCCCTCAACGAAAGCAAGCCGGCGTGAATTATCTGTAGAGAGGCACCTCATTCAGTGAAGCCGATCTACAGCGTTTAGCGACCGACATGCAAATTCAGATAACAGACTTTTATAAAGTATCTACTGGCGTTGCGTAGGAAAAAACGCCGTAGGACCGGCGGACCATTCAAGCAAACAAAGCAGCAGCCAATCACATACGTTGTATATGCGAAATCACAGTTTGATTTTCTCAGTAAGCACGGACAACATCGGCAATTAGGCCTTGCCTGATCCATCCCTTAAGCAATCCGGCTGCCCGCATCGATACGCTCTCCTGGTCAATCTGTGACGCCAAGATTTCACAACCGTCATTAAAGGTGCCGCCACGGCGAAGCAAATCGAGGATCAACCGTTCATCCTCATCAAGCGAGCGAAAACGAGTCACCATATTTTGTCGCCAGATCAACCAACTGCCATGCATCCGTATCGCCTCGACAGTCTCCGGCGGATCCGCGGTGAGTGATTTCCACATGGATGGAATATTCCACTTATGATCGATACGGTAGACACAGGGGCAAAACTCAAACTGAAGCGCAGGCCATGCATCGGCCGGTATGGACGCCATATCCTGTTCGTCAAGCAGCATGGATTCCGCAGCATCGAATGCCAGTCCCAAGGTCCACTCGAACTGCGCCAGCTCCGATAGCCATGGCAGGTCTCGAAGCAACGCAATTGTGCCTACCTCTTCGTCGAGGTAGGTGGCGAACCGATAGCCGAAATCCCGCAGAGAAAAGAAACGTGACGGGTGTTGCCTGACATATCTTTCTGCGAGAAGCCCGAAACGCTCATCTCCTATGGCCATATGCACGGCGGGATAGTCATTTTCCAGTACCTCTTTCAAGCGTGAGACATAGGCATTGGCATAGACTGAAAGCCGATAGCTTGACGACGCTTGCCCCGCACCGCTCACCCATGAAATCTCCTCTCCATTTTCAGGTTGAAGAATGAAGTTCTGAAAACGCGACTGCAATTCACCTAGGTGCTTCATAGTCAACCCTCATGCCACCTGATCTTCAAATACCCTATTCCCAATACTCCGAACACGATCGAGCTCATTCAGCAGATCCATCAACGGTGGAATATTGTCATCACGTTCAATCATCGTGCTGATGCGGCCGAAACGCCTGACCGCCTCGGCATACAACTCATAAACCGGATCGGCGATCGGATGATCGTGGGTATCGACGATTAGGTTCTTCTCTTGTGTGTGGCCTGCCAGGTGGATCTGATAGATGCGTTCACTGGGCATCGCCCTTAAATACTCAACGGCATCAAAATCGTGATTATAAGCGCTGACATAGATGTTGTTGATGTCGAGCAATACCAGACAGTCGGCACGTTCCGCAACCTCGCGCAGAAAATCCCATTCCGTCAGCTGTGACTCGCTATAGTTGATGTAACTGGATACATTCTCAATCAACATCTGCCGCCCAAGATAGTCCTGTACCCTGGCGATACGTTCTACCACGTGATCCAGCGCCTCTTCGGTATAGGGTAAAGGAAGAAGGTCATGCATATTCAACTTATCGACACCGGTCCAGCATAGATGATCTGAAAACCAGGCTGGCTCCACCCGTTTTATCAAGGCCTTCAATTTATCAAGATAGTGGTAGTTCAGTGGCTCCGTGCTGCCGATAGACAGAGACACACCATGCATCACCATGGGGTAGTGCTCACGAATCCGGTCCAGATAATGGAGCGGTTTACCCCCATCCACCATATAGTTCTCAGAGATGATTTCGAACCAGTCAACATCCGGCCTCGTATCGAGAACATCATCGTAGTGTTGTCTGCGTAGACCCAACCCATATCCGAGAAAAGGTCTTTGATTGGCTTTGGTTTCGATCACAACGCTTCCCCAAGACAGATGATCGGCGTACTAGGGCCTATTAACACTAATCCAATACGCCCTGTTGTGCCTTGCTGGACGCAAAAACAGATCCAGCAGGGAGTATTGGATTAGTGTTAACAGGCCTTAGCAAGTAAAGAGCTGGCATCACCATCCTTGGATAGCGCATCAGTCCACAATGGCTTGACTTAACCTTTCGGTTTATTGACAGAGCCGCCTATCTCTTCACAGGCATGCTTGGACATGCTAACAAACCCCTGCCCTTTACAGGACGCATGGCCCTTACAGGCGTTATTGGCGGTTTTGCAATCGTTGTGCCCCTTACACTTGTTTACACCGTAGCACTGCACATTTGCATCACTTCCGGCCTGAACCGTAGCAACAGGTGCTACGGAAAACAGGGTGGCTGCAGTGGATGCCAGTGCGAGCGAGGCTAATTTTCTGCGAGTGATCATGGATATCTCCTTCGGTTTATCAAACTATTTTTTAATACGAAAATAATGCACGCCGGCCTTGCCATAAGCGTGAATCAATTCTTGTGGACAATTATCACGTAAGTATCACGGCAAGATAACAAAAAGACAGCAGCGACAAGACCGATTGGATAATCGATGAAAGCAAGTGATTGGTATACAAAAAATCAGAAAAACCGAAGAAACTGTCAACCAGCATGAGGCGCCTAAAAGCCGTGACTCAAGCAACTTCAACAAGCTTCTGGAAAACACACACGATGAGTACGATAAAGAGCTTAATTGACAAAATTATGTAGCTAGCCACGCAATCAGCTGTAAAACTACAGCACCCTCTCACGATGCCCTGTTAACCTGGGCACAGTAACTTCAACGACTGACCAGGTAAGCCTGCTTGCGTGTATCAGCCGACCCCGGGGCAGAGCCCATCCATCGGTTTGCAAAGCACGGCTATAACAACTGAACTTCAACTGGCAGGCGTCAGAGTTTCAGACAACACTTCATTAGCACCTGAGCTGCCTGATGTGTAAGACTGATCACTGAAATCTACAGCGATCTGTTGGAATTCATGCTCCACGGCAATGAATGCATCCACCACATCCGGATCGAAATGTCCGCCCCTGCCTTCGATGATGATCGACTTCGCCTTGTCGTGGCTGAAGGCCGGTTTATATACCCGCTTTGAGATCAAGGCATCATAAACATCCGCCACCGCCATCAATCGACCGGAGAGGGGAATC
>JAKSBX010000279.1 GCA_022360905.1 Chromatiales bacterium
AGTGACGATGTCAGGCGGGTCTCTATCTGTTGGCGTATCGACCAGTATACCGGCGCTTCGAAACGTCAACATTTGTCAATTGTGCCAAACACAACGCCTATTTCTGATGAGGAGAGAGGGGACTAGGGGGAATATCCGGGCAACCTGCAGCGTTTTGCAGCCTAAGGCCGGGGTGCCCCTTCCATGCGCGGCCGGGTTGACCGAGCACCTTTCGCCAAATCCGTTGTCTCAACAACCAGTCAAATAATAAGGGATAAGATCGATGATGAGATTGTTCGCAATATTGCTACTCACACTGACATTTACCACCAGTCTGCCGGCTGCAGCCAAGGTGACGCCATCAGAGCGGGTCAAAGAGACAGTGGATAAAATCCTCGAAATTCTTAAGGACGAGAATCTGGGTAAGGGGGAGCGTCGCGAAATGGTCAAAACCATCGTCCGCGCACGCTTCGACTATGAGTCGATGTCCCAGGTGATTCTTGCCGCCAACTGGCGCAAGGCCACAGAAGCGCAACGTGAACAATTCATTACACTGTTTCGTGAGTTGCTCGAGCAGACCTACTATTCTGCTATGGACAGCTATACCAATCAGCAGGTGCGCATGGGGCGTGAGCGTCTGAAGGGCAAGCTGGCGAATGTACAAACCTTTATCGTGGCCTCGAATAAAGAGTTGCCGGTCAGTTATAAGTTACGCTATCGCAACGATGACTGGTATGCTTACGATGTGGCTGTGGATGGTGTGAGTCTGGTCAGTAACTACCGCACATCATTCAGAAACCTGGTGAAGACCAAGGGAATGGACGGGTTGTTGGCTGAACTTGCCGAAAAGGTTGCTACACTCAAATCTCAGAATAAAAAAACTGTAAAACAAGAGGCGCCTGAAGCCTCGGTAAACTGACTTAAACGTAACAATCGGATAGATCGAGCTGTTTGGGCGTCAACCAGCCCGGGGGAGTAGGCTGGTCGGCGGCTGTCAGGTTGTTGGTTTAATCCTCTTATCCCAATCTGGATCATCGAAGGAGATCTGAGCATGTATAAGAAAAAACTCTTGACCCTTATGGTGGCTTCTCTGCTGCCCTTTAGCGCCGTAATCAATGCAGAAGAAGCCCTCGAGGAGGGTGGTGGTCTGACCCAGAGTGAGGCTGGGGAGACGGCAGAGATGATGGAGGCAGCAGCCACCGAGACGGCACCGGCTGTGGAAGCGGAAGTAGAAGTGGCTGAGGCTGTCGTGGAGGCTGAGCCGGAAACGGATCAGAGTGAGACCATGGCCACCGAGATGGGGCAGAGTGAGGCGGCTGCTGGGGATCAGGCCGCTGAGCCTGCGGCTGAAGAAGCCGGCATGGATTCAGAGCCTGTTGCCGAGGCTAAGGCAAGCGATGCTGAGGATGCCTATGCGCAACGCTGGAAGGAGCGGGAGGCCCGCTACCAGGAACTGCGTAATCGTGCGGAAGAGGCCGGTGTGATGCTACCGGCGCACCCACCCTGGCGGATGTCGCAGATGGAATCGAACCGACCATCGGCCGAGGAGCGCCGTCAGCGCCATGAGAAGATGATGAGTATGACTCCTGAGGAGCGTGATGCCTATCGGCAGGAGCGCTATCAGAAGATGCGCGAGCAAGCGCAGCAGCAGGGCATCGAGATGCCTGAAACGCCGCCATGGGTAGCCCGCAAAAAGGCGATGGAAGAGGAGTGGGCGAAACATCAGGCGGTGATTGAAGGGATGACGGATGAAGAGCGTGCCGCCTGCCACGCCATGCACAAAAGACACATGGGCATGGGACATGGAATGGGTCGAGGTCACGGCATGGGACCGGGGCAAGGTAAAGCCTGTGGTCACGGCTGTCAGGGACCTTACGGTAATCCTGCAGGGATGCCAGGCCCCCGGTATCCCGGCTATGGCTATGGTCCGGCGCCTTATGGCCAGGGGAATTTCTGGGATCCCAGCTACTGATATACCGGTATTCAGTCAATCAGAGAGGGGGCTTGCGCCCCCTTTTTTATTGGTGTTTGAGATCTGAGGTTGGCCTTTGGTGGTTACCGGTTCCGCAGCTCGCGGGCCTCTGACTCGGAAAGATAACGCCAGGGCCTGGGTATCAACCCAGGAACCTTTTTTCGGTATTCCCGGTAGATCTTCCCATGGAAAACCATCAGTTTTTGCTCCTCTAACCAGGAGCCCAGCCACAGATAGAGGGTGATAGAGATGGCCGAGACCAGACGGGCTGGATCCATGTCCTGGGTCCAGATAAGTAGCAGCCCGAGGCTATACCAGGGGTGGCGCACATAGCGATGCATCGGTGATATATGCAGCTGTTCCTGGTCGGCCGTCTGCTGCTGTCGCCGGGCCAGCTGCCTGAACCCAAGGAACTCCTGACCATCATAAAACCGCAATGACCAGACGAAGCCCAGACAGGCCAGCAGCATCAGTGCGTAGGCCAGTAGAGACCAGACTCCCTGCCACATCCAAAGCGGTTCGCTGCGTAGCGCCCAGGTCATGATCAGTGGCGGGATCAGCAGAACGGTTGCCTGCAGATTGAAAAGAATCCGGTACCAGGGAGTTAATCGGGGAAAGCGGTCGGCCAGCCACTGCTTGACGGTCAGCGAAGCCAGTGCGGAATGAATCAGAAAATAACCAAGCCACAGCAGAGCCAGCAGGATCAGGTTGGTGCTTTGGTTCATCAAAATCGATTGGTTCGTGTTGAGTGGTCCTTAGTTATGACAAATTTAGCCTATGATCCGGCAGACGATAATCCCTACCGAACCGAAATTCAGGCATCTCAGCGCATATTGAAGAAACAAAGCCGGGCCTGAAGCCCGGCACTGAAAGGGATCAGCCGACGAATTTGCCCTGCTGCAGAAGTTGAGCCTCCATCAGTTCCAAATCTCTGGAACCGGAGACCACCACAGATGGATCCGGTACAAAATCCAGTTCGGGGTTCAGGCGCTCGTATGGCACTGAATTGAGTATCACCCGCATGGCGTTGAGCCGGGCCTGGTGTTTGTCGTTTGAGCGGATAGTCGTCCATGGCGCATGAGTGGTGTTGGTGCGCTTCAACATCTCATACTTCTGTTTGGTGAAATCGTCCCATCTGTCCTGAGCCTGGACGTCGATCTCCGACAGTTTCCATTGGCGCAATGGGTCGTTTTTACGCCGTTCGAATCGTCTCGCCTGCTCCTCTTTGGTGACCGAGAAGTAGAGTTTCACCAGAATGGTGCCCTGACGAACCAGGTCCTTTTCAAAGCCTGGGCAGCCGATCATAAAGTTCTCATACTCTTCATCGCTGCAAAAACCGAAGATCGGCTCCACCACGGCACGGTTGTACCAACTGCGGTCGAATAGCACCACTTCGCCGCCACGTGGGCATTGGGTGACATATTTCTGAAAGAACCACTGGGTTTTCTGTTCGTCCGTCGGTTTGCCCAGGGCCACCACCCGGTAGTGCTTCTCGTTCATGTAGCGGGTGACTCGACGGATGGTGCCGCCCTTGCCGGCTGCGTCCCGCCCTTCGAAGAGAATGATCATGCGGGTGCGGGTTTTCTCCAGATACTGCTGCATCTTGATCAGTTCAGCCTGGTAGGGTTTCAGCTCCTCTTCCCGCTTGAACCGTCTGACCGCCTTTTTCTCCTGCTTCTTCGCCTCTTCGGAGTCAGCTTTCAGTTTGTGATAATCGGCCAGCAGCTCATCGAGCCTGACCGGCTGCTCATCAACGAGGATGGTGTCCGGGTTACTGATTGTGTCGTTCATATGCCCCCCTCTACGTCGCTTTAAAAATTAGGAATATCTTATGCTTTTTCGGCGGCCGATGTTGGTGTTTTTTTAATTGTTCATGAAGTTTTTAAAAACGGTAGGCGGATTCGATCTGAGCGCGGGTCAGAATGCCTTGAATCCGCCAGTAGTGTGCCTCATCGAACCATTCGATATAGAGTGCTTCCGCACTGCTGTTGTCCAAGGTTTCCAGTGCCTCCTGCAAGGTGGATTGCATGCGGATGGGGGATATCTGGTAGCGGGTTGCCGGGATTTTCAACAGATCGATCTCTTTATCCTGCTGCAATTCCAGATTCCGTAAAAGTTCGACGCTGGGCATCAGCGCCAGCTCGTCGTCCGGGCCGTTGATCAGCACCCATTCGGGTTTTTGGTTGAGCGCCATCTTGGCTGCCTCCCGACTTAGGCTTGCATCGAGCTGAACAAAGCTGCGGTTCATGAACTCAGCCGCCCCAGTGCGCCGCAAGGACTGCATCACCGGGTCGGTATGGTAGTTCAACCCAGTGGCTTCCAGCAGCGTGTGAAACATGGAGGATTTGCCGAATACTTCGCTGCTGACCAGGCTGGCCACCACGATTGCCAGCATCCCGGGCATGATGATTTCCGGATTGTGGGTCAGTTCAATCACAGTGGTCAGGGCGGCCAGCGGGGCTTGCAGTGCAGCCCCCATCACCGCACCCATGCCGATCAGGGCATAAACGCCAGGGTCGGATACCGGCCCTTCGAGTAGCAGCGAGGGTAGGGGGGCAAACACACCACCCAGCGCGGCTCCGATGAACAGGGCGGGGCCGATGGTACCGCCCGGGATACCTAACCCGATACTCGCTGCGGTGGCGATCAGCTTCACCACCACCAGCAGCGCCAGCAGGCTCAGCCCGATTTCACCCAGCAATATCTGATTGACCGTGTCATAGCCAATGCCCATGACCTGGGGAGCGACCAGTGCGCACAGGCCGACCAGGACACCGGCACTCAGGTTGCGCAGCCAGATACTCATTTTCTGGCTCTTGTCAGAGATAAATTCGATCAGTTGAACATAGGCCGCTGATACGCTGCCGGCGGCCAATCCCAACATCAGGATGAATACCAGTTCATGCAGCGAGCCGAGCTGGATAATCTCCAGGTCGAATGCCCGCTCGCCTTCGAACATCATCAGCGAGAGGCTGTTGGCGCTGACGGCCGCCAGCATAATGGGTATGAAACTGATCAGGGTGTACTCCATCATCACCACTTCCAGGGCAAAGATCACACCGGCCAGAGGGGTGTCGAAAGAGGCGGAGATACCGGCCGCGGTCCCGCAACCGACCAGGATGCGAATGCTGTTATTGGGTAGGGAGAGGTACTGGCCGAGCAGTGAACCGCTGGCGGCGCCAAGAAATACGTGGGGACCTTCTCTACCCACCGAGTGGCCGGTGATGATGGCGATTGCGGCCCCGAAAAATTGCAGCAGCAGTCCCCGCAGAGAGAGATGTCCCTGGTGGTAGATCAAGCGTTCCATGACCCGTGCGATACCCAGCACATGGAGTCCTTTGGAGAAGCGCACAAACATCAGGCCCAACAGCAGTCCGCCGACGACCGGCAGAGCGAACTGGATCAGCGGCGGCAGGGCTTCATAGTTCTCCGCTTGCCCGCCAGGCAACATGGAGGCCTGGATCGATTCCACCAACAGGCGAAACAGCACGATCACCATACCCGCAAGAAAACCGCAAAGCAGTCCCATGACCGAGAGGATCAGCAGCGCGTCGTGACGGGAGAGCTGCAGTCGCAGACGGTCGAACCAATTAACGATTCCATCGAGTAGCACGTTTTGGAAACCTATAGCGTAGAATGGACTGCGAAACAGAATAAGATACTGGAGCAGTAATATAATGTCAGCAAATCAAATGGTTCTTGATCGGCCTGAAGCCTATGTCACCGGTCAGGAACTGGATCTCATGGAGCAGCTTCTGCCGTTCGATGGGATGCGGGGAATCGAGTTGGGCTGTGGTGCTGCCTGGCTGACTAAAAGTCTTGCTCGGCGCTATCCCAATGCCCGTTTCATCGCCACGGAGGTGGACCGGATTCAGCACCGGAAAAACCTGCAGGAGTCGATCGGCAATCTTGAATTTCGACTTGAAGGGGCCGAGTCGATCAGTGAGCCGGACGAAAGCGTGGATGCAGTCTGGATGCTGAAATCACTCCATCACGTACCGGCCGGGTTGATGGCCCAGGCGATGGATGAGATCGCCCGGGTGCTCAAACCGGGTGGCTACGCCTACTTCTCCGAACCGGTCTACAGCGGCGAATTCAATGCGCTGATGAGCCTCATTCACGATGAAAAACAGGTCCGACAGGCAGCTTTTGCCGCCATTTGCGGTCTGGCGGAACGTGAGGACATGGCTCTGCAGCAACAGCTGTTTCTCAATGTCCCCGGCTGTTATGAGAGCTGGGAGGTGTTCGAATCCCGTTTTCTCAAGGTGACTCATACCAAGCTGGATCTGGATGAGCAGAGATACCAGCAGATCAGGAAGGCCTTCAGTGAACACCTGGGAGATGACGGGGCGCATTTTCTCAAACCCCATCGAATCGACCTGCTGAGAAAGCAACCTCGGTAGCACTATCTAGCTAGAAGTTGGCTTGTCGTGTATTAGTTAATCGCCAATTACTTTAAAAAGATCGTTGCATAGCAGCGGGAACCCTGCTCTAATGAGAATCATTAACATTTGATGATGGATCACGCTCTGCAGGACAAGTGGCTTTGAAATCTACCCTCTCAGACGATCTGGTGAAGCTGTCCGGATTACCAATAGGCAGCCGAGCCACAATCAAACGGGTACTGGGTGGGCGGCTTTTGGTCCACCGGTTGCTCAGTCTTGGCCTGCGGGTGGGTTCGGAAATCGAATTGCTGCAACGTCGTGGTAGCGGTGTGGTTGTGGCTTGTCAGGGCAATCGGGTGGCTTTGGGTGCCGGTGTGGCAGAGAAGTTGCTGCTCAGCCCATTCGACGAAACGGTTTAACCTAAGGATCCAGTAACTCAGTATGGCCTGCCACGACTCCGAATCATCCACACGTTCCCCAAAGTCAGGCATCCTGACCATTGCCCTGGCCGGGAATCCCAACTGTGGCAAAACGGCTCTGTTCAATATCCTCACCGGTATCCGTCAGCGGACCGGTAACTGGCCGGGTGTAACGGTTGACCGCAAGGAGGGGCAGTTCACCATAGACAGCGAAGAGGTGAATGCTGTCGATCTTCCCGGTATTTACTCTCTGGATGCCTCCTCCCAGGATGAGAAGGTCACCCGTGACTATCTGCTCTCCGGCGAGGCGGATCTGATCGTCAATGTAGTGGATGCCTCCAATCTGGAGCGAAATCTCTATTTCACAGTACAGATGCTGGAGATGGGCGTGCCCCTGATCCTGGCGTTGAACATGATGGATGTGGCGCGCAAGCGTGGCCTCGAGATCGATATACAGCGCCTCAGCGAAGAGCTTGGTTGCCAGGTCATACCCATTGTGGCGGTCAGCGGTGAGGGGGTCACCAAGCTTAAAAGCACGATTCAGGATCTGGCCGCTGAGCGGATCAGCGGTGGATTTCCACTGGCCCAGGATGAGATGGTGGAACAGGCGATCACCGATCTGGAGGCCGGATTGCAGCTGCCGGAGAGTCGTTATCACTCACAACGCCGCTGGTTGCTGCTGAAGATGCTGGAGGGGGATGAGTTCGCCTTGAACTATGCCGACGATCTGCTGCATGAGCGGGTCAGACACTGGGGTAAAATGATCGAGGACCGGGTGGACGAGGAGCTGGATATCCACATCGCGGACTCCCGCTTCAGCCATGCCCATGCGATTGCCCAGATCGCCACTCGCAACCATGGCCGGCTGGAAAAGACGGTCAGTGATCGTATCGACAAGTTGGTGCTCAGTCGTCTCTTCGGCATCCCCATCTTCCTTGCCGTGATGTATCTGATGTTCATGTTCGCCATCAACATCGGTGGGGCCTTCATCGACTTTTTCGATGGGGTGGCCGGCGCCCTGTTTGTCGATGGTTTCGGACACCTGCTGGCCGGTTGGGGGCTGCCGGACTGGCTGGTGGTGCTGCTGGCGAATGGGGCCGGCGGCGGCATACAGGTGGTGGCCACCTTCATCCCCATCATTACCGCTCTCTATCTGTTTCTCTCGGTGGTGGAGGATTCCGGTTACATGGCCCGCGCCGCCTTTGTGATGGACCGCTTTATGCGCTCCATCGGACTGCCCGGCAAGGCCTTCGTACCGATGATTGTCGGCTTTGGCTGCAACGTTCCGGCGGTTATGGCGACCCGTACTCTGGAGAGTGACCGGGAGCGAAAACTGACCATCCTGATGAACCCGTTCATGTCCTGCGGTGCCCGCCTGCCGGTGTATGTGCTGTTCGCCGCGGCCTTCTTTCCCGAGAGTGGTCAGAATCTGGTGTTCGGTCTCTATCTGATCGGCATCATGGTGGCTATTTTGACCGGACTGATCATGAAGAAGACCCTGCTTTCCGGTGAGAGCTCAGGCTTCATGATGGAGCTGCCCCACTATCACATGCCGACCCTGCGCGGGGTGATGCTGCGTACCTGGGATCGGGTGAAGTTGTTCATCAAAGAGGCGGGGCAGGTGATAGTTTTAATGGTGCTGGTGATCAATACCCTCAATTCGATCGGTACCGACGGCAGCTTCGGCAATGAGGATACGGAACATTCCGTGCTCAGTGCGGTGAGCAAGGTGGTGACCCCGGTGCTGTCACCGATGGGCATCTCCGAGGATAACTGGCCGGCGACGGTAGGGGTATTCACCGGGATTCTCGCCAAAGAGACCGTGGTGGGAACGCTGGACGCACTCTACACCAATCTGGCCAACGATGAAGCGGGTATCAAGCCTCAGCACGATGAATTCGATTTCTGGAATGCCATCCTTGAGGCAGCAGCAACCGTACCGGAGAACCTGTTGGGGGTGAAAGACCTGGTTACCGATCCACTGGCGATGGATGTGGGGGATATCTCCAATCAGCAAGCGGCCGCTGAGGCACAGGAGATCAATGTGGGTGTGTTCGGCGCCATGGCGGCCCGCTTTGATGGTCAGGCCGGGGCGTTCGCCTATTTGTTGTTCATTTTGCTCTACTCCCCCTGCGTGGCAACCATTGGTGCAATCCGCCGGGAGGCCGGCCCCCGATGGGCCGCTTTCGTCGTGGCCTGGTCGACAGGGGTTGCCTACATCAGCGCCAGTCTGTTCTATCAGCTCTCGACCTATGACAGTCACCCCGACAGCGGATTGTTCTGGGTAATCGTTCTGCTCAGTATGCTGGTGGCCACCATCGCCGGGTTGAGATTCTGGTCGCTACGCGGACAAGGTGGCACTGGGGTGGAAGCCTGATGTTATCAGCGATCCGCGATTATCTGCAGCAGCGGGGCGAGGCATCACTGGCCGATATCTCCCGGCATCTGGATGCGGATGCCGATGCGGTGCGGGGTATGCTCGAGCAGTGGGAGCGAAAAGGTCGGGTGGAGCGTCGCAAGGTGAAGGCGGAGTGCGGTTCCAGTTGCAATCGATGTGATCCACAGGCGATGGAGTTGTACGTCTGGCGAGGTGGAAAGCGCCCCTACTGATAGAGAGTTTTAAAGCGTGGAATACCCCGCATCCTGCCTAAAGAGATTTGCGTTTATTTGTGGACTAAATAACTTACTCTTTCAGCTTGATCACAAGGCTGGTAATGCCGTTCTGTTTAGCCAGTTTACGGGCACTGTTGAGCTGCGACTGTGAGCGGTAGGGTCCACTTCGTACCCGGTGGTAGGTATCCCGGTTGTTGATGCTGACTCGCTGAATTTCGGCTTCGATACCGATCAGCGCCAGCCTGGCTTTGAGACGGTCCGCATCCTGATGTTTTCGAAATGAGCCCATCTGCAGGATGTAGCCCCCATTGCTGCGCTCGCGGCTTGCCTGGCGGTTTTCACTTGGGCTGGGTCTGCGCGGTGTGGCCGGTGGTTCGGGAGTAACGATCTCCTCATCGGGAATCACCACCTCCATCTCGGGCAGGATGGTGTAGAACTCGAAGTTGGGTTTCGGCGCCGTCTGTTGAGGCTCCCTGTTCTGCTGTGGCTTGGTGGCAATGCCGGGTATCTCATGGCTTCTGAGTCCCGGGCTCAATTGCAGCCAGGCGAGTCCCGCCAGAAACAGACCGGCCACCAGGCCGCCGAAAAAGAACAGTCCATGACTGCAGCTGACCGGGCGCTTTTTCTTGCTGCCCGCTCGGTGTTTATAGTCCGCCATGGCTGCTACATCTTCTCGGGTGCGGAGACACCCAGCAGGCCGAGGCCGTTGCGTATCACCTGACGGGTTGCCAGGATCAGCTGCAAGCGGGCATCGCGCAGCTTGGCATCCTCAACCAGAAACTTGTGGGCGTTGTAATAGGTGTGGAAGTCGGTGGCCAGGTCCCGCAGATAGTGGGTCAGCTGGTGAGGCTCTTCGTTCAGGGCTGAGAGCTCCAGCGCTTCCGGATATTTGGCCAGGTTGGTCAGCAGGGCCTCTTCCTGGGATTCGCCGAGACAGGCGTAATCGATCGCATTGGCGTCACTGGCGATGGTGATCTGCTGTTCAGCCGCCTGCTGTAGCACACTGCAGATACGGGCATGGGCATATTGCACGTAGTAGACCGGATTGTCGTTGGACTGGGATTTGGCCAGATCCAGATCGAAATCCATATGCTGCTCACATTTGCGCATCACATAGAAAAAGCGGGCTGCATCGGCGCCTACCTCTTTACGCAGCTCCCTCAGGGTGACGAACTCGCCGGAGCGGGTCGACATCTGCACCTTCTCACCACCCCGGTAGAGAATGGCGAACTGCACCAGCAGCACGTCGAGTTTGTCTGCATCCTCACCCAGTGCCTGCAGAGCCGCCTTGACCCTCGGCACATAGCCATGGTGATCCGCCCCCCAGACATCGATAACCCGCTCGAAACCCCGCTGCAGTTTATCCAGGTGGTAGGCGATATCCGATGCGAAGTAGGTGGTCTGGCCGTTGTCCCGCACCACGACCCGGTCTTTTTCATCACCGAAATCGGTCGAGCGGAACCAGAGGGCGCCACCTTTTTCATAGAGGTGTCCGCTGTTGCGCAGCCGCTCGATCACCTGGTTCACCGCGCCGGACTCCATCAGGCTGCGTTCGGAGTACCACTCCTCATAGTTGACCCCAAACAGGGAGAGGTCGTCGCGGATATCGTCGAGAATGGTGTTCAGCCCCAGCTCGAAGACGAACCGGTAGCGATTGTCCCCCAGCAGCTTTTTCGCCTGCTGGATCAGGCCGTCGATATGGGCCTCCTTGTCGCCACCGTCGGGCTCGTCAGCGGGTACGCCCTCAAACAGGGTCTCTGCCGCGACTTTGTAATCCTCGCTGTGATCTCGGTGGAGAGTGGCGGCGATATCCCACACATAGTCTCCCTTGTAGCCATTGGCAGGGAAGGTCAGGCTCTCGTCACACAGCTCCAGATAACGCAGCCAGACCGAGGTGGCGAGGATATCCATCTGTCGCCCTGCATCGTTGACGTAATATTCCCGGTGTACCTGATAACCCACCGCTTCAAGCAGGTCGGCGACCACGGATCCATAGGCGGCCCCTCGGCCATGCCCCACATGTAGCGGGCCGGTGGGATTGGCAGAAACATATTCGACTTGGACCTTTTTGCCTGCCCCCAGGTCGCTGCGGCCATAGCGGTCGGCCTGGCTGATGATGGTGGGAATCAGGCTGTGATAAGCACTTGATGAGAGTGTGAAATTGATAAATCCGGGCCCGGCGATATCGCACTTTTCGACCAGCTCGGAGGCAGGCAGGGCATCGATGATAGCTTGTGCCAGCTCTCGGGGGTTTTTGCCCGCAGGTTTGGCCAGCACCAGTGCTGCATTGGTGGCAAAATCACCATGCTTGCTGTCTCTCGCCCGTTCAATTTTGGGCGCCGTCAGGGAATCGGACGGTATCATGTCCTGGGCGGCGAGTTGCTGCAGCGCCGTGACTACCAATTGCTCGATTTGCTTCTTCATTTCAGATATCGGATTAACCACTTTCAGAGGCGGGCAAGGATACCAGGATTTGGCCTGTTCGTGGGAGATTCGCCGGAATTTGTTTCATTTCGAGACATTGTCGAAAAAAGGCTGAAACAAGGGGTTTACACCTGCTAAAAGCGCTGATGACAGGTCTGCTGCAAGCTGAAAAGTGTAAGGATTTCAGGTCAGAAAGGCTTCATCCCCTCGTCACACGTTAGTCATATTGGCTACCTACACTTCGTTTACCAAGATATCAAGGAAACGAAAATGCCAGTTGAGAAACGATACAGTAAGCGCTATCCGATGGATGGCGACGTCTATATCCGCTACAGAAAACAGCGGTTATTTCCGGCAAAGGCGGTGAATTGCTCTGTGCAGGGGATCTTCCTGCGTACCGAGAGCCTGACCATGCTGACCGGGGCTCTGGTTGAACTGGAAATCTATCGCGGCGGTCGTCAGTGGTCGATCATGGGCGTGGTTACCCACACCCAGCACGATGGCGTCGGGGTGATGTTCTGGAAACCCCAGTCAGAGCTCTATGAGTCGGTGATTGCCGAGGCTTCGAACCTCGGAAGAATCGCCACCGTGCCTCAGTCCACCCCAGTGGATGTTCATCCCTAACGAACCTCTGAACAAATCATGAACCGACATCTTCAGAGGTTCCTAAATTGATGAAGCTTCCAACCTGTTCACAAACACATGGAGTGTCTGATGAAATCCACTGGCCGGTTGTCATCTCCATGTAACAAACCTCCTGTTTAATAAGGCGCTAAATATTGGCAGCCTATGGACACGGAGATGACAATCCCAAGAATACTTGCAGTAGACGACGAACCGGCGGTTGGCGAGATGCTGCGTTTCATCCTGGAGCAGGATGGTTTTCAGGCGGATTTCGCAGAAGATGCGACCCAGGCGATCAGTCAGATCAAAAAGTCCCGACCCGATTTAATCCTGCTGGATTGGATGCTGCCTGGGATGAGCGGCGTCGAACTGGCTGGTCGTTTGAAAAAAGACCGTGAGACCGAGTCGATACCGATCATCATGCTCACCGCAAAAGGTGAGGAGAACGACAAGGTCACCGGGCTGGATATCGGTGCCGAAGACTACGTCACCAAGCCATTCTCCGCGCGGGAACTGCTGGCCAGAATCCGCTCCATCCTGCGGCGGGTATCACCCCTGCTGGCCGGGGAGGTGCTGGACTGCGGCGGTCTGCAGCTCGATCCGGTCAGCCATCGGGTCACCTCCGATGAGGATGTGATCGAGCTGGGCCCTACCGAGTTCCGCCTGCTGCACTACTTCATGACTCACCGGGAGCGGGTATTCTCCCGCAGTCAATTGCTCGACCGGGTCTGGGGAACCAACGTCTATATCGAAGAACGCACCGTCGATGTGCATATCCGGCGTCTGCGCAAGGCGCTCGAACCCTCCGGTAAAGAGAGGCTGCTACAGACTGTTCGGGGTGCGGGCTACCGCTTTTCCGACAAGCTCTAACCGCTCTGCCTATTCTCGTAAATCAAGGATGTCTCGCCTTACTCAATCTGAATCGTACGCTTTTCTGCAAGGATGGCGGGGGGTGAGTGTGACTGTAACAAAACTGTCATCTAAATCTCATCCAGTATTCATCTTGCACGCCTATGCTCTGCACACCCAATAAAACGTCAAACCCATTTTATTGACAAAATTCTCGTTAAGGAGAGAAATATTATGAAGAAGCTGATTTCAGCAGCGGTCGCACTTTCGCTGACCGGTTTTGTGAGCATGGCCTCAGCCCGCGACTACATCAGCGTAGTCGGTTCCTCGACCGTATATCCATTTGCTACCGTGGTTGCTGAGCAGTTCGGCAAAACCACCAAGTTCAAAACTCCGAAGATCGAATCGACCGGTTCCGGTGGTGGTTTGAAACTCTTCTGCGCCGGTGTCGGTGTCGAGCATCCTGATATCACCAACGCTTCCCGTCGCATCAAGAAGTCTGAAGTTGAGCGCTGCGCGGGTAACGGCATCAACGATATCATCGAAGTCAAAGTCGGTTACGACGGTATCGCGCTGGCCAACTCGAAGAAAGCGCCTCAGTTCAAAGTGACCCGTAAGGACATCTTCCTGGCCCTGGCCAAAGAGGTTCCGGATCCTAAGGATCCCATGAGCGGCAAGTTGGTCGCCAACCCCTACATGACCTGGAAAGATGTGAACAAGGATCTGCCTGACATGGCGATCGAAGTTCTGGGTCCTCCTCCCACTTCCGGTACCCGTGACGCTTTCGCCGAACTGGCCATGGAAGGTGGCTGTAAGAAGATCGATTGGATCAAAGCCATGAAGAAGAAGGACAAAAAAGCTTATAAGGCGCTCTGCCACACCGTTCGTGAAGACGGCAAATACATCGAAGCCGGTGAGAACGACAACCTGATCGTGCAGAAACTGGAAGCCAACAAAGGCGCTCTGGGTGTATTCGGTTACAGTTTCCTGGATCAGAACTCCGACAAGGTTCAGGGCTCTTTGATCGACGGTGTTGCTCCGACTTTCGAACTGATTGCCGATGGCAGCTACCCGGTATCCCGTCCGCTCTACTTCTACGTGAAGAAAGCGCACATGGGCAAAATCCCCGGCATCATTGAATACCTGGCTGAGTTCAGCAGCGATAAAGCCTGGGGCGAAGAGGGCTATCTGGCTGACAAGGGCCTGATCCCGATGCCTACTGAAGAGCGTAAAGCTTTCAAGAGCGACATCGAAGCGATGAAACCTCTGAAGCTCTAATGGGCTGAAGCTTTGGCTGCAAGGAGCGGCTGCTTGTGAAACGCAAGTAGCCGCTTTTTTTCCGGGTAGTAAGAGAAGATGCACACCTCCACACTGATTATTCTGTTATTGGGCCTGATGTCACTGGCCTACTACTTCGGGCGTAAACGATCTCTCAGTATTGTTGGGGGAAAGATACGCGATCTTCACTCCCTGCCCTCCTATTACGGATTGCAGACCGCCATGTGGTGCGGCATTCCGGCACTGATTCTGTTGTCGCTCTGGATCTCATTTGAAGAGACTGTGGTCACCGGCATGGTGGTCGAGTCGCTTCCTGAGGAGGTGCAGAGCTTACCCCCGGAACGTCTTGATCTGGTGCTCAATGACGTTCGCAACCTGTCGAAAGGCGACATCGTCTCCTCCACTGTGGATCAGACCATGCAGCAGGCGGCAGACCACTACAGCAGCCTGATGGACATCAGTCACATGGCGCTGTTCGTGGTAGCGCTGAGTGTGGCGATTCTGGCAGGCCTGTGGGCGCAGCGCACCATCACCCGCGAGCAGAGGGCGCGCAACCGGGTGGAAAAAGCGATCAACTTTTTCCTGCTCTCAAGCTCCACGCTGGCGATCTTTACCACCATCGGCATCGTGCTGTCGGTGCTGTTTGAGTCGGTGAGATTCTTTCAGCAGATCCCGGTCACTGAATTTCTGTTTGGTCTGGAGTGGTCGCCGCAGACCGCGATTCGGCCTGACCAGGTGGGTTCCTCCGGGGTGTTCGGTTCTGTGCCCCTATTCGCAGGCACCATGCTGATCACCCTGATCGCGATGATCGTGGCGGTACCGATCGGTCTGATGTCGGCGATCTACATGGCGGAATATGCAGGTAAACGCTTTCGTACCCTGGCCAAGCCTGTGCTGGAAGTGTTGGCCGGTATTCCTACCGTGGTCTACGGTTTCTTCGCTGCGTTGACCGTGGCCCCCTTCTTCCGAGACATGGGTAGCAATATCGGTTTGACCGTCTCCTCCGAGTCGGCGCTGGCTGCCGGTGTGGTGATGGGCATCATGATCATCCCGTTCGTTTCGTCCCTCTCGGACGATGTGATCAATGCGGTTCCCCAGGCGATGCGTGACGGCGCCTACGGCCTGGGCGCCACCCGTTCCGAGACCATCCGCAATGTGATCATCCCGGCGGCCTTGCCGGGTATCGTCGGTGGTGTACTGCTGGCCGTCTCCCGGGCGATCGGTGAGACCATGATCGTGGTGATGGCCGCCGGTCTCTCCGCCAACCTCAGCGCCAACCCACTCGAAGCGGTGACCACGGTAACCGTGCAGATCGTCACCTTGTTGGTGGGGGACCAGGAGTTCGACAGCGCCAAGACTCTGGCCGCCTTTGCCCTGGCGCTGGTGCTGTTTGTCATCACTCTGGCGCTCAATATGATTGCCCTGCACATCGTACGCAAGTATCGGGAACAGTATGAATAATCAGCAGCAACATCAAAAGACCATGGAGCGGGTGCAGCAGGGGCTGGAGCGCCGTTATCGTAAGGAGAGACATTTCCGCTGGCTTGGTCTGAGCGCGATCATTCTCGGGCTGGTATTTGTCTCGTTTCTCTTTATCACCATCATCTCCAACGGCTATACCGCGTTTCAGCAGACCTATGTGAAGCTGGATGTGTTTTACGACCCGGAGAAGATCGCGCCGATTGGCGAAACCGACCCGGAAGTGTTGTCACGAGCCAACTACGGCGGTTTGATCAAGGCCTCGATGCGGCAGATGTTTCCTGAGGTGACCAATCGTCGCGAGAAGAAGGTGTTGTATGGCCTGATCAGTACCGGCGCCTCCTATGAACTCAGAAATGAAGTGATGAGCAATCCTGCCCTGATCGGCACCAAAGCTGAAGTCTGGGTGGTTGCCGATGACGATGTGGATATGCTGATCAAAGGGCATATCGATCTGCGTTTGCCGGAGAGTGATCGGCGCATCAAGGATAATCAGCTGGCCTGGATCCACGATCTTCAGGAACAAGAGCGGATTGAGAAACGTTTCAATACCACCTTCTTTTCGGCCGGGGACTCCCGGGAACCGGAACTGTCCGGTATCAAAGGTGCGGTAGCCGGTTCCTTTTTCACCTTGTTGATCTGTCTGGCGATCGCCTTTCCAGTGGGGGTCGCGGCGGCGGTCTACCTGGAGGAGTTTGCGCCGAAGAACCGCTGGACAGATCTGATCGAGGTGAATATCAACAACCTGGCTGCGGTTCCATCGATCGTCTTCGGTCTGTTGGGGCTAGCCGTGTTCATCAACTTTTTCGGCCTGCCCAGGTCGGTTCCCCTGGTTGGTGGGCTGGTATTGGCGCTGATGACGCTGCCGACGATTATTATCGCCAGCCGTGCGGCACTTAAGTCGGTCCCTCCTTCGATCCGGGAGGCGGCACTTGGTATCGGGGCATCTCCCATGCAGACCATTACCCACCATGTGCTGCCCCTGGCACTGCCGGGCATGTTGACCGGCACCATCATCGGTATGGCTCAGGCCTTGGGTGAAACCGCGCCTTTGCTGATGATCGGCATGGTGGCCTTCATTGTCGATATTCCGGGTAGTGTGATGGATCCATCGGCGGTACTGCCGGTGCAGATCTACCTCTGGGCGGACAGTCCGGAGCGTGCATTCGTGGAGCGAACATCCGCAGCAATTATGGTACTGCTGGCCTTTCTCATCAGCATGAATCTGTTGGCGGTTTGGCTGAGAAAGAAATTTGAGCGTCGTTGGTAAGTCGGCGTAAGTGAGGACATTGTGGAACAAGTGATGAATGATACAAGTGCCGCAAAAACAGGTTTAGAGACTGATACAGAAGCTGCGGTGAAACAAAACCAGAGTGCCGAAGGCACCGTGGGTGAGATCTATGTGGATGACCCGCGGATGACTTGTCGGAATGTGGATGTCTACTATGGTGAAAAGCAGGCGATCTTCGACGTCAGTCTGGATGTGGGCAAAAATCAGGTGATCTCGATGATTGGCCCCTCCGGTTGCGGCAAGTCCACCTTTCTGCGCTGTCTCAATCGGATGAATGACACCATCGATATCTGCCGGGTTACCGGCCAGATCAAAATGGATGGTCAGGATATCTACGATGGTGGTTTGGACGTGGTGCCGCTGCGTGCCAGTGTCGGTATGGTATTCCAGAAGCCCAATCCGTTTCCAAAATCGATCTATGACAATATTGCCTATGGCCCAAGGATTCACGGACTCAGCGACGACAAACAGCACCTGGATTCGATTGTTGAAACCTCGCTGCAGAAAGCCGGCCTCTGGGCCGAGGTAAAGGATCGACTCGATCAGCCTGGCACCGGTCTCTCAGGCGGTCAGCAGCAGCGGCTCTGTATCGCCCGGGCAATCGCCGTCAGCCCTGAGGTCATTCTGATGGACGAACCCTGCTCGGCACTGGACCCGATCGCAACGGCAAAAATCGAGGAGCTGATCGATGAGTTGCGTGAGAACTTCACCATTGCGATCGTCACTCACTCCATGCAGCAGGCTGCCCGTGTCAGTCAGCGTACCGCCTATTTTCATTTGGGTAAGTTGATCGAGGTGGGGGAGACGGATCAGATCTTCACCTCACCAAGACACAAACTGACTGAAGACTACATCACCGGCCGTTTCGGCTAATGCCAGGGTGGATCTGCAATGAATGAAATGACAAGCGGACATATCGTTAAGGCCTATAGCGCAGAGCTTGATCATCTGAACAAGCTGGTGCTCGATATGGGGAATCTGGGGCAGGATCAACTGCGCAGGGCGGTGCAGACATTAAAAGATGAAGATCCGAAGGCCGCCGGTAAGGTGATCGACCGTGATCGTAAACTGAACGATATCGATATTCAGGCGGATGAAGAGATCATCCGATTGATCGCCAAGCGTCAGCCGATGGCAAAGGATCTGCGCGACATCCTGACCGTGCAGAAGACCATCTCGGATCTGGAGCGAGTGGGGGATGAAGCGCGTAAGATCGCCAACCTCACGATCCATTTCTATGACAATGGTAAAAACCCCCCCAGCAAAGAGATTCTGCATGACATCTATGACATGTCGGAGTTTGTCGATGAGATGCTGGGCCTCAGTCTGGTTGCCTTTACCGAGCTTGATCTGGATAAGGCGCTGGAAGTGATCGAGATGGACAAAAAGCTCTACGAGGATTTCAGAGGAAGTCTGCGTCGTCTTTCAACCTTCATCATGGAAGACTCCCGCAATGTGGGGTCTGTTGTGGATATCGTGTTGGCACTGCGTGCCCTGGAACGTATCGGCGGGCATGCAAAAAATATTGGTGGTTTTGTGATTTTTCTGGTGACAGGAAAGGATGTCCGGCATGAGGATATTCAGGCGATCTCAGCAGAGATTGAAGCCAGCCGAATGTCACAATAACTGAGAGTTTCCTGGGTCTGGTCAGCGCTTCTGATTGATCGTTATAGAGAGACGCCGCTGATCCCCATCCCTTTTTTTTATTGAGGGATGGGGAAGGCTTGTATTTATTGATCACTTCTTGTCTTGAGAAAGCTTGCTGATCTTTTTGGCGGCAATGTTGACGCTGCGCCGCATCAATTCGAAAGATCGAGTTAGGGCGCCAATTTCATCGTCCCTTTCCGAATAAAACGGTTGATTGCTACGTCCATGGCTGACCTCTTTAGCCGTCTCGGTTATCTCCTGTATCGGTTGGATTATCTTGTGCTGAACGACCCTGTTTAGCACCAGCAGAACAATGGCAAAAAGTACGGTAATCGATCCGATTACGATCAGGAATCGCTTCAAAACAGCCGAGTTGAGATCCGCTAAGGGTACGCCGACCAGACTGGCGCCAATGATAGCGCCGGACTGCCAGCCATAGCCTGAGCTTGTGCCGTACCGTTCGACGATCTCTTTTGGTGCCGTTTTTGCGGAGCCATGACAGATCAGGCATCCATCGCTGACTTTTGTTGCGGCAGCCGAAATAAGGTATTGACGGCCTTGGATGTCGCCGGTCATGACCACGCCTTGATCCGGGTTGCCATAGCGAAACATCTCCAGAACTTTCAACTCAAGTCCTTCTGGATAGTTCTCCTTGTTGAGTGGGTTGTCACTCACCATACGGATCAGGTAACTGGGTTGATGTTTTTTGAATTGAGTAGCCAGCTCTTTTGCCATCACCGTGGAGGAGACGACAGGTGGGAAGAATACCCCCTGGGGAAGAAAGTGGGGTCTGGTCCGCTCCTTGACGATTGCACGTGCAGAGCGGACCACATCGACCATGAGCTTGAGTTCCTTGTCGGCTTGAGAATAGAGTTCATCCTTGGTAAGAAAGTAAATGGTCGGAACGGCGGCCAGAATGCTGACCATATAAATGATAAAAAGACCTCTATAAAAAGCCGTTGAAACAGATCCTGTCTGTGTAGATTTCTGGGACGCAAGACTCATTTTTTATTTCTCAGCAGCCGGGTTTGTTAAGGCCTGATTTACAGGTTGCCGGAAGTGGTTCAAGCATTACCGTTTTAACCGGGCGGTTCTGGAGCGTCCACTGATGCATAGAACCATCGAAAAGGCGTGCTTTATTGTTGCCGACCAGTTCATGTTCGATAAACCACGGACCGGCAGCAAGATGACCGCTGTTGCAGTAGAAGATGGTTGGTTGGTCTGCTTCGATCTCACTGATTTCCAAGATCGAGCGGTAGGCATCCTTCGAATAGAATTTGACCGCATCACGGTCCTTACGGAAAAGCACCTCGGTAGGTAACATCTTGGCGCCTCTGATATGGCCAAAAGCAGAGACATAGTCTCGTTTGTTGATGCCGTAGTACTGCTCGGTGCCGCGGGCATCGACCAGTTGTACATCAGTGTCTGCGTTCGAGACATCATCCGGAGTGGCGATCAGTTCACGGCGGGTCGCTGTGGCCTTCCAATCACCTGGTGTCGCTGAAACCTCCACCGTTACGACTTGGTGTCCATCGTTCAGCCAGGCCGCCAGGCCACCATCCAGAACGGCAACATTATCTTCGCCAAAATATTTCAATTGCCAGAAGAGACGAAGCGCTTCGTTTACCCGTTTCGGAGTCATGCCGGTGGAAACGATTACAATCGGTTTGCCGGCTCTCAAGCCCGCGGTTTGCATGAGCTTTTCGAAGTCTTGCTTTTCCGGTAGCAGATATTTTACTTTCTGACCGTCAACCTGGCGCTCGCCACGGACAGATTTGTAAGGGAGTAGAATGGCATTTTCAATATGGCCACCGACTTGTGTCAGCACTTCCCGTTTGGCTTTCTCCTGTAATTCGAAAACCGGTTGTGTGGTGAAAGTGGCTTTGTTTGAACGTACATCTATGACTTGAACCTGTTTAAGGTTCTTGGCTAGCCATTGGGTGTCTACAATCGTGCCTGGCAGTTCAACAGCCTGTGCGTTGCCAATTAGCATGGCGGCTGAAAATGTTATGGCAAATAAAATCCTATGAAGCTTCATTGGTTTCTCCTCATAAAAAACTTTTAATTTATTTGTCTAAGTAATCTCGAATGTTGCTGTAAATTAGCTATCAATACTCTTATTTTGATAGTGATTAATTGCAGATTGACTGCGAGTTTTTGAAAATGTCCTTGTGCTCCTGTTTTGCTCCTTTCCATGATGATAGTGTTGGCTGCCGTCTATCGTGTTGATAGATTTTTTGGAAGTGAATGATCGTGGTTCTCTGTCTGGGTTGGGGTTTCTATCGATAGCAAATAACGAACCCAGATAAACGACTGGCGGCTGGTATTGGGTGGCAGGGGTAAGTGGAAAATAGGCTGGAATAACAGCACGATCAACTGGACTATCCGGGGTGGCAGACCAGTGAACTTGTCTTGTTTCCAGCTATCTACGACATGCAGTAAGTAGATCAGCGTGCTAAGACTGATTGGCGGTTTCAAAAACCGGTATCGCCAATGCTCCATCGAATCACCAACGAACTGATGCGTGTCAGTTCCTTTTAATTGAGATAAGGTTGTGTGTTGATGTTCTGTGATCCTTCACATCCATAAAAAACCAGGGTAATCTAAACCAAATAAAATAGTATTAGCAATAAATATAACTAAATGGTGTTATAAAAAGCCGGTTATTGATCGAATAATAAATTCCACTCGTTCTCAATAGAGCCTGCGGATCGATACACTCCAGGCTGCGTTTAATTAGAGTCAAGCAGATTGGTTGATGATTTTGTCGATCTTGAAAAGAAGTGATTGTGCTATGTCAGGCCGATCTATCTCTTCATTGATTACGGTTTTGATGGAATCAAATTCTTTGCAGTGTTCAATTGTGTCCATAACAAAACTACCCATCGGTCCAATCTCATCGAGAAGGCTGTTTTTAATTTCAGTTTTCTGCTGATTGGAGAGCATGATGGGGTGGCTGTAGTCAGTGCTAGGCTTGTCAGAAGCTATTGCTTGATCGGGTTCAGGCTCAATTTGTTCATGGAGCGAGAGGATTCTATCGAAGATAGTTTCATTATCTTCAAGTTTCATCTTTTTGATCAGGCTTGTGCTCTCTTCAAATCGACAAGAACCATATTTAATTTTCGCAATCAAAGGAATCGCTTTGTCGCCTGTGCGCAGTCTACATTGAAGTGAAACGATGCGTCCCTGTTCGAGACCAAATGTGGCCGAGTGCTGTTCACTGCTAACAATGAACAGATAGCCGGTGGCGTTGGCTCTGCTCAATGAGCGAAGCTCGATAATGATGTCGCTAAGTGACAGGTAGTTTGAGTTCATAAGTCACCAACCTGACTATCCTGTTGTCAGTTGTTTTATATATTGCTGTTTAAATAAAGCGGGTTGAGGTATAAACAGCAAACGCACGTCTGATCCATCCGATTCTGATGCTATTTTAATAACATATAATTAACCATTATCCTAGTATTGAGAGAAGTGGTGAGTAGGTTTTGCGTTACAGTCTGCAAACCGGATGCTTGCTCCTGCCTAGTGGCTCACTAGTATTAAAGACTTCTCAAATGGCGTTGCTGTCGTTCTCTTGCTGAGTCCATTGCTACCGCTAATTTTTATCACGAAGGACACGAAGAGCACGAAAGGTTATAGAACGATCACTTAATCCCATCCTTCGTGGTAATACTTCGCGTCATCTGGAGTCCTTTTCGTCTGTAGCCTTCAGCTGGACTCATTCACCATGCGTTTGGTGTATTCAGGATAGGGCGGCTGACTCGGATTTTTATCAGTTTTGAACTCAGAATCTTAAGATGTTAAAAAGGCCTGAAGTGTGTCAATACGCTTTATATTCAAGGGCGCTCGATGGGGTCTTGATCCAGATGTTACAACATCTCTTGTGGGTCCACGTCGACAGACCAACGCACCTTACGGGCGTGGGGTAGTGTCGGGAAAATCCGGGTCGCCTCCGACAGCCATCGATGTAAGGCCTGGCGCTGATTGGATTGTATCAGCAGGTGGGCTCTGGTCTTACCGGCCCGGCGCTCCATAGGAGCAGGGACCGGTCCCCAGAATTCAAGATCAGAAGCGTGCTGCAAATTCTGGCAGCCTTGCAGCAGTTGTTTAAGAAAGATTTCCGGATAATCTGATCGGTTCGCCTCTGCGCGAATCAGAACTTGATAGGCATAGGGGGGTAACATGGCCAGTTGTCGCTCCTGCATGGCCATCTTGGCGAAAGCCGCGTATCCCTGCTGGATAAGCAGTTGCATCAACGGATGGTCGGGATGACGAGTCTGAATCATGACCCGTCCCGGGCGTTCGGCTCTGCCAGCCCGACCGGCTACCTGCAGAATCAACTGGGCCATTCTTTCAGAGGCTCTGAAGTCAGCGCCGAACAACCCCTGGTCCACATCCAGGATGGCCACCAGGGTAACCGCCGGAAAATGGTGTCCTTTGGCAATCATCTGGGTACCGATCAGGAGTGGAATGCTGCCCGAATGGATCTGCTTCAAGAGCTTTTCCAAGGCTCCCTTACGGCTGGTGGAGTCCCTGTCGATACGCGCCAGGGCATGATTCGGAAAGCGTTGCTTCAAGGTCTCTTCGATCCGCTCGGTACCCTGACCGATCGGGCGTAGATCTGGGCTGCCACAGCTGGGACAGCTTGCCGGCTCTCTCTGCTGGTGGCCGCAATGGTGACACCAGAGCAGCTTTTGGTGGCGATGGTGGGTCATGCGTGCATCGCAACGGGGGCAATCGGTCAGCCAGCCACAAGCGTGACAGGTCAACATGGGGGCATATCCACGACGATTGAGAAACAGCATCGCCTGTTCCCCGGCCTGCAGAGTCTGTTCAAGATGCTTGATCAGGACCGGCGACAGCCCCCCATTGAGGTGACCGTTGCGAATGTCGATCAGTGAAAGTGAAGGCAGACTGGCATCGGCTGCACGTTTCGGTAGATCCAGTTGGTGATAACGACCTTCTTGGGCGTTTTTCAGCGACTCCAGTGAGGGCGTTGCCGAGCCAAGCACGACCGGGCATCCGGCCTGTTGCGCGCGAACCAGGGAGATATCCCGGGCGTTGTAACGGAATCCCTCCTGCTGTTTGTAGGAGAGGTCATGCTCTTCATCGGCAATAATCAGTCCCAGGTTGGGCATCGGGGTGAAGACGGCTGAGCGGGTCCCGATCAGGATATGCTGCCGTTCCTGGCGGATGGCGTGCCACACTTTTTCCCGCTCTCCATCAGCTAGTGCGGAGTGCAGTACCGCAACCTCATGTCCCATACGCTGCTGAAAGCGCTGCAGCAGCTGAGGGGTCAGGCCGATCTCCGGAACCAGTATCAATGCCTGTCGTCCCTGGGCCAGAACATCGGCTACCAGATGCAGATAGACTTCGGTCTTACCGCTGCCGGTTACGCCGTTAAGCAGAAAGGCCTGGAAACCATCCAGGCTTTTACGGACCTTATCGACCGCCAGCTGCTGCTGTGGATTCAGCGAGTAAGGCGCTTTGGTGGGGAGCGGTATCGGTGGTAGTTCGCAGGGGGTAACCAGACCTTTCTCCAGCAGGCTACGCAATACTGCTGGGGAGAGATCATGACTCTCTACAAGCTGGCTTTTAGCCAAGCCTTGCGGATGTTGCTGGAGTGCATGGATTACGGCCCGCTGTTTGGGTGCCCTGGCGAGTGTGTCCAGATCCACACGCTCTCCTGCCTGGGTCAGCCGCAGGCCTGGAGGGCTGACTCTTGAGTTGGTCGGTCGTTTTCTCAGGTTCACCGGCAGCGCTTGAAAGATCACATCGCCCAGCGGGTGCTCATAGTAGTCAGCCGCCCATTTCAGCAGGCGCAGATCTGAAGTCTGGAGAAGCGGGGCTTGGTCGAGTTGAGAGAGAGCCCGTTTCAGTTTGCTCGCCGGAACTGAAGAGTTGTTGTTCAGTGATATCAGAATACCGACTCGGCTGCTGCGGCCAAAAGGTACCTCAAATCGGCACCCGGGAGTGAGTGTGGCGCTGTTGTCATCAGGGGGAAGGTAGTCAAAATGGCCGCGAAGGGGACCGGCGAGCGCAATCTGTAATATGGTTTCCGATTCCATCACGAGACTTTAGGGCCTGTTATTACTAAATCCAAAGAGCCTTTTTGGGACTGTTTCGTATCCGTCAACGCGGAATGAGCGCTGTGTGGTTATTCTACATCAGAGAATGATTGTGCTGTCGGTTGAAAAAGTTGTTGTAGTGCTTCGGTTTGCAATGAACAGTGGCCACTCTGCATTGTGCGGTGTTCAAATGCAATTACCAGACTTGTCTACTGAATATATCGACTGGCAACGGTAGGCCTCATTAGAACTGTATTATTGGGGTATAAAGTGTTGTTATCGAAGGGTTGCGGAAATGCACGGATTCAAGGCAGGATTTTTCCACAAGTGCTGTGGATAACTTTGTGGACATTTATGGAATAGAGGGTCCAAGGCCTTGTGTTTGTTGAATTACTGTTAATTTGACTATTTTTTTGTCAGTTTGACTAACACTATAATTAACAAGTAGTTATAGTATATTAACCACTTCTAATAGTAATAAAATTCGTAAAGCGTTGTATGTTGTGATGCAACATTAGCGCATTGTGAATAAGCGCAGCTTGCCAGAGGGGCAGGCGGGCGGGTTCAGATCCGCAGCATAGGGGGGATTTGGCATGAAAGATTGGCAGATTATCGCGCAACATATTGCGCAGTCTACTGAGGCGCCATTCAGTCCGCTGGAGCCTAAAATGATCGGTGGTGGGTGTATCAACACCGGGGTGCGTCTGACCGATGGTGAGCGAAGTTACTTCGTCAAGCTCAATCGAAGTGCCCTGCTGGATATGTTCGAAGCGGAGTCTGAGGGGCTTCAGGCGTTGGCCGATACCCGTACCATTCGAGTGCCCAGGCCGGTTTGCTGTGGCGTGAGTGGAGATCAATCCTATCTGGTGATGGAGTTCATGGAGATGGGGCACGGCAGTCGGGACGGTGCGGAGATTGCTGGTCGCCTGTTGGCCGCTATGCATCAAGTGGAGCAGCCCTATTTCGGTTGGCACCGCGACAATACCATCGGTTCAACTCATCAGCCGAACCAACGGCAGGACGAGTGGATCGGTTTCTGGCGTGAGCAGCGTCTTGGTTTCCAGTTGCGGTTGGCGGGGGAAAACGGTTACCGGGGAAGTCTGCAGCGGCGGGGTGAGCGGCTGCTCGATCACTTTCATCTGCTGCTGGACCACCAGCCGGCGCCCTCGATCCTGCATGGTGATCTATGGGGTGGCAATCTGGCCTACGACCGGATGGGGCAGCCGGTGATCTACGATCCGGCGGTCTACTTCGGTGATCGGGAGGCGGACCTGGCGATGACCGAGCTGTTCGGTGGATTCGGTAACCGTTTCTACGACGCCTATCGGGAGAGCTGGCCCCTTTCGCCGGGTTACTCCACCCGCAAGGTGTTGTACAACCTATACCACATTCTCAACCACCTGAACCTGTTCGGTGGCGGCTATCTCAGTCAGGCGGAGGGGATGATCGATCGGTTGCTGGCTGAAGTCTGAATTTAAACAGGGAAGAATTTAGTCTGCAAATGAACGCTAATAAATGCAAATAAAAGAGAATTCCTCTGTTGTCGGTTCCAACCGGTAGTGTGATGGGTAAGATGACTAAACCGATACCGCCAGAACTGGACAATCCATTGAATCGTCAGGTGTTAACTGATCTTGAGGGGCAGAGCTGTCATGGTGATATCGTTGCGCCGATTGAAAAGTATCTGTCTGCGCTTGAAGGTGTGAAGTCATATTGTCCCGACAGTCAGAACTTTGCTTATATTCTCTGGTATGTGAACGGGATTGTTTTTGCTTATGCCTCAGGCATGCGGAATGTGAGTTTAAGATTGTCACAAAGCGGTGAGTTGGATTTGGCATTGGCCCGACACCCTGAGAGCTTTATGCGCGAATGTAGCTGGTACTCGATACCCTATGACTCAGAAAGCCTGGAGGTGTTGGTAAACAGTGCCTATGTGTCCGCTGTAAACTTATAACCAGTTTTATTATCTAACCATGGATAGGAGAGTGGCAGGAGAGTCGTATGGAAGCAATGTTACGGAGTATTTCTCAATCGATGAAATTGCAGTTTATCTGTCTGTTGTTATCGGTGTTATCTGGCTGCAGTTTGATTGGGGCAAAAATTGGACAGAAAGTGGATGATTCAGCCTTTGGCGATGCTGAGAATAAGCACAAGTATGAAGCTCAATATATGGTAGAAGGGCTAGAGGAGGATATTGCAATCATCCAAGCCATACTCGCTGGCCCGGAGAGTGAGTATGTGGATCCTGATCCTTGTAAAGATGAGAACAGTATTCAGGTGTGCACTGTAAAAAAAGGATGCTGGTGTGAAGTTAGGAAGCGCTAAACATTTTTGAATGATAGCGAGTCGGTGCGTAGTGAGTACTGCCTCTATTTGGGTTCCTAAATCCCGGCCCACGCCCACTCGTGCCCTGACGAGATTTATTAACCCGGCACCTTAATAGGCCGGGTTAATAATATTTTACCGAGGCTTATCATCAGCAGCACTTGGCGAAGAATCCTACAGGTTATTGTGGGCCTGGTGCCTGCTATCCAAGTTGAGTCATTACATCCGGTCTATCGCAATGATTCCGATCCCAGTATCGCCCTTATTCCCACGCAAATGCACTGTATAGGTGCCAGGTGCTAGTTCGGTGAGGATGGCGGCTTCTTTGTCATGCGTTGGAGCATTTTCCAGTGCTGCGATCTCTGAGGCCTTTGAACTGCTCTGCCAATCGTTATTGTTGGCAACAATATCATCACCGGAGAAGAGAACCAGATTTGGGTCGGCGAGTGTGTTGGTCACGCCGTTCGCCTGCATTGATGGGCCGAGGCCTCTAATGAGCACTTTAACTGGCGTGTCGCCTTCAATTATAAATCCGCCTATTGTGACACCATCACCTTCGTCAACAAACGCACGGCCAGAGATATTCGCCTGTATTGAGTTGGTGGGCATTTGGTTATCGGTATCAACGGCGATGATGCCCACCCCGGTGTCACCGGGTTTACCTTTCAGATGAACGGTATAGGTACCCGGGTCTAGTCGTACTCGAAGGGCTGCCTCAGCGGAGTGATCCAGGCCAATGCCTGCCGCTTCGATCCTCTCTGCGCCGTCCGCTGATTGCCAGTCATCATTGTGGGCGATTAATCTGCTACCTGAAAATAGGTAGAGCTCTGGATCTTCCAGCGGGTAAGGTACGCCTTTCTCCGCAAGACTGGGGCCAATACCTCTAAGAATAACGTTTTGGGGAGATTGACCTTCAATGATAAAGCCACCAATCAGAATATCCGGACCCTCTCCGACATAAGCGCGGGTGGAAAAGTTGTAAATCGATCCTGGGCTGGATTCGAGATTCCACTCAACGCTGTAATTGTAGATTGTGTCAATATCACCATCGTTATCGAAATCTATATCTAAATGCCTCTCCCATGTTTGATTTAAATCCAGTGCATCAGGTGCTAGCATCATAGGAGAGGAAAATGTTAACGGATCTTGCTGCTCAAATAGAAGTATCTCTTGTTTTATACCTGTTTCCGGTTGCCAAAGCTGTAGAGCGATATCGAATAATCCATCATGATTGCCATCGATAAATTGCAGGCTATAACTCGAATCGTAATCGTTTGTCGCGCCTCGATAAATTACATGATGGTCAAATGCATTATCTGTGTCCCGTGTTATTAATAATAGTTGGTATTGCTGAGGTCCCGTGTTTGATAGGATCGTTTGAATAGCTAATATTTCTTGTATCCCATCATTGTCGATATCTTTGAATATCTCTCTGCTTCTAGATATCGAAGTTTTACCAGGGCTGCCAAAATTAACAGTACCTCGCCACGCTCGGAAATTATTTGTAACTGGAACCGGTTCCGCAAATGTTGCAGGAGAGTTATGAGTTCTCTCATAAAGCAGAAAATCGTAATCACTTGTGGCTGCCAATAGATCTAAATCGCCGTCAGTGTCAAAGTCAGTTATCCAGTTGCCATAACGTTCGACTGTAGGGAAAGCGTTAAAGGGTTCAGTGTATATCGATGCCCCGTCTTTCTTCGACTGTTCGAAATATTTAATCATGGCAGGAAACCGACTGCTCATTAAGAGATCTGTGTCACCGTCGGTATCAAAATCCAATAGTAATGGATAGTCATATATATAAGGGAACGAGCTATGGAACGAAGTTTCGAAGTAATCATGGAAACCTGGAGGTAGAGTCAGATAATACTGTTCCAGTTTATTGCTTATACTACCGGGCCGATAATCGAAGGTTGGAGCCTCAGCAGACCCTATGTTTTCATAGTATTTATAGAGAGAGTGCTTAACGTCGGAGAGAAACATATCCAAATCGCCGTCATTATCGGCATCGACGAAAACCGGGGCCGAGTACATTTCATCTCGATTGATGGCGCCATTAAAAATATCGTTAGTGACGAGTCGTGGTGAACCGCTAATTTCGTATTCAGTTGTGCGATGGATTAAAGTGTTAATTCCGTCACCGTCAAGATCAACCAGAGTTGTCATGTAGTCGTCAATATCCAGTTCTATATTATGGCTGGAATAGATAACGTCGTTCCATGGAATGGTTCTATCAAACAATTTCTCGAGTGGCCCGGCAATGATATTTTGATATATATTCTGCTGTTGGGTGTTGGTGATAAATTGCAGGTATTTCTGACCGTTCAGCGTTGTAAGCGCCGGGCCAAATTCAATGTTCTCAACTATTTCTGTGGGGATGGAGAAGGCATGAGGGCTGGCGCGCTGAATGAGATTTGCTGCGTTTGTTCCTGAGCTTGCTAAAGTGCCCAGTAAGCCTACTGCATAATGGATTCGTTTAAGCTCAAACGAGAGTTTGCTTTTTTTTGCTAATGGCTGGTTTTCTATCCGCATGATGTTTTTTGTTTCCATTGGAGCGCTGTCCGGGTTCAACGTAGAGTGATGAATATTCGATGAGGTCTTTCCGGACACGGTTGGCAATGATCCAGCCAACTATCCGGTGGTTCCTGCAGAGTCCCAGACTGAGACTACTTACCATATCTGTATTATTATTGAGGGGGAGAAGTTCAGTGGGGAGCTGGTTGTTAAGGCGGCTTTGTTTGAGTAATTGTGTATGTTGCTTCGCAGATAGAGATTTCCAGGGGCATGTCTCCGCACTTACAGGCTTGCGGAAATATGTGTTTACCGACGGCAATCCCATTTTTGGGTAATGCTGGAGAATATGAGGTGAACTGGGCTGCAAAGCTATCCGTATCGTGTGTCTTGCGTCGTTCTTTCTGTCCATGGTTTGAACTCTAATATCAAGATGCTTTTAACCCGGCGACAATTCGGTCCTCATTTTCTGCGGCATGGCTGATTTTCTCATGGCCAAAATATTTTGCTACATATTGAGGCTTGCGTATATGCAATGTCGCCTTTTTTGAGCACATTTCCCGGCTTTTAAAGATGCCAAGCCCTCAGCTTTATATCTTATTTGCCCATTTGTGAACTTAAGATATCAAAAAACTCCTGGCGTTACCGCACAATTAAAAAGTTTCTCAGACGATTTGTTGCAGCACATCGAGCAGACGTTGGTTCTCTTCCGGTGTGCCGATGGTGATGCGAAGAAACTGTTTGATTCGGGGCTGGTTGAAGTGACGCACGATGACGCCCTGTTCCCGCAGTTTGGCTGAGATGGTCTCTGCCTGATGTCCAGGATGACTGGCAAAGACAAAGTTGGCCGCGGAAGGCAGCACCTGGAAACCCAGCTTCGTCAGTGCTTCGGTCAGGGCGTCCCGCGAGCTGATGATCTGTTGACGGATCTGCTGAAAATAGTCTTCATCCTTGAATGAGGCGATCGCCGCTTTGGCGCCGATACGATCCATCGGATAGGAGTTGAAGCTGTCTTTGACTCGGATCAGACCTTCGATCAGGCCCACATCCCCCATCGCCAGGCCAATCCTCAGACCGGCCAGGGAGCGGGATTTGGAGAGGGTCTGTACCACCAGCAGGTTTGGAAAGCGGTTGATCAGGGAGACCGCACTCTCGCCACCGAAATCGATGTAGGCCTCATCTACCACTACGGCGGAGTCCCGGTTGTTGTCGAGCAGTTGTTCTATGGCTGCCTGCTCCAGCACTCGCCCTGTGGGCGCATTCGGATTGGGGAAGATGATGCCGCCGTTTTCCACCTGATACGCATTCAGGTCGATGGAGAAATCTTCCCGCAGGGGGATGGTGCGGTAATCGATGCTGTAGATGCCGCAGTAGACCGGGTAGAAGCTGTAACTGATGTCGGGAAACAGCAGCGGCTTCGGTTGCTGGAACAAGGCGAAGAAGGCGTGGGCCAGAACCTCGTCGGAACCATTGCCGACAAACACCTGGTCGGGTTGCAGGCCATAGTACTCCGCTGCCACCTCACGCAGTTCGGCGGAGTCCGCCTGGGGGTAGCGCCGCAGACTCTCCCCCGCCTCTTCACGGATCGCCTCGATCACTTTGGGTGAGGGGGCATAGGGATTCTCGTTGGTATTCAGTTTGACCAGTCGCGCAAGCTTGGGCTGCTCCCCCGGAACATAGGGGGAGAGCTTATCGATGCCTGGGCTCCAGTAGGGGTTCATGCTGATTAATCCTTGTCAGCCTTGAAGCGGTATTCGGCCGATCGGGCGTGGGCGGTCAGCCCCTCGCCACGGGCCATCACCGAGGAGGTTCTTGCCAGTGTGTCGGCCCCATCCGGGGAGGCCATGATCAGGCTGGAGCGCTTCTGGAAATCGTATACTCCCAAAGGCGAAGAGAATCGCGCCGTGCGGGATGTGGGCAACACATGGTTGGGCCCGGCGCAGTAGTCGCCCATGGCTTCAGCGGTGTGTCGGCCCATGAAGATGGCGCCGGCGTGACGGATGCTTTTGGCCATTTCCTGTGGATTGGCCACCGAGAGTTCCAGATGCTCCGGGGCGATGTGGTTGGCCACGCTCACCGCTTCCTCCATATCCTTGACCTCGATCAGTGCGCCGCGCACACGCAGTGCGGTGGCGATGATCTCTTGGCGTTCCATGGTCGGCAGCAGTCGGTCGATGCTGGCTTCCACCTGTTTCAGGTAGCCGCCGTCGGGGCAGAGTAGGATTGATTGGGCGTCTTCATCGTGCTCCGCCTGGGAGAAGAGATCCATGGCGATCCAGTCAGGATCGGTCTCACCGTCGCAGACAATGAGGATTTCGGAAGGGCCGGCCACCATGTCGATGCCGACCTGGCCGAACACGGCCCGCTTGGCAGTTGCTACATAGATATTTCCCGGACCGACGATTTTATCCACCGGAGGCACGGTTTCTGTGCCGTAAGCCAAGGCCGCCACAGCCTGAGCACCACCCACGGCAAATACCTTGTCGACTGCGGAGACATGGGCGGCTGCCAACACCAGTTCGTTGAGTTCACCGTCAGGAGTGGGGACCACCATGATCAGCTCATCGACCCCGGCAACCTTGGCCGGGATGGCATTCATCAACACCGATGACGGGTAGGCCGCTTTGCCGCCAGGCACATACAGCCCAACCCGGTCCAGCGGGGTCACCTGTTGACCCAGCAGGGTGCCGTCCGCCTCGGTGTAGGACCAGGAGTCCATCCGCTGACGTTCCGCATAGGCACGGATACGATCGGCCGAGAGCTGCAGTGCCTTCTGCTGTGCCTCGGGAATCGACTCCCAGGCCTGTTGCAGTCGACTCAGGGGAATCTGCAGATCATCAGCGCTGTTTGCCTGCCAGCGATCGAAGCGATGGGTGAATTCCAGAAGCGCCTCATTACCCCGTTGGCGGATATCCTGAATGATCTGGTTGACCGTATCGTTAACACCGGTGTCGGAGACCGATTCCCAGGCGAGCAGGGCGTCGAGCTGCTGCTGGAAGTCGTCGTTGCTGGTCGACAGTTTGCGTATGTCGCTCATCTTCAAGTTCTCTAAATGGATAGTCCGGCTCCATCGGGAGACCGGTGTTTCAGTGAATCTGCCCGCCAATAATAGCGGAATGGCTGGGGCTATTTCTTAACTGCTTCGCGGAAGGCTTCGATCAGCTGCATGATCAGGCTGTGCTTCATCTTCCAGGAGGCTTTGTTGACCACCAGTCTGGAGCTGATATCGGTGATATGCTCAAGCGGCACCAGTCCATTCGCCTTCAGAGTATTGCCGCTCTCCACCAGGTCGACAATGATATCCGCCAATCCGACGATGGGCGCCAGCTCCATGGAGCCATAGAGCTTGATGATCTCAACCTGTTCACCCTTGGCGGCAAAATAGCGTTGTGCACTTTTGACATACTTGGTGGCCACCCGCAGGCGACCTTTCTGTTCCACCGCGTCTGGGTAACCGGCGGTCATCATGCGGCAGCGGGCGATATTCAGATCCAGAGGTTCATAGAGACCCTCACCCCCATGCTCGAGCAGCACATCCTTACCGGCGATGCCGAGATCCGCTGCACCATACTCCACGTAGGTGGGTACGTCGGTGGCGCGAATGATCACCAGCTTAACCTGCTCATGATTGGTGTCGAGAATCAGCTTGCGGCTCTTCTCCGGGTCATCGGCCGGCTCGATCCCGGCATGGGCCAGCAGCGGCAGACTCTGGTTGAAGATGCGGCCTTTCGACAGGGCGATGGTTATGGGTGCGTCAAATTTCATGGTTGGTTCAGGTTTAGCACAGCTTGGAAGCTGCAAGGATAACAAATGACGAAGCCTAAGGGATCCGGGAAGCGGCTATTATTCTGCGGTTTCCCGGTTTTTTAAGACCACTAGCTCGGGATACGCCGTATCTCGCCTCCCAGGCCGGCCAGCTTCTCTTCGATATTCTGGTATCCCCGGTCGATGTGGTAGATCCGGTCGACCAGAGTCTCGCCTTCGGCGATCAGTCCGGCCAGTACCAGGCTGGCGGAAGCGCGCAGGTCGGTGGCCATCACCGGTGCGCCGGTCAGGTTTTCCGAACCGGTGCAGATCGCCGTATTGCCCTCGAGCTTGATCTGGGCGCCCATGCGCTGCAGTTCATGGACGTGCATGAAGCGGTTTTCAAATATGGTTTCGGTGACGATTCCCACCCCTTCTGCGACGGAGTTCAGTGCGGTGAACTGGGCCTGCATATCGGTGGGGAACGCCGGGTAGGGGGCGGTATAGACATCCACGGCCTGTGGGCGATTGCCCTGCATATCGAGGCTGATCCAGTCCTCACCGGTCTCGATTACCGCACCCGCCTCGCGCAGTTTCTGCAGCACGGCATCCACCAGTTCGGGGCGAGTATCGCGTACTTTGATTTTGCCTCTGGAGATGGCCGCGGCAACCAGGAAAGTGCCGGTTTCGATCCGGTCGGGCAGTACGTTGTATTCGGTGCCCCGCAGGCTGTCCACACCTTCGATGGTAATGGTTGGCGATCCGGCGCCGGTAATCTTCGCGCCCATCAGGTTGAGGCACTCGGCCAGGTCGACCACTTCAGGTTCACGTGCGGCGTTTTCGATCAGACTGGTGCCTTTCGCCAGCGCGGCGGCCATCATCAGATTCTCCGTACCGGTCACCGTTACCATGTCCATCACGATACGGGCTCCGTGCAGTCGTTTGCAGCGGGATCGTATGTAGCCGTTCTCCACATCGATATCGGCGCCCATCGCCCTCAGGCCGTCGATATGCAGATTCACCGGGCGGGATCCGATGGCACAACCGCCAGGCAGGGAGACATCGGCCTGGCCGAAGCGGGATAGCATCGGCCCCAGCACCAGGATCGACGCACGCATGGTCTTGACCAGCTCGTAGGGTGCATTGAATTCTTTAATGGTGTTGGCATCCACCTCGATGCCCATTTTTTCATCCACCATCAGGCTGACGCCCATGCCACCCAGCAGCTCCATGGTGGTGGTGATGTCCTGCAGGTGGGGTACATTGCCGACCCGCATCGAGGTTTCAGACAGCAGAGTGGCCGCCAGAATCGGCAGAGCCGCGTTTTTGGCGCCGGCAATCCGTACCTCCCCCGATAGGGGTGTACCCCCGCGAATGATCAATTTATCCATGGTTGTCTCGGATGGCCGGTTTTAACAGGCCCTACTGTAGATTGAATCAGCCCTGGGTCTACTACCTGTGTCTATTAAAGGGTGTAGGCCTGAATGGCACTCGCTTGCGTACACTCGCACCGCAGCTTTTGTGGTGTAGCAAACCATTATTACGAGATTATCCGCAAATAAACGCCAATCGCCGCGAATCAACGCAAATAGAAGCCGTATCGTTAAAGCTGTTTGCGGCATTTTGCGGTGATTCGCGTTCATTTGCGGTTTCATACTCTATAAAGCAAGCGTCATTCGGTATCGGCCTGAAATCCGGTTTTAGAGCCAGGTTGGGTAAGGAAACCGACAGGCGTGGGAGCACGCTGTCCGGCTGAAATCCACCCAACCCCAGGGTTTCTGACGAAAAAGACAGGAGATGATAACGAAATTGGATGGAAAACGGGAGTATTTGTAAAAAACTGACTCAATTGAGAGTCAATCAGCGGCGACTCACCGCCTGGTCGATGTACTGCTTGATGGCACTCTGACCCGCTTCGTCGATGCCGGTAAACTCCATCCGGCAGAGCCAGTCCTCACCATTTTTCTCATTGTCGAGAATTTTTGCGTAGATGTGGCTGCTCTGCTCGCTCATCATCGAGGTATAGAGCGTGATCCTGATGTCCGACAGGGTCTGCAGCTCAATCGGCAGGCGCGCCTGCAGCCCGTAATAACTCAGGTCGATGGCCCGCCCGGCATAACTTGTCTCAGACACAGCTTTGTTTTTAAGAGTTTGAAAAGTCAATGGAAAATCGACCTCGATACGTGGGCTTTTACGGGACTCTACCCGCGGGACTTCGAGGAATCTCGGGCGGCTGGTGGAGATCAGTTCGTAGAGATTGACCGGAGTCTGTTTACCTTTGACCAGTACCTGATTCGGCTTTTCACACTCGATATAGTCTTTCGCCAGCTCCCGGGAGTGTTCGCTGAGCAGTATCTGGCCTCTCAGGCTGTAAGCCTCGATGCGTGAGGCGAGGTTAACCTCATCGCCGATTACCGTGTACTCGTGGTGCAGCTCCGAACCCAGGTTGCCGGCAACCACCTCGCCGGTATTGATGCCAATGCCCATGAACAGCCGGGGGTGCCCATGTTGTACGTTTTCGCTGTTGATGCTCTGCATGCTGCGTTGCATCTCCACGGCGCAGGCTATGGCGCGCTCCAGGTCGTCCTCCCGCTGTTCCGAGAGTCCGAATAGGGCCATGATGGAGTCCCCCATGAACTTATCGATGGTGCCGCCAAAGCGGAAGATAATCTCGCACATGCGGGCGAAGTAGAAATTCAGAATCTCGATAATGATATCGGGTTGATAGTGTTCGGAGAGTGCGGTGAAGCCTCTCAGGTCGGAGAGCAGTATGGTGACCTGCTTGGTTTCCGGTCGAATACCTCCCTCAGAGGTATCGAGGGATTTGATCAGCGCCTGGTGAAGACGGCTTCTTTCGGTCGGCGAGAGCTGGGTTTGCAGGGTCTTGCCGACAGTATCGATAATTTTCTCGATCTCTTCGGCTTGTTTCATGAAACAGCTCCTTATTGGATTTCTTCTCTGTCTCGAGAACCTCATTTGTCGCGCCGGACGGTTGCACTGAAGTGCAACGGACTCGGTTGACAGGCCTTGGTTTCAGTATAGCCAGACAGGCGTTATCTGAAACCCGATGATTAACGGGTGATAGAGGGGGGCAGGCAAGGGGAGGGTAGCAGCCGGGTCTGTTTCGGCTGCTGCATCAAGGGACATTTTTTACTTGTCGAATGCCGGGCGTTCTCCGGATACGGTTTTCAGGCTGAAGGCGTCACTACCACGCCAGCCACCGATCATCAGTTCGGTGCCGGGTGGCATACCGGCAATGTGCTGCATCAGATCCTGGGAGTTGTTGAGTTGGATCTCGTTGATGCTGGTGATTACGTCGCCGGGGCGTAGTCCTGCCTTGCTCGCTGGACCGTTCTCCAGTACCCCGGTTACCAGCACACCATCTTCGATGTGCAGGCCAAAGGCCTCGGCCAGTTTTTTGCTGACATCCTGGCCCTGGATGCCGATCCAACCCCGCACCACATGCCCGGTGCTGATCAGCTGCTGCATGATGCCCTGGGCCAGATCGAAGGGGATGGCAAACCCGATCCCGTGGGAACCGCCGGTCCGGGAGAAGATAGCGGTGTTGATGCCGATCAACTCTCCATGGCCGTTGACCAGAGCGCCACCGGAGTTGCCCGGATTGATCGCCGCATCGGTTTGTATGAAGTTCTCAAAGGTACTGATACCCAGTCGCGATCGGCCGGTGGCGCTGATAATGCCCATGGTGACGGTCTGTCCCACGCCGAACGGATTGCCGATGGCGAGGACCACATCCCCTACCTGCTGGGTGCTGGAGTGGCCGACCGGTATCGGCTGCAGGGGTTCGTCGCTATTGATTTTCAGTACGGCCACATCGGATTCCGCATCACTGCCGACCACACTGACACTGACGCTCTGGCCATTGGCCAGCACCACCTTGATCTCATCGGCGCCGTCGATTACATGGTGGTTGGTCAGCATGTAGCCATCTTCCGAGATGATAACCCCGGAGCCGAGGCTGGTATCCAGGCGTTGACGAGTCTTTTCCGGCAATATGCTGCCGAACAGGTGCTGTAGAATCGGATCCTTGAAACGCATTGCCTGGGATTCGGTGGTGATTTTTGTGGAGAAGATATTGACCACCGAAGGGGCGGCTCTATCGACCGCATCCGCATAAGAAACCGGGCCTGACTCCCTGGGAAGCTCGATACTCGGCTGGTTGGTTGTTGTTTTGGATGGGCTTGGCGTTTGCGGTGTTAGTATGCGTTCAGGCATCAAAAACAGAACAACAATGGCCCCGGCCAGACCGGCGGTTAAGGCCGTGAGTAGTAGTGATAGCAGTCTTTGCATACGCATCGGATAATCTAGTGTGGTAAAAAACGTTACTTCTGGTAGCTCTGAAAAAGTTTAGATTGAGTTGACTGACGAGAAAAAGTTTCAATTTGGCTGGATGATGCTCCCTTCGGCCAGAACATACCAAGCCCGAGTATCCCATAGCAGGCAAACATAACATGATTGAACTGATAACGCTTGAAAACTACTGTAACCAAATACTGGCAGCGGATACATTCGATGACTACTGCCCGAATGGCGTCCAGGTTGAGGCCGGGGCTGTGGTCAGCAAGCTGATGGTGGGGGTGACTGCCTGCCAGGCGCTGATCGACGAGGCGGCGGCTTGGGGGGCTGATGCCTTGCTGGTTCATCATGGCTATTTTTGGAAGGGGGAGCCGCAGCCGTTAAGGGGGATTAAGGGGCTGCGGATCGCCAGCCTTTATCGTCAGGGGATCAGCCTGCTGGCCTATCATCTGCCGCTGGATGCCCATGCGGAGTTTGGCAACAACCGCCAGCTGGGTAATCGGCTTGGTTTACCCCAGGCCGCAGCTTCAACCGCCGGCCAGGGTCTGGTCTGGACGGCAGAGTTCGCTGAACCCCAATCACCGCCAGGCGTGTCTGCAAAGCTTGCCAAGGTGCTGGGCAGGGAGCCACTGCATATCGGTGCCGATCGGCCGCAGATCAGACGTATTGGGTGGTGCACCGGGGCGGCCCAGGGTTATATTGACCAGGCCGCTGCTCTGGGGCTGGATGCTTATATCTCCGGGGAGGTCTCCGAGTCTACGGTACACCAGGCCAGAGAGTTGGATATCCACTATTTTGCCGCAGGTCACCATGCAACGGAACGCTATGGGGTTGAGGCGTTAGGCCGTCATTTGGCCGAGCGGTATCAGCTAGAATGGCGTTTTTGCGAGATCGAAAATCCAGTTTAAATTGAGTGGCTTTACACTGATTTTTTTATCTTCGCCATGTGAATGCGCCTTGACCAACATGGTCACATTGTGGAGAATGCGCGGTTAATTTTCATTGTTTTATGTAAGTATATTCTAATGTCCTGAAAATATGGGCTGGGAAGGGGCCACTACGGCTTCGAAGGCTCATGACAGTATCCGGGGAGTCCATAAAGTTATGAGCGCAGATGGCGTTGATTTAAAGAAGCGGCGTACCCTTACGCTTGCTACCAGTGCGGTCGGAGCGGTTGGTGCCGGTTTCGTGATCTATCCATTTCTGGCGGCCTGGGCCCCCAGTGAGAAGGCCAAGGCGGCAGGTGCGCCGGTTGAGGCCGATATCGGCAAGCTCGAAGCTGGGCAGCTGATGCGGGTGAAATGGCGCGGAAAGCCGGTTTGGATCGTTCATCGTACCGATAAGAACCTTGCTGATCTGCCGACGCTGGATGGTGTTCTGCTCGATCCCAACTCCGACGATACCGGACAGCAGCCCGACTACTGCAAAAACCCGACTCGCGCCGTCAATGAGACGTATCTTGTTGCCGTGGGTATCTGTACTCATTTGGGTTGTTCTCCCACCTACCGTCCTGAAGTGGCTCCCGAGGATCTCGGCGCTGATTGGAAAGGTGGCTTCTTCTGTCCTTGCCACGGTTCGCGATTCGACCTGGCTGGTCGTGTCTACGCCGGTGTGCCCGCACCGAAAAACCTGGAAATTCCCCCTTACCAGTATCTCTCTGAGACGAAGATTCTGGTCGGTGCCGACGGAGGTTCAACCTCATGAGTATGATGAAGAATTTTATGACTTGGATAGACGACCGCTATCCAGCGACCAAGGTCTGGAACGAGCACCTGGCGCAATACTATGCCCCCAAGAACTTCAACTTCTGGTACTTCATGGGTTCACTCGCCCTGCTGGTACTGGTCATTCAGATCCTCACCGGTGTTTGGCTGGCAATGAACTACAAGCCGGATGCGGAACTGGCGTTCGGTTCTGTGGAATATATCATGCGTGATGTGGACTGGGGCTGGTTGATTCGTTACATGCACTCAACCGGTGCATCAGCCTTCTTCGTGGTGATCTATCTGCACATGTTCCGTGGTCTGATGTACGGTTCATACCGTAAGCCTAGAGAGCTGCTGTGGATCATCGGTGTGATCATTTACCTGGCGATGATGGCGACCGCTTTCTTCGGTTATCTGCTGCCCTGGGGTCAGATGTCCTACTGGGGCGCCCAGGTTATCGTCAACCTGTTCTCTGCGGTACCGGTGATCGGTCCGGATCTGGGTGTCTGGGTGCGTGGTGACTATGTTATCTCCGATGCAACCCTGAACCGCTTCTTTGCGCTGCACTTCCTGCTGCCTTTCATATTGGCCGCACTGGTGTTCATCCACATCGTTGCACTCCATAAAGTCGGTTCCAACAACCCTGACGGTGTGGAGATCAAGAAGGGGCCCAAGGGCAACCGCTGGTCTGACAAAGCGCCTGCCGACGGTATTCCATTTCACCCCTACTACACGGTGAAAGATATTGCCGGTGTTGCCGGATTCCTGTTCATCTTCGCGGCGGTGGTCTTCTTCGCGCCGGAGATGGGTGGCTACTTCATCGAGCATCCAAACTTCGAACCGGCCAACCCGCTGAAGACCCCTGAGCATATCGCGCCGGTGTGGTACTTCACCCCGTTCTACGCGATTCTGCGTGCCGTGCCCTCGATTGCCGGTTCGGCCTTCCCGGGTGTGGTGGCGATGTTTGCCTCGATCCTGATCATGTTCTTCCTGCCCTGGCTGGATCGCAGCCCGGTCAAGTCGATTCGTTACAAAGGTACCCTCTATAAAGCGATGCTGTGGATCTTCGTGGTCAACTTCATCCTGCTGGGCTATCTGGGTACTCAGCCGACCACTGACCTCTACAAGCTGTTGGCGCAGATCGGCACCATCTACTACTTCGCCTTCTTCCTGCTGATGCCGATCTACAGCAAGATGGACAATACCAAACCCGTGCCAGAGAGGGTGACCGAATGAAAAAGCTGATTGTTGCATTCTTATTAGCCGTGACCCCGATGCTCGGGCTGGCAGCCGGTGGCGGTGTGCCGCTGGACGACGCGGACATCGATCTGAGCGATCAGGCCTCCCTGCAGCGTGGTGCCAAGTACTTCATGAACTACTGCCTGAGCTGTCACTCGGCCAAGTACCAACGCTATAACCGTATGGCGAAGGATCTGGGCCTGACCGAGCAGGAGGTCATCGATAACCTGATGTTCACCACCGACAAGATCGGTGACACCATGAACATCGCCATGACCGCTGAGAAAGGTACTGAGTGGTTCGGTAGTCCGCCACCCGATCTGAGTGTTATCGCCCGTGCCCGTGGCGTGGACTGGCTCTACACCTACCTGCGTGGCTTCTACCTGGATGAGAAGCGCCCATTCGGTGTCAACAACCGGGTCTTCCCCGATGTGGGCATGCCCAATGTGCTGTGGCAGCTGCAGGGTGATCAGAAGGCAGTCTACAAGACCGTCACACACGACGGTGTCGAATCCGAAGAGCTGGAGCGGCTGGAACAGGCCAGCGAAGGCACCATGAGCCCTGAAGAGTTCGATCAGGTTGCCCGTGATATTACCGCCTTCCTGAGCTACATCGGTGAGCCGATTCAGATGGAGAGAAAGCGCCTGGGTGTCTGGGTGTTGCTGTTCATCGCGGTGTTCTTCGTGTTGTCCTACCTGCTCAAAAAGGAGTACTGGAAGGACGTTCACTAGCACTCATTGGTGTTTAGCTGACAAAAAGGCGCACAGTTGCGTTATACTGTGCGCCTTTTTTTATGTGAAAACTATTTGTCCGGCACAAAATCCAATGGTTGATGGCGTGTCAGATGTTTTGCAGAGAGGCAATAAATGGCAGCAGTTGCGAATAAACGCTCAGTGATGACCCTCTATTCGGATCCGACGGACCCTTATTGCCACCGGGTCAGGATGGTGTTGGCGGAAAAAAACATCACCTACGAAGTGGAGGATATCGATCCACTGAACGTGCCCGAAGAGGTGATGGAGCTGAATCCCTACGGAACCCTACCTACCCTGGTGGACCGGGATCTCAAGTTGTACGAGTCCCGTATCATCATGGAGTATCTGGATGAGCGGTTTCCCCATCCGCCCCTGTTACCGGTCGATCCTGTCTCTCGTTCCACATCGCGCTTGCTGATGTATCGGGTCGAGACTGACTGGTATCGTCAGCTGGATATCATTATGAGTGGCAAGAAAGAGGCGGCAAAGGCGCGCAAAGAGTTACGTGAGAGCCTGATCTCCACGGCTCCGGTGTTTGGCGCCAAGCCCTTCTTCATGAGTGATGAGTTCTCTCTGGTAGATTGTGCCATCGCACCGCTGCTGTGGCGCCTGCCTGAGATGGGCATTGAGATTCCGGCCAGTGCCAAGGGCTTGCATGAATACTCCAAGCGCTTGTTTGAGAAAGAGTCTTTCACCAAGAGCCTGTCTGAAGCCGAACAGGAAATGCGTGGCTGATTCATGTCAGAGATGACATCCAATCGTCCCTATCTGATCCGGGCCCTCTACGAGTGGTTGGTGGATAATGGCAAAACCCCCTATCTGATGGTCAATGCGGAGTATCAGGGGGCGGTGGTGCCGATGCAGTTCGTCGAAAACGGACGCATCATTCTCAATGTGGACCCATCCGCGGTGTCTGGATTGGAGTTGGGTAACGACTGGATCAGTTTCAGTGCCCGCTTCAGGGGTGTTGCGGAAGAGATTCTCATTCCCCCCGGAGCGGTGATGGGGATCTACGCCAAGGAGAACGGCCAGGGCATGCTGTTTCCGGAAGAGGAAGTGGATACCGACAGCGAACCGGAAGACGATCCGGATCCCAAGCCGCCCAGCAGCCGTCCGGCGCTGAAGGTTGTCAAATAGCTCAATCCTGCTGCTGCGATGATTCGGCAGGGGGTTGTGGCGGCTGAGGGATATCCATGTGCAGACTCACATTGTGGATTCCCAGCATCACCAGATAGCCGGTCCGGCGGCCTGAACCCTCCAGGCTGTAATCAAAGGCGTAGACTCGGCGCAGTTTCGGGCCGCTGCGCAGCCAGCGGATTCCCAACCGGTGCAACGCCACCGTCTGATCGAGAAACTGTACCCCATGACTCTGGCAACTGCTGCGGCTGATCCGGATAGCGACCTCTCTGACTTTGAGACTGTCCCGCCAGAACCAGGCCACCAGCATCAGCAGCAGTAACAGATTGAGTGTTGAATAGGACATGAGGTGGTGTTGTGATCTGTAGGATTTAAGGATTCTACCCGAATGGAGAGCACTCAGGGATTCTGCATATACTATTGGTTATGGGTCAGATACACATTGTAACGGCAGATATCACCCGGCTGGAAGTCGATGTTATTGTCAATGCCGCCAACTCAACGCTGCTCGGTGGTGGAGGCGTGGATGGGGCCATCCACCGGGCTGCCGGTGGGGAGTTGCTCGACTACTGCCGTACCCTCGGCGGCTGCCAGGTAGGCGAGGCGAAACTGACGCCCGGCTACAAGCTGCCTGCCAAATGGGTGATACATACGGTTGGGCCGATTTGGCAGGGCGGCACTCTGGGTGAGCCGAAACTGCTTCGGGCCTGTTACGAAAACAGTCTTGCCCTGGCGTCGGAGCATAAGCTGCAGCAGATTGCTTTCCCCGGCATCAGCACAGGAGTCTATGGTTATCCCAAGTCTGAGGCGGCTGAGATCGCTCTGTCGGTGATGCAGGCCTGGCAGGAACATTTCCAACGCATCATCGCATGTTGTTTCAGTGAGGCGGATGCGGAACTCTATCAAAGCATCTGTGCTGAGTGCATTCGGAAATAGGTCTCTATACCTGAACTTGCCTGTGTCCAGATCGGAAAGGTGATATCATCCCCTCCTTACAGGACAGGCATAAGCTGAATGGCGCGTACTTAAGCCGCATCTGGTGGGGCTCGCCCCACCCTACTGTAGGATTAAGGCTGTAGGGTGGGGCCCAGCCCCACCAAAATCCATTGATTGTACTAACTGCCATTATGGGCCAGGCCCAGGCTGTCTTAATACAACTGTTGTCTGCTGATGGCGCTATCCGGATTAGTAACACCCATGCCCGATTCAACCAATCCCGTTCCCCACGTCTGTCTGTTCATTCTGAAGTTCGGTGACGGCGGCGTCGAGCGCATGATGGTCAACATCGCCAGAGGTTTGTCATTGATTGGGGTGAAAGTTGATTTCATCATCAAAAACAGCAATGCCCCCTACCTCCATCTGTTGCCCGAGAGCGTTCGGGTGATCAAGTTTCCGGTGGCCAAACAGAGCGACTCTCTGCCCAGGCTGCTCGACTATCTGCAACAGAACGATCCCGACATCCTGCTGACGGCAAAGACCCGGGATGACGAGATCGCCATGCAGGCGCGGCAACAGCACAATGGCAAGACACGCTTCTACCTGCGCCCGGGCACGGCCCTGGTCTCCCGCATGAAGGCCCGGGGCATGGGCTGGCTGCGTCGTTGGCTGAAGACCCGCAATCTGGTCAAGCTGTTCAATCAGACCGATGGGGTGGTCGCCGTCTCCCAGGGGGTTGCGGATGAAGTGATGATGTTGAGCGGTATCCCGGCGGAACGCATCAATGTGATCAAGAATCCCACCATCACCCCGGAGCTCTATGAGCAGTCCCAGGCTGAGCTGCCAGACGCCTGGCTGGCTGAAGATCAACCGCCTGTGATACTCGGTATCGGTGGACTGCGTCGGCAAAAAGATTTTCCCACCCTGTTACGCGCCTTTGCCCAGGTGAGGCAGCAGCAGCCCTGCCGCCTGATGATTCTTGGTCAGGGCAATAAAGAGGCACAGCTGAAACAGCTCGCCGGGGAGTTGGCTATTGAGGACGATTTTCGTCTCGCCGGTTTTGTCGACAACCCCTATGTCTACCTGAAACATGCCGGGCTGTTCGTGCTCTCCTCCCTGTGGGAAGGGTCACCCAATGTGCTTACCGAAGCGCTGGCCCTGGGCACCCCCTCGGTCAGCACCGACTGCCCCTCCGGTCCCTTCGAGATCACCCGTGCGGGTGAAGTGGCACCCTTGGTGGAAGTGGGGGATGTGGATGGCCTGGCCAGGGCGATGTTGCAGACACTGAATGACCCGCCTGATCCTGAAAAGCTGCGGGCAGCAGTTAGTGAGTACACACTCGAACGAAGCGCCAGAAGCTATCTCGCCGCCTTCGATCTGGCAGCTCCGGTTGCCGCCGATGACTGAGTCCCGCCGGATCGCCTGCTTTCTTGCCACCTCCGGCCATAGCGGTGTGGACCGGCTGGCAAAAAACCTGCTGCCAGGCATGGCCGAAGCGGGTTATCAGGTCGACCTGTTGAAGATCCACAATCATGGACCGGAGCTGAATCACCCCTTGCCGGAGAACCTGCGGGTGGTAGAGTTCAAAGCCAAGCATGTCTATCCTGCCCTGCCGGAGCTGGTTCGTTATCTGAAAAAGTACCGCCCTGAGGTACTGCTCTCCGACAAGGACCGGGTCAATCGTACCGCCCTGCTGGCCAATGCCCTGAGTGGGAATCGTGCCCGGGTGGCGGTACGCAGTGGCACCACCGTGAGTAAGAATCTTGCCAGCCGCAGTCGCTTCGATCGTTTCGTGCAGCGCAACTCCATGCGCTACCTCTATCGTCATGCGGACACCATTCTGGTCCCTTCTCATGGTGCGGCGGATGATTTTGCCGACTACATCGGTATCGAGCGGTCGCGTATTCAGGTGGTGCCCAGCCCGATCATCACCCCAAGATTTTATCAGCGCCTCAACCAGCCGCTTGATCACCCCTGGTTCAAACCGGGGCAACCCAGAGTGATCCTCGGGGTGGGAGAGCTCTGTCGCCGCAAGGATTTCACCACCCTGATCCGTGCTTTCGCCCGGCTCAAGGATCGATATGACTGCCGGCTGATGATCGTTGGTGAAGGGCGTGCACGTGAGCGACTTGAAGCCGAAGTAAAAAAGCTGGGCCTGGAGCAGCGGGTCTCACTGCCCGGCTTTGTGGATAGCCCCTATCCCTACATGAAGGCCTCTGCACTGTTTGTGCTCTCCTCTTTATGGGAGGGCCTGGGGGCTGTGCTGGTTGAGGCCCTTGCTGCCGGGACACCGGTGGCTTCCACCAGTTGCCCGAGTGGTCCCGAAGAGCTGCTGGGCGATCTGCCGGGTGAGCCTTTGGCAGCGCCTGGAGATGTTGAAGGGTTGGCCGAAGCCATGGCCAGGCAGCTTGATAATCCTTTGTCGGCAGAGCAGCTGCAGGCGGCTGCCGCGCCTTATACGCTCGAGAACAGTGTTGCCAATTACTTGCGGGCTTTGGGATTAGATTAGAAGCTTGAATTCTTTTCTACTCTTTAGGCTGCTTAGTGTTGTAGATCGTTTGCTGCAATTTAGGTTGTTCTATTAGCTCAATCTTCTGCTTGGTACAGGTAATTTGACCTTTCTCAGAAATATTGTATTCTCTATTCTAGAATCTAGAACAAAGAATGCTTTATGAACCTCAAACCTCAAGACATCGTTGTAATGCTAAAGATGCTATGCATGGGTGGGAGTCAATGGACGTACGCCTCTTTGGCTTATGAACTTGAGATGAGCTCATCTCAACTACACTCTGCAGTGAAGCGAGCTCTAGCCTCTCGGTTGGGAACGAAGCACTACCGTCAGATTAATCCGAATGTCCGTAACCTACGCGAGTTTCTGATTTATGGATTGAAATATGTGTTCGTACCTGAGCGTGGGGAAATCACGCGAGGAATACCTACCGGTTACGCTTCTCCGTTCCTCCAAGGCCTCTTTGTGTCGGATAGTGAGCCTATTCCTGTATGGCCGCATCCCGACGGGGAGGCACGAGGTATGTCCTTCTCTCCCCTATATAAAACCGCACCGGCTGCTGCTTTGCGAGACGAAGGACTCTACGAATTTTTGGCATTGATAGATTCTATCCGAGGCGGGCGGGCGCGCGAACAAAAGGTGGCTTCAGATCGGCTGGACCAACTACTGGATCACTATGCATCGCATATCCAACCCAAATATTGAGTTATTGGAGCTCGCTGTCGCTCGACTCGGACCATTGGCAGACAAAATGGTTTTCGTAGGTGGATGTGCTACCGGTTTACTACTAACCGACACAGCAGCTCCTCCAGTTCGCTCTACGCAAGACGTTGATGTGCTGACCCAGGTAGCGACACACGGGGAGTACTACCGATTGTCTGAGAGGCTACGTGAACTAGGGTTCTCTGAAGACCAGGCACCGGGTGCTCCAGTTGAACGACGGTGTCCTGCTGGATGTTATGCCGACCAATCCTGAGATTCTGGGGTTCGGTAACGAATGGTACGAGCAGGCGCGGCAGAATTCTGTGGTTGTCTCCTTACCCTCGGGAACATCAATTCATGTCGTCACCAGTCCCTATTTTCTTGCAACTAAGTTGGCTGCATTCGACGGACGTGGCGATAATGACTATGTATTGAGTCACGACATCGAAGATGTAGTGGCTATTATCGATGGTCGACCTGAAGTGGTGGATGAGGTGCGAGCTTCAGACGCCAGCCAGTCGCGGCTACCCGTAGTGCTCGAGCGCATCAAAGCAATTGCGGACTTATAAAAAGAAAATAACAACGGCTTTGTCGGACAAAACCTACTCGGAGTCGAAATGGTAACCAAACGCCTCAATGTCACGCTTGAAGTGGTCGCCCACCAATTCCGCCAGATCGTCTGTGTAGTATTCCCGATAATCCTTTGAACGATCTTTTGCCCGGCGTTTGTGAGGCAGACTGATGCCATCGATCTTGAGCTGTGTTGTGATCGTTTTGAAATCTTCCGCCAGATTTTCGTAGTGGCCGATGAAATCCACCTGGATCTTCCCCTGCAGGTCGATCAGGTAGTCGAGCTGGGATTGGATGGAGGTGTCCACATGGTATTGATAGGGCCGTTCCGGGTCGAGTTTCCAACGGATGAAATGGTCGAAGTCCTCGATATGGGAGATCAGATGGGGACGCTCTCGGCGGATGTGGTGGTAGGAGCTGACCTGCAGATCCCAGGGGTTACGCACAATGGCGAACTTGAACAGATTGTTGAAGAACTCTTCGGGTAACAGTTCCTTGGCGGCGACAATTCTTGAATGACGGGGAAACTTCGTACCGATGCGGTGTCCACTCAGATGGCTGAAGCGGGAGCAGAGAAACATCGGGTAGTACCAGGGGTCACGCCAGCGCAGGGGCTGCAGCGCCGATCTGACGCTTGTGCCTCCGGTCTTGGCGATGTGTACGAAGAGAAAATTGTATTTGATGGAAAGCAGCATGGTGTCAACCGATCAGTTTTAAATAGTGACTGGCGCTGACCTCTGCACGGTAGTCCGCAACAGCGTCACGTAGCCGGTCAGCCTCTGGTGGAGAGTCGAGAACTTCCTGCATTGCCTTGCCTAAAGCCTGGTGGTCGCCAACCGGCACGAGTGGTGCGATTCGGCCCTGATCCAGGATTTCATTCGGACCGCTGGGGCAGTTGGTGGAGACCACCGGTACCCCCAGTGCCATCGCCTCGGTGAGAACGTTTGGTGAACCCTCCCAGCGGGATGAGAGAACAAACAGCTGTGCACGTTTCATATAGGCGTAAGGATTCGAGGTGAAGCCGGGGAAGGCCAGGTCTGCGGTTACACCCAGGTTTTCGGCCAACTCCTGCAGTGGGGCTTTCTGGCGTCCGTCGCCGAGGATGATCAGCCGGCAGGGGCGATTTTCCCTGAGTCTCGCAAAGGCCTGGATCAGGGTCTGAAAATCTTTCTGCAGAGTCAGTCGTCCGGCGCCCAGTATCACCGGTATTTTGCTATCTTCGAGCCAGGGGTGAGGCACTGGTGCTTCCGCGGCTGTCTGCAGTTGCGGGGTGATCACCGGATTGCGCACTACACTGACCTTTTCCGGATCGATCCCCGAAACCGCCAGAGTATCCTGCCGAACCCCTTCGGATACAGCGATGATCCTGTCGATATGCGGGTAGAGCAGGCGGATCGGCAGGCGTCGCAGACGCATCCGCCAGGGGGATTTATGGGCCAGTGCAGCTGTCAGGTTGGTGCCCAGTCGCATCAGCAATCGGGTATTCTCGGACCCGGCCAGTGCCCTGGCGATGACTGCCATGCGACCGGCTCGATCTTTTGCTGCCAGCAGTGCCGGTGGTTTGGTCTGTTTCAGGTAGTGGCGCAGCGGCCATAGGCTGGTGGCGGTATGCTTGCTGCCAAGATCGATGCGATTCACTTGAGGGTGGAGCATATCCAGGTGTTTGCTGCGAGTCTTGATCAACAGTAGGTCGACTCGGGTGCCCTGTTCGGCGATGGCGTTAACCAGATTTAACACCATCCGTTCCACGCCCCCCTCTCCGGAGAGTGATACAAGCACAGCGAGATCCGGAGGCAATACCTTGCTGTCACTCATTTTTTGCCGGGCAGGGTATCGTAATGGGGCAGCTTGTGGGGTTCTTCGTACCAGTCAGCACCGGAGGTGGAGAAAACGTTCTGCGAGGGCCTTATACCCGGATCCTCATCCAGAGTGCCGGCCGGTACGACCACCGCCTTGCCGCTCTGTGAGCGCCAGGGTAGTGAGGAGCCGCACTGTTTGCAAAAGCCGGTGGCAAAGTGTTTCGCCTCGGTCAGTTCGTAGCGTCCTACCAGTTCTTCGCCGCTCAGCCATTCAAACTGCTTCGGTGAGACCAACAGATTGGCGGCAAAGGCACTGCCGGTGAACTTGCGGCAACGGGAGCAGTGGCAATATTGAAAAATTCCCAGGTTTCCCTTGATCTGATAACTTACCGCACCGCACAGGCAGCGGCCGGTGGCAATGGATTGGTCTTCACTCATCGATCACGCCTCTTGGGGTTTTCGGTTTTGCCGTTCCAGGTGTGGCCTGAAGGTCATCAGGGTAAAGGCATAGGCACAGCCGGCGATTATCAGCCAGTAGAAGCGCCAGTTCCAGTGTAGATGGCGAAAATCGGTCAGGCTATAGATCGCAATTAGCATGAAGTTGCTGAAAAGAAAGGCGAGGAAGTAGATCGATATCCGCTGGCGGCGAAACGCTTCCATGATTTTCGAGATCATCAGGCCGCAGATCAGGGCGATGATCATGATGCCCACCAACCCGAGCTGAAACACCACTTCCAGATAGGCATTGTGCAGATGATCGAAGCCGATATCCCGGTGGTCCTTCAGGTTGGGGTTGTTTTCTGCTTCCACCAGGGCGTGGGTGGTGCCCGGTCCCCAACCGGTAAATGGGCGTTCCAGCCATTTGTTGAGTCCGAACTCCCACAGATGCAAGCGATAGGTGGAGGAGGTGAGGGGGGCCTCATCCAGGCCCTCGCTGACTACGGTGCCCAGCTCCGTCTGCTCGGTGGAGACCCGGGCCTGAATGGTATCCCAGTTGAGAGCCAGGATCAGTGCCAGTACCAGGCCCACCGCTGCCAGGGGTATCAACAGGGAGACCTTTGGCTGTTTCTTGCTCTGGCGGGTGAACTTGAGGGTCAGAAAGATGGTGGGCAGGGCAAAGAAGAGTGCCAGCCAGACCCCGCGCGACTGGCTGATGATCAGCCCCTGGGTATAGAAGAGTATGCCCAGAATAATCAGTACTACCGGTACGATCTGCTGACTATGGTTCTGTTTCAGTTGAGGATTGAGTCGGTAAATTGCCAGCACGATCAGTCCAAGGATTACCGCTGCACAGTCAAAGCCGAAGATGATCGGCTTGCCGAAGTGCATGCCGGAACGCTCCCCCTGGAGCAGTTGACTGAAGGTGTCCCCGTCCAGCACGCTGAGGATGCCTAAGGTGAAGCCGGCCAGCATCAGTCCCAGGGCCGTCGGGATCCGCCTGGGTGATTGACTGAGCCACCAGGCGGGGATAAAGAACAGAAACAGCAGCGCCCAGTCCCGCGCCTGATTGGCCTGGGTCTTGTGGTCGAGTGGGATCTCGGCCATCGCTTCGGCGCCTCGGTAGACGATATAAGCGATGATCAGCAGACAGGACCAGAACAGAGCCTGCCTTGGCAGGCGTCGCCAGGCATCGCTCGAGAGGATCAGGCCGATCAGCATCAACCCCAGCCCCAGGTTGGCTCCAGCGATACTCAACAGACTGAAAAACGAGAAAATATAAAGCCCGAGCACACCAATCCAATCACTGGCCTGCTGCAGTCTCGAGTCGGCTGGGCGGCTCGGTTTGAAATAGGGGCTGAGGACTTCCAACATAGTTTTCTGCGTTTTGTCTTTGTTGTGTCTTTCTTATCGTTGTCTTTTTATATCATACGAGACCGATGGCTTTGGCAATGCCTGCCGCCCGGTTCGGCCAACTGTAGGCTGCCGCATCTTCACGGGCCTGCAGGGCAATACGCCGGGCCAGCTGCGGATTATCTCTCAATTCAGCTACCCGATGCACCCAGGCATCCGGATCGGCAGGATCCGCCAGCAGAGCATTGCGTCCCGGCTGTAGTATCTCCCGCAGCGGTGGGATATCACTGGCGATGATCGGCCTACCCGCCGCCATCGCCTCGAACAGCTTCATTGGGCTGATCCCGTCCGCATGGCTCAGGTCGGCCTGGTAGGGTAGTACCACCAGCTCGCTCTCCCCGTAGAGTTTGGCCACCTCCCGGTGGGGTACACTGGGTCGGTGCTGCAGTGCCGGGTGGTCGGGTACCGGATCGTCGCAATCGCCAACCAGCAGTACCTGCCCCAGATCGGCTTGCGCAATGCGGGTCAGAACATCCAGGCCTCGGTCTCTGCTGATACGCCCGAGATAGACGATCCTTGGGTTGGCCAGGTTACGGCTGTTGAGTTCAGGCTGCCTTTGAAAGGCCTCAAGCTCAACACCGGAGGGGCTGATGTGGATCCGCCGTTCATCCGCACCCGCTTCAATCAATGCCTCAGCCGCGCTGCGGCTGATCGGCAGCAGTTGATCGATCACCCCCTGACGATGCAGTTCGATCACCTGTGGCAACTGGTTTCGCTGCACCATCGGTTGTAGGGTATGCACCTCGAAATGGTGCCTGATTCCTTGGGAGGCGAGTCCCAGGCTCAACTCGGGGGATCGTACATAGACCGCTTTCGCGCGGGTAAGCATGCGCTTATGCAGGCGGGGAAACAGAGACACCGGCCAGCGCCGATGTAGCCACTGGCTGGCACGGATATCGATTTCGGTGGTGATACCCATCTCCTCGCAGCGTTGTTGCGGGGTCACCGGTCGATGCCAGGGGGGAAGATAGAGGCGGGTGTCGATACCCAGTTTGGTCAATGCCGCCACTGTATGTAAGGTCTGGATCAGGTTGGCACGGTTGCGATGCAGCCGACTACGGCCCAGATAGATCAGATCAGGTATGTCAGTGTTCAGCATTGAAGTTATTTATAAAAATAAGGAAGCTCTGATTTAACCATATTCGTCATCCCGGCGAATGCCGGGATCCAGTAAATCATGTACATGGATACGGGCTTCCGTGGGAATGGCAGAATAATCAGGTCTTCCATCAAGGGCTAACACTAACATAATCCCCAAGCTGCTTGTAATATATCCGGTTGTAATGAAAGCCATTCCAGGCTCCGAGCCCAATGAAGTCGAACAACAACCAACACCAGATCCACTGTGAAGATCCCTGAGCATGACAATCCGTCGATTCTGATCGTGCGCCTCAGCGCCATCGGGGATATCGTGTTCGCCTCACCGCTGATCCACGCCCTGCGACAACGCTACCCCGCTGCCCGGATAAGCTGGCTGGTCCAGCCAGAATCGAAAGCCCTGTTGGAACACCATCCGGAATTGGATGAAGTGGTGATCTGGCCCAGAGCCAGATGGCAGACTCTGTGGAAAGAGCGTCGTTGGCTGGCTCTCTGGCGGGAGGTGGCAAGCTTTCGTCGTTCGTTAAGGGAGCAGGGCTACGACCTGGCCCTGGATGTGCAAGGTTTGCTGAAAAGCGGACTGCTGACCTGGTTCTCAGATGCGACTCAACGGATCGGTTTGGGTTCCAGAGAGGGCAGTCAATACCTGATGAGTGCCACAGTGGAGAAGGGGGGCGAGCCCAGGCGAATCGGCTCCGAGTACCTCTATCTGGCCGAGCAACTGGGTCTGCCGGTGGATCGGTTCGAGATGCACGTGGGACTCTCCGATGAGGATCGGGTCTATGCGGATCAGCTCATCGAAAAGCATCAGCTCAAGCAGGGATTCGTGGTAATCTGTCCCTTTACCACCCGGCCACAGAAGCACTGGTTCAATGCCTCATGGCAAGCGTTGATAGAACAGATAGCGGAGAACTGGCAGTTGCCGGTAGTGATGCTCGGCGGTCCGGGAGATCGTCAGCCGGCAACAGAGATCAAAGCAGCAGGCGCGGCGAGACTGGTCAATCTGGTGGGCGAGACCACTCTTCGACAAGCTGCCGCACTGATCGCCAGAGGCTCGCTGGTCGTGGGTGTCGATACAGGTCTGACCCACATCGGCATCGCCATGAACCGGCCGACCCTCGGCCTGTTCGGTTCGACCCGGCCCTATCTGGATACAACCCATGAGAATGCCCAAGTGATCTACCATCCACTCAGCTGCTCCCCCTGCAAGCGCAAGCCGACCTGTCATGGCTCGTTCGACTGCATGGCTGAGATCACAGCGGCAGAGGTTGTGGCGCGGGCCAAGCGTCTGCCTGGTTTTCGTGGAGGGGCTCAGTGAAAGTACTTCACGTAGAGACAGGCCAGCACCTCTACGGCGGTGCCAAGCAGGTCGGCTATCTGCTCGCTGGCCTACAGCAGCATGGGGTGGAGTCGCATCTGGTCTGTCCAATCGGCAGTGCTATCGGCCGTTCGGTGAAAGAAAGCGTAGCAGAGGTTTACGAAGTGCCGATGCGGGGTGATCTCGACCTACGGTTTATCTGGCGGCTGCGTCGGATTATCCATGAGGTGGAACCTGATCTGCTGCACCTGCACAGCCGACGGGGTGCCGATCTGCTGGGTGGTATAGCGGGTCGCTGGAGCAGCACCAAAACCGTACTCTCCCGTCGGGTGGACAATCCGGAGTCCCCTACCGTGGTGAAGTGGAAATATGCCCTCTACGATCGGGTGGTTGCTATCTCTCAGGGAATAGCCGATGTGCTGCTCGAAGAGGGAGTGGCGCAAGACAAGCTGGTCTGCGTGCGCAGCGCGGTGGACGTAGAGGCCTATCAAAAAACCTGTGACAAAAGCTGGTTCAGGGCGGAGTTCGGCCTACCTGAGGATGCCCTGGTGATGGCCACTGTCGCCCAGCTGATCAGCCGCAAGGGGCATCGCTTTCTGCTGCAGGCGATGCCTAGATTGATACAGCGCTTCCCCAACCTCCATTGGCTGATCTTCGGTAAGGGGCCACTGCAGCAGGAGCTGCAGGATGAGATTGCCCGTCGGGGCCTGAAATCTCATGTCCAGTTGGCGGGTTTCCGTCAGGATCTGGCAGACATCTACCCCTGTCTCGACCTGTTGGTCCACCCGGCGCTGATGGAAGGGCTAGGTATCGCTCTGCTGCAGGCGGCCAGTGCCGGGCTGCCCATCGTGGCGGTGGATGCTGGTGGTATGCCTGAAGTGGTCGAGGATGGCGTCAATGGCCGACTGGTGCCGGGTGGTAGCGTAGAAGTGCTGGGAGATGCGGTTGAGCAACTGCTCGCCGATGAGTCGCTGCGCAGAGAGATGGGGGAGTCGGGAAGAGAGAAGATGCGCAGAAGCTTCTCTGTGGAACAGATGGTGGAGGGTAATCTGGCCGTCTACCAGGGATTGCTCAAGACAAACGACAACCTATGAGTGAGATCAAAAGCCTGCAGATCATCGGCAGCAAATCCTTCGGTGGGGCGGAGCGTTGGTTCCAGCGCTATTCACTGGAACTGGTAAAGCTCGGTCATCCGACTGAGATCGGCGTACGCAGAGGTAGCGAACTCGAGGGAGACCATTGGGCCAACCTGACCTGTCATCCGCTGGGGATGCGCACCGTCTGGGATCCTGTCTCGAAACATGAAGTGGGGCGGTTGATCAAAAAGCGCCGGCCACAGATCGTGCAGACCTACATGGGCAGAGCCACCCGACTCACCCAGCTGCCGAAACAGAGCGGTGCCGTGCATATTGCCCGGCTGGGCGGCTACTACAAAGTGGCCGGCTACCGCCATGCCGATGCCTGGATCGGTAATACTAAGGGAATTTGCGATTATCTGATCGATGCCGGTTTTCCCAGTCACCGGGTATTTCATATCTACAACTTCGCCGAACTGCCTGATCCTGGCCCGGCACCGGCAGGCCTGAAAGCTGAACTGGGCATCCCCGAGGAAGCCTGGGTACTGATGACCCCGGGGCGATTCGTCCCGTTCAAAGGTCATCGCTATCTGCTCGATGCCCTGGCGAAACTACCAAAAGAGATTGCTGGCCGGCCTGTCTGGCAGGTCATTCTTGGGGATGGTCCACTCAAAGAAGACCTGCACCGGCAGGCTGAGCAGCTGAATATCAACCAGCGCATTATCTGGACAGGTTGGCAACTCAACCCTGATCCCTACTACCGATTGGCCGATTTGATTGTCTTCCCCTCCACCAATGCGGAGCCCTTCGGTAATGTCATCATTGAAGCCTGGGGCTATCACAGACCCCTGGTTACCTCAGCCTCGATGGGGGCAAGAGAAGTCGTGCAGCACGGCCAGGACGGCCTGTTATTCGAGTGCGAAAACTCAACCTCTCTGGCAGTCTGCATCGAGCAGGCGCTGAAGGATGATGGCCTAAGAAAATCGATGGCAGACATGGGTTTGCACCGGGCAAAAAAAGAGTTTGGAAAAGAGCCGATAATGCAGGCATATTTGGAGCTGTATGCCAATCTGCTTTCAGGCCGCTGAGCGGAAATCGTTTGTTTTGCTGGTGCGTGATTAAGGTACGCACCAACTCACAAAGGTAAAGTACTTCTGACGCTCCCAGCCGCCAGCACCCCTGTAGTCGCTGGGGACGGAGCTGTTTGGTTATGTGAGTTATTACCTGCTATGGTTATAAATTGTTATATTGTGGTGGTGTATTTCGGTATCTGGCTATGGTGACCTTATGGAAGAGAAGACTTTATATGAGATGGAGTCAAGAGTCGCTGATTTTCGCTTTCTTTTTCAGACAATTCTGCTTCTGATTCTCTTTGTTACAAGTATATTCATATCGCATTTCTACTATGCGCTGGTGGTAGGGATTTTGCTGGGGGGATATATCGTTTGGCGCTGGATAAAAGGTCCTCTGCTTGGTAGGCCGCTGGTTCAGATCGGTCCGGTTAAAATGATTTTTAATGATCGGGTATTTACCGGTACCAAAGTATTCAATATTGAAGACATTCACCAGTTAAGTCTGATTGGTCCAGTCGGAAATCGAAAGATCCGGATCCACACAAAGTCGGGTGCAGACGAAGTTGTGTATCAGGCAATTCGTGGTAAACAATTGGTGCGGATTGTCGAGTTTCTGAGAAGTAATCTCCCTGACGAGATTGTGCTGGAGGAACAAGAGCCTCCTACATGGGCTGATGCGATTAGAGGTGACTTTTAGTCGTGTGATTTTACGAAGTCATGGTCAAAGGTGATTAGGGAACGTTGATGAGCAGGGATTGGGAGTGGGATAATCGAGACGAGATGAAACACATGCCACAATGGGTGGAGGTTGTCCTGGTAATCGTCGGGCTGCCTGTAGTGCTGGTTTCAGTGGTGGTTATCCTATTTCCGGTCTTGGATCTGACCAATGCCGCGATTTTATTTCTCATCATTGCGTTCGTGGTTTACATTACCAAGGATAGCTATTCAAAAGGTAAAATAGTAAACAGGCAGACAATTAGAGTAAAAGATCGAATCATTACCTACAAGATAAATGATGAAGGCAGATCTTATGTTCTGATTAATGTCATGCCAGACTCTCTGAGTATCAACAGAAACACCCATCCTCATACACTCGAATGGCTGGACGCTGAAACCAATTGTCCAGTCAGAATACCTCTGATCGGGATGTCGCTCAATAATGAAAGAAAACTCTACAAATTACTTGATAAAGTGATTGTTTATCACACAGAGCCTTCATTAACATCAAGCAAGCACTGACCATGCTCTTTATATCATGCCGAGAAATTCTCCTGTCGAGCGTGTATAGCGGGCAAGGCGTAGTATGAAAATCCTTTTTGGTAGGAGACTTTGTTGAATGTAATTCGAAAAGCGTATCAGGTTTGCGGCTATGGCAAAATTAATAGTGTTGTTTATTGAGTATTTTCCGGAAGTTGCTTTATTTGCATCAGTACTCAAAATTAACTATTTTGACGATTCAAAGCCATTGATATCCAGAAAATGGAGAATGACAGGCCAAGTTGAGGTTGTTTTGTTACCGTTAAAGGTAGGTAATATACGATGACAGTGCCAATGAGCTACGTGGAAAGCCCTTGGTATATCCTGTACTCAATAGTTATGGGCATACTGATGAGTGCAATGTCGTATCTGATTGGTTATGCGGTATTGCAGATTTTATTTATATTTCTTGGTGTTTTTCATTTTGTTTTTGCACTCTATCTGATCTACAAAAAGGTGTTTAAAGAGGCAGGTAGGTAAAGAATAGTGTGTCTTCGAGTATGATCGTTCAGTATGACTTAACAAGTTAACATATTAATATGGAAAGCATCAAAGAGAGACTTGATAGAACGTTTTTTAAACCGCAAAGTAATGTTAGCAGATACATTTCATTCTTTGTTATCCTGTTGGTAGGGATCGGCGGTATCTACATCTATTTTGCTATTGAGTACTTTCTTTGTGCTGACAATCGATGTGTTGATTTGGAGGTAACCAAGCCCTGGTTAAGAATGACACCGTTATTTGTGATCTATGGCTTGTGCTCAATTGTTATTTCGTTCTACCTCTTAAAAGCTAAACAACTGCAATACCTTTATGCCTGGGCGATTGATGTTTTCGTTGCCTCATCTTTTGTGCTTATCTCAAAAGCGTTCTTTTCTATTGCGATTGAGATAGGTAAAGCGACATGAACAAGAGTAGATTCTGTTATCGGTAGTGATACATGAACAATAGGGAACCTGAAGAGAGTAAAAGGTATACATTGGAAGCCTCTTTTAAATTTCTAAAAAAGAGACAAGATTACTATTGGATACTAGTGGCGTGGGCGATTGTGCTTGCTTTTGCCATATATCAGACTTCAGTTACGATACTGATACCTCCCTTATTGGTTACTTTTTTCATGCTGATATCTGATTCAAGAGGTCCTAGCATCATTTCTGAGATTGTTATTCAGGATGGTGTGCTTACGATTCAAAAAAGCGATGCTGTTTTGTGGTCGACTCCACAGAGTGAGATCAAATCCATTGAGATTGAAGAGAAAGGACTTTTTCAGCTCGGTGCCAGAAAAGCATTAGTTATTCGTACAATAAAGAATGATTCCTATTATCAATCGCTCGATGGTGTCTCTGCTAAGGGTTATGAGATCACCGAGATGATCGATGAGATTTTTCCCCATTAGTGAATTTCGATTGTCACAAACTGCATATTGAGCTGCTATGCTGAATATGGGTTTCGGCGCACCTGGATGATTCCGGATTAAGACCAATAGTCAGTTTGTCTGATAGGGCTCCAGGCATTTGTCGGGATGAGAAGGAGGTGGCCTGTTGATAGGGGTTGTACAGATATCGAGTTGTAGCAATGAAGCCGCTATACGCAAAGACAAAATACTGGATTACGGCGCTTTTAGTGATAACCCTGATCGCTTTCAGTCAAGCCCTGTTTGCCAAGTCAGCGGCCGGCGCACTGAATAAGATGGACCGAAATGGGGACAATCGACTCAGCTATGAAGAGTGGCGGAAAAAGCGTCTATTCAAACGCATCGATTTTAACGGGGATAACTTTCTCGATATTTCTGAGTTGAAACGCTTTTTTGGGGAGCCGGTTGAGGGTATGGCGTCCCGGGTTTTGCCCGATAACAAAACAATCAGCGCCATAAGAAGATCGAAATTTGACGATCCCCAGGATCTCAAAGATAGAGGATTGATTCCCACAGGGCTCTTTCCGGTCTGGCCGGATGGTATAGCCTGCCGTGGTATAGATGAGACCTATGCTATGGACTACTCCCATAAGCGTCCGAAGGAGGCCTACCACGGCGGTATCGACCTGCCGGCGCCTTTTGGTACGCCAATACTCGCTATCATGGATGGTGAGGTCGTGGCGATATACGATGCGGCCAGCACCAATCCACGTGGCATTGAGGTGGTACTCAGGCATACACCGGAGCAGAGTGGTCTACCGCTCTATATCTATTCACGTTACACCCATTTTGACACCTTGCCCGGGTTGACGATTGGCCAATCTCTGCGCATGGGCGATATTTTAGGCGAGACAGGTAATAGCGGGTTGCTGGGTTGTGAGCTTAAAGGCAAGCCCTGTCGGGGAAGGTCGCGCCGATCGGCACTCCATTTTGATACGCTCTATTCGACTCGGTCAGAGTACTATGATACCGGAAGTGTTCTGATCCCTGTTGATGGGTATTGGATGGATCCCACTGCGCTATATCGTAACAGCATGCCTGTGGATTCTGAATCGATGAAGGCTCTACCGGAAAACCGCAAGGCGGTCTCTATCGCTTTCAAACTTATCGATGGCGAGATTTATCCTGCGGACGCCAAGCTGATCTGGCCCTACGCATGTTGGCATGATTGATGTGATGCAGTTATCTGTGATTGTGATGGGGCAGTAGGTGGCATGAGCCCGACCCTCGGTCTAACAGGCTTTCCCTTAACCGAAGGCAGGCGGTAAACTATGATCGGTATATCTGGAGAACTTATGAAATCTCTTGTCTTAATCGTATTGTCTATTATCTGCTCCTGGTATTTTACCGAGCTTGATTCCGAAAGTTTGTTTCGAAGCGCCTTAGCGCCTCTCTTGCTCTTCTTCTCCTTTGTTGCTCTAGGATTTTGGTTGGTTATCAAAGCAGGATTTGGGCGCCGAGTTGATGGTTATGGGGATGGTGGCATTGGTGGTGGATTTGGTGACGGGGATGGTGGAGGTGGAGGAGAGTAGATGGTTAGCCAAACAAAAGTCTTTGAGTGGTTTGAATCTGTTTGACTATCTAGTGGTGTTTTGACTTGTCGGCAATAAAATCTAAATGAAATTTTACATCAATAGAGCGCATAATCGGCTAATATACGCCTTAGTACCTATTGGATTGTTGGTGAGCTTGGCTGTACCGATGTATCTGGAAAAAGATCTGGTTCATCTGCTGATGTCAAATCTATTCATCTATCTGGTCCTGGGGTACGTTGTCTATACAAACCATAAGCAGGCTAAAATACCGATGTTCGAGATCGATAATGATAACGACATGCTTAGAGTGAATGATCTAAGGAATGGTAAGAAAGAGGTGCCTTTACACTCGATAACCGGGCTTAAGCGGTTTATGTGGTTTGGCAGAAAATTAAATACACTCTATGGTGATGTCGTTATACCCCTGGCTTCTTTGCATGTTAGAGATAGGCAGAAGCTGTTGTCGGTTTTAAACCTCAAGGATCCTTAGGCGGGTCGGCTATTGATAAAAAAATTTGTTGGGGACAAGGGGTTCACCCTATCAAGCAATAATAGAGAATCAGAACGATCAGTGATAGGGCAGCATTTGTCGAATTCAGGTGCTATGGTGACACAGAATCGAAACAGAAAAGATGACCCGGTTGGCAGGAGGCTCTATAAGCTTCTGTTTACGCAAGTGCCACTTGGTAAAACGCTGGAAAGCAGGAGGTCTTTTTCATTTACTGCGATGGTGCTGTTCGCTGCATTTTGTATCTTGGTCGTTGTAAGCGCGCACTATCTTGGCCTGGTTAAAGGAATACTGTTTGCAATCGTGTTCTCGGTGATTGCGATTGTGATCCTGATTGATTCGGTAAACAGATCGAAGAGGAGTCGTGGTTTCAGAATCAAGGGTTTTCATGGCGATGACTGATGATAGGGAGGATTATTGTCGTGCTTCTCTTAATAATGATTAGGAATCAGTGCGGTTGGCGTGAGCAGAAAGGCGGAATATGAAGATATACACGCGTGTCATGTTTCTGCTTTTGTTTCCAGTATCAGCGCTGGCCGATCTTGCCTATATCAATCAAATAGCAGATTTTACACAAACAGATGTTAGTTTTGCAGGGAGTGGCAACGGTCAACAGTTTTGTGCACCTGTTGCCGTGTCGAACTCACTTGTCTGGTTAAGTGGTAATGAGCTGGAACAGGTTGAGTTGATATCAACACTTGCAACACGCGCTTATATGAATACCAGTCTTAATAACGGAACTGGTACCACTGGTGTACTACGGGGAGTCGATAAGATCTCTAACGAGCTGTTCGGTGGATATGCAGTGCTTGAATATCAAGGCTGGAGAAAACATCCATCTCAATATTCGACAGGGATTAAGCGGCCTGACGTTACCAGGCTAAAAAGTACAATTTCCAATCGGTCTGCTGCTTGGTTGAATGTCGGTTGGTATAGGTATGACAAGAAAAGAAATGAATACCAACGACTCGGTGGTCACTGGGTGACCTTGGTTGGTTCAGATACGGATCATCTGGTGCTTCATGATCCAGCGCCGAGGGCTGGGAAAAGCTTCTCAAATGAATTTGTAGAGTTTCGAATTATCGAAGATGGACGGCTGGTTGGTAACAAAGTGGGATTGCCCGTTCAGGCCAAGGGCTTTCTGATACTTGGAAAAGGTTTTCACATAAAGAAAGGTGCTGACTACGCCATACTTGATGGCGTAGTATTTTTGGAGCTATAACAACGCTATCAAGCGTTAAAAGTAATTATTATCTATATTTCAATTAGTTATTGCTGTTCAATGAAATGGCGTTTGAACCCTGAGAGAGCGCCTGGCTAGTTTGTCTTGGCTATTTGGTAACCGCGGATTGGTCTACACTCTAATCAGTATTCGCATCAAAAAACTCGCAAGTCAAATATAAGAACAAGAGGAATTGCCATGGAAAACAATCCTGTAGCTTGGTTTGAAATCTATGTTGACGATATGGGCAGAGCACGGAAATTCTACCAGTCTGTTTTGAATATTTCCCTGGAAAAGCTCGAAGATCCCACTGAATCGGGCGTAGAGATGTGGTCTTTCCCCGCTGATATGGAGCGATATGGTGCTGCTGGTGCGCTGGTGAAAATGGATGGTATCTCAGCTGGTGGTAATAGCACGCTGGTCTATTTCAGTTGCGAAGACTGTGCCACTGAAGAGTCACGGGTGGAAGCGGCCGGAGGTCAGATACATCAGGCCAAGATGTCTATAGGTGGCTATGGATTTATATCGATCGTACTTGATACTGAAGGGAATATGTTTGGGCTCCATTCTAGTAGTTAAAATATCATAAAACAAAGGGTTATGGGGGCTTGGCCAGCATAGGATGTAGCTGAAACCTAAAGGAGGCCAATAATGAGCCTGCGTGATTCATTATTGCGATGTTGTGTGATTCTTCTGTCGGTAATTATGCTCGCTTCCTGTACCGCGGGTGATTCTCAGTTTACTGCAGAGCATCCCGCAGGATTTTTCTGGGGCTTGTGGCACGGCGTGATATCGGTTGTCAGTCTGGTTATCCATCTTTTTAATGACAATGTACTTGTTTATGAGGTGGATAACAGTGGCGGTTGGTATGATTTCGGATTCCTGCTCGGAGTAATCATGGTCTGGGGAGGTGGTTGTCATGCAAGTTGCAAGACCAAGCAGCAGAGATCCGGCGATGAGGAGTGGGATGAGATCGGTGAAAAAGTTGAGAAAAAAGTCATGCGAAAAATGAAAGCGTGGGCAGAAGATGATGGAGGTATGGAGGCAGACGGCGAATGGGATGAGATTAGCGAGAAAGTCGAAAAAAAACTCAAACGTAAGATTCGTGAGTGGGCAGAAAAAGATTGATCATAAGAGATTCAGTAGATAAAGATCTACAAGCATTAAATGATCTTTATCAAGAGGCGTTTGGTGAAAGTGTAGCCAGGCTGACAGCCGATCTACTTCAGGATGATACGGCAAAACCATTGATCTCACTGGTGGCAACAGAGAATGATGTCGTCGTTGGTAACATCATTTTCAGTACTGTCACGGTAGATGGAAACACGGGTTCATCCGGTTTTATACTGGCCCCGCTGGCTGTACTGAAAGCATTTCAAAACTCTGGGATCGGTACGGCATTGATCAAGCATGGTATTGGCAGATTGAAAGCGCTTAAGGCAGATTATGTGCTGGTGCTTGGCGATCCAAATTATTACCAGCGTGTAGGATTCTGTGGTGGCCATGAAGTTGCACCACTTTATGATCTCGACTATCCGGAGGCCTGGATGGTATTGGAGTTGAATCAGGGTGTACTAAGTGGTCTAAAAGGAACTGTGCAGTGTGCTTCATCTCTATGTAGGCCGGAGCTCTGGTAACTCTTGGGTCTTACAGGGGATTGGCAGTCAGAGAATAGATATTCTGGTTTTATTCTTAAGGTGAAGCTATCTAAGCGTTGGCATATAATGATTGGTTATGCGCATTACCCTATTAAGGCATGGTAGTCCTGATTTTGTGTGGCAACGCCATGTTCGAGGAAACGAGTTTAAAGCACTCGAAATGGAATATGACAGTGCCGGGATAACTGGCAAACCACCAGAGAATTCTGTTGTGCAGGCCTCGCGGCATCTCTGTGTGGTTTGCAGTGATCTTCCACGGTCTGTCGCTTCTGCGATGGCACTTGGTGTAAACCAGGTCGATATTTCGGAACGCCTTTTCCGCGAAATGAATCTGCCTTATTTCGATAAGACTAGGATCAAGCTCCCGCTTCAGGTATGGGTAATCATCCTACGCAGTTTATGGTTTATGGGATTTTCAAAAAATAGTGAGTCCTATCGCGAGGCGAGATCAAGGGCGAAACAAGCCACCGATAAGCTGATTGAGTTGGCATCAGCGCATCGGTCTGTGCTGTTGGTTGGGCATGGATTTCTCAATCACTATATTGCTAAAGAGTTGTTGAGCAAGGGGTGGGTTGGTCCTTCAAGTCCTGGAAGAAAGTACTGGGAATACGGTACTTACGAGTTGAGTGTGAACATCGAGTAAATTCAAAATCTGTTCGGGCCTGTTATGAATCAATCTCTGAAAGCGTTGATGATGCATCTACCTCAGGTAGGCCGTGTTGAGTGGATTGGTGTAAGGCCTTCTCGTGGTGAAGCGATGATATCTCTTGAATCGGTGAAGATAGAGATTGGCAAAGGGCTCGAAGGTGACCGCTTCAAGGGACGCGCGGAGAGTGCCCGACAGGTAACGTTATTGCAGTATGAGCATCTGCAGGTTATTGCAGGGTGTATGCATCGGAAAAAAATATTGCCCGAGCTGTTGCGCAGAAACATCGTGGTATCGGGGATTAATCTGTTGGCGTTCAAAGACAAGCGTTTTCAAATTGGCGAGGCAATTTTGCAATTCAGGGGGCTTTGTCATCCATGTAGCAAGATGGAGCGAACTTTGGGAGAGGGAGGGTATAACGCCATGCGTGGTCATGGAGGAATTGTGGCAGGAGTCTGTCAGGCCGGTGTTGTAAAGTTAGAGGATAGGGTTGTTTCACTGGGTGGTTTTGACTGAGCATCCTAGATATCGGTCGAATTAGGTAGTAGTTTATAATTCATACTCGGTAGACCTCCGGCATTTGTCTTAAATGCAGAATTTAAAGATTCGGTATGATCCTTTAACTCTACTTATATTGCGCTAACCCTTGAGACCATTTAACTATAATTCTGAAAGAGTTGCTGACCGATAAGATTTAATTTGTATGCTTCCCATATCGATGTGCCGTTCTGTATTTACTGCATGCTGTGGATGCCGGAGGAGAACTCAGATGCCTTGCGGGTGAGGGTTGGGAGTTCGACCATCTCTCGATTGTTAAAATCCTATTACAGTTAGTTGAAAAAAATTAGTCATCAGCTATGACGTCGTGAGAAAACCACTGAGCAGTTGATATTGAACGACGAATCTGCTTCTCCA
>JAKSBX010000281.1 GCA_022360905.1 Chromatiales bacterium
AGCCCGGCAGTAGCGGGGTATTAACCTACCTCAGGGATGTGGGCCGCCTCAGCCCACAGGATCATAACCGAGCCGAGAATTTTGCCCGGGAGACCGATGAGAGCGGAGCCGAGTCACTGATCCATCTGGGATTGATCTCTGAGAGCGATCTGGTGCGGGTGCTCACGGAGATCTACGATCTGCCGGCCGTCGTGGATCCCACTGAATACCCCGAAGAGCCTGTTCACAGCCAGGCGATCACTTTTCGCTTTCTGAAAGAGGCCAAAGCGATACCCCTCGCCGTGGAGGCGGAGCGGATGGTTGTGGCGGTGGCCGATCCTGGGCAAGCCTATATCAGTCATGGTCTGCAGCTGATTACCGATAAACCGGTCAGTCTCAAAGTGGGGCGGTTGTCGGAGATCGAGTCGGCCCTGGAGCGAGTCTATGGGGCCGGGCGTAGCGCCATGGGAGAGATTGTCGACGATCTGGATGACGAACAGGAGTCGGAAGAGAGCATCGAGCACTTGAAGGATCTGGCCAGCGAGGCACCGATCATCCGACTGGTGAACCATATCCTGCAGCGGGCGGTTGAGGCGGATGCCTCGGATATCCATATCGAGCCGTTCGAGGATAGCCTGATGGTGCGCTATCGGATCGATGGCATTCTCTCCGAGGCCGAATCTCCGCCGGTCCACTCCACGGCGGCGATCATCTCCCGGATCAAGATCATGGCCAAGCTCAACATCGCCGAACAGCGGGTGCCTCAGGATGGCCGTATTTCGGTAAAAATCCAGGGCAATGAGCTGGAATTGCGTGTTTCAACCGTGCCCACCCTGTATGGGGAGAGTCTGGTTATTCGACTACTCAACAAAAAGAGCATCAGTTTCGAATTTGACCGGCTTGGCTTCGGTAACACCTCGCTGACCAGGCTGCAGCAATCGCTGCAGCAGCCCAATGGCATCATTTTGGTTACCGGCCCCACCGGCAGTGGTAAAAGTACCACCCTCTATACCGCCCTCAGTCAGCTTAACCGGCCCGGAGTGAAGATCATCACCGTTGAGGATCCGGTAGAGTACAAGCTGGAGGGGATCAATCAGATTCAGGTCAAGCCGCAGGTGGGGATGGACTTTGCCAATGCGTTGCGGGCCATCGTGCGCCAGGATCCGGATATCATCATGGTGGGTGAGATGCGTGATGCGGAGACGGTGCGTATTGCGGTTCAGGCGGCACTCACCGGACATCTGGTGCTCTCCACCCTGCATACCAATGACGCGGCAGGAACGGTCAGTCGGCTACTGGATATGGGGGTCGAGCCCTATCTGCTGGCCTCCACGGTCAATGCCATCGTCGCGCAACGTCTCGCCAGGCGCCTGTGTAGCAACTGCAGACAATCCTATCTGGCCGACCCAACCCTGGCCCAGCGTTTTGTTCAGGCTGGTCTGGTGGCTCAGGGAGAGCCGGTCACCCTTTATCAGCCGACGGGGTGTGAAAGCTGTGCACACACCGGCTACAGCGGTCGTATGAATATCGCCGAGGTGTTGCTGATCAGCGAGCAGGTGCGTCACCTGGTAACCCAACGCGCCACCGCATCCACCATTCAGCAGCAGGGAATCAAGGAGGGGATGGATACCATGTATCGTGATGGTCTGGCCAAGGTGCTGCAGGGACTGACCTCCTATGAAGAGTTGATGCGGGTCAGCGAAGAGGATGAATAATGGCGCTGTTCAGCTATCGAGCCAGTAATTCGGTGGGCGAGACCCTGCAGGGAGAGATGGAGGCTGAAGACAGCCGCCAGGTGATCATCGAGCTGCAGCGCGAACAGCTGATTCCCATTGAGGTGAAACGGGTTACCGGTCTGCGCGGTTTACTCGGTTACCGCAGCAGTCGAGAGAGGAAGGTCGGCCGTAAACAGATTCTCGCCTTTGCCAAAGAGCTGGCGACCCTGCTCAAGGCGGGTATGCCCCTGGAGGGGGCGCTATCCCTGATGGCCCGTTTGAACAGCGACGAAAACATGGCGAATGTGATCGATGAGCTGAACGATTCGATCAAAAGCGGTGCCACCTTCTCCAGGGCGTTGGAAAAACAGCGCGATATCTTCCCAAGATTGTTCGTCAGTATGATCAAAGCGGGGGAGGCCGGCGGTATGCTGGGGGAGGCCCTTGAACGGATTACCGACTACCTGGAGCGCTCACAGGCACTGCGTGAGAGTGTCCGCTCGGCACTGATCTACCCGACCATTCTGCTGCTGGTGGCGGCTGTGTCGATTATGGTGCTGCTGGTGTTCGTGGTTCCCCAGTTCAGCCAGATGTTCGAGGACATGGGGCGGGAACTCCCGGTGGCCACTCAAATCATACTAGCTGCAGGAGAGTTTCTGACCAACTACTGGTGGCTGCTGCTGGCCATGATTTTCCTCGGCATAGCCCTGTTCCGCATCTGGCTGGAGAAGGGAGATAACCAATACCGCCTGGATCGCTGGCTGCTCGGCCTGCCCCTGTTTGGGGATCTGTTGCTGAAGGTAGAGACCGCGCGCCTCTCCAGGACCCTCTCCTCGCTGCTGAGCAACGGCCTGACCCTACTGAATGCGGTAAAGCTCTCCCAGGAGGTTTTGAGCAACAGCTATATTGCACAGGGTATCGAACAGGCGGCGCAGCAGCTGAAGCAGGGCAAGGGACTGTCGGCGCCGCTGATCGAGCAGAAACTGCTGCCCGAACTGGCGATAAGAATGCTCCAGGTTGGCGAGGAGTCCGGTGAAATCGATACCATGCTGGCTGATGTGGCCGATGTCTATGATCGGGAAGTACGTGAGACCGTACAGCGTTTGCTGACCCTCGTGGAACCTGTGCTGATTGTCGGCTTGGGGTTGATTGTTGCGGGTATTATCATCTCCATTTTGCTGGCGATGCTGAGTGTCAACGACCTGGCATTCTGATCGGTGTCTTACAACAACCGGTTGTGCTGCCCGCGGATAGTGATTAACGTGGAGAGTTTGAGAGCGTCCAAACACTCTGCCAACGATGTGAAGAGAAACTGAATGATGAATGTCAAGCATAAACGTGCTTCCGAAAGCGGCTTTACCCTGATCGAACTGCTGGTTGTGATGGCGATTCTTGCCATGCTGGCGGGATTGGTCGGGCCCAGGGTAATGAGTGCACTCGGTGAGTCGAAGAGTAAAACCGCCCGGGTTCAGATCGAAGAGCTTTCGGCTGCCCTCGATATCTACCGTCTCGACACAGGTAACTATCCTCGCGGTGAGCAGGGGCTGGAAGCGTTGGTGCAGCGCGTGGATGGTCTGGATAACTGGAACGGCCCCTACCTGAAAAAGACCAAACTGCCCAAGGATCCCTGGGGTGCCGCCTACATCTATCGCTATCCTGGAGAGCATGGTGACTATGACCTCTACTCCCTGGGTGCGGATGGGGTAGAAGGGGGAGAAGGAGAAGCCAAGGATATCAATGGTTGGGAGTGAGCGAACCCGGCTAACCCAAAAATCGACAGGTTTCACCCTGTTGGAGTTGCTGATCGTGCTGGTTATTGCTGCGGCACTGGTGGCACTGGTTCCTCCGGCGATCAATCGGGTGTTGCCGGGAGTGAAGCTCAAAGGGGCCAGTCAAGAGATGGCCTCGGCGATCAGATTTCTCCGCGGCTGGTCTGTGTCGCAAGGTGAGCAGGGGGTGTTTCTGCTCGACCTGGAGAAGAAACACTACACCATCACGCCCAGAGAGAAGGTCTACGAAATTCCCCAGGGGGCTGAGTTGAAAATGGTTGCCGCCAGCGATGAACCTGAGGGCGAGCAGCAGGGTGGCATACGTTTTTTTCCCGATGGCAGCTCCAGCGGTGGCAGGATTACCCTCAGTGGCGGGGGTAAGTCCCATCAGATCGATGTGGACTGGCTGACTGGCAGGGTCTCTCTTGTCCACTGATACATTCCGACAACGTGGCTTTTCGCTGCTGGAGGTTCTGGTCGCCTTCACCCTGTTGGCCGTCACCCTTGGGGTGATGATGCAAACCCTCTCAAGTAACAGCCGAGGCCTGGCTATCGCTTCGCAACACTCTTATGCCGCCACCCTGGCTGAGTCCCTGATCGCGGAAATCGGGGTGACCATTCCTTTGGAGGTCTCCAGCATTGAGGGTGCGTCGGAGCGTGGTTATGAGTGGCAGTTGAAGATTGAAGAGAATTCATTGGAGAGTGGCGTCTACCAGGAGTCCTCTTTCCTGGTCACGGCTGAAGTCACTTGGGGAGAGGCCGGATCCGGCAGACGATATGTGTTGTCCTCCTTGCGTTACTGAACGGCCCGCATCGGGTTATTCCTGTCGTGGTTTCACCCTGGTGGAATTGCTCATTGCCCTGGTGCTGATGAGCCTGATCATGGTGTTGCTTTTCTCCGGCCTGGACCTGGGAAGGCGCAGTTGGCATTCAGCTGCCGAAGCCGCCACCCGGCAGTCCGATCAAAGGCTGGCTTTTGACTACCTGAAACGCAGCCTCGGCGGCATGTTCAATGAGCGGGTCGATAGCGAAGATGGGCCGGAGCCGCTCTTTTATGGCAGCGAAAAGCTGTTGCGCTGGGTTGGTCCCACCGCTTCACAGGCCGGTCTGGGCGGGGCCTCGCTGTTTCGCCTGGAGCTGCTGGGGGAAGCCGAGCAAAAGGTGCTGCTGCTGAAACGCTGGCTCTACCATCCTGAGGTGCTGGAACAGGAGCCTGAGGCGGGGCGGGACTGGCGCGCCCCTTTGGCTGAGGCGTGGCAGCCGGCAGATCAGGAGGTTGATCCTGTCCGCTATAGCGAACACCTGCTGTTGCGTGATTTGAGTGATCTGCAGCTCTCCTACTACGGTTCGCTGCAGCGAGGGGTGCCGGATGAGTGGCATAGGGAGTGGCAAGAGAGTGAAAAGCTGCCACAGATGATCCGCTTGGTTCTGCACAGCAAGCAACAGAAGTTCCCACCGCTGACCGTGACGGTCCGGGTGTCGCAGCGATGAGGCGCGGGCAGCAGGGTCTGGTACTCGTGCTGGTGCTGTGGGCGCTGGTGCTGCTGCTGGTGATCGTCTCCGCGGTCTCATCCTCAGTGCATACCGAGACCACGCTGGCCCACCATCAATTGGATCGGACCCGTTTGCGGGCTTTGGCCGATGCGGCTTTCCACTATGGCGCTGCACGGGGGTACGATCCCGATGTGGAGACCGCCTGGGTCACCGATGGGGTTCCCTATGAGTGGCAGTTTGCAAGTGTCGATTTGGAAATCCGTTTGGTCAAGGAACGGATCAGGCTCGATTTGAACAGCGCAACCGGGCAGCAACTCAAATCGGTGCTGGAAGCGATCGAAGTGGATGTTGAGCAGCATGGCCCTGTGGTCGATGCGATTCTCGACTGGCGGGATAGAGACTCCCTGCATCGGCTCAATGGCGCGGAAGATGAGCACTACGAGCGAGCTGGAGTGCCTTATGGGGCAAAAGACGCCCCTTTCACCACCGTGGATGAGATCGGTCTGGTGTTGGGTATCGATGCCGAGCTGAAAACAGACCTGTTGCCCTACCTTTCAGTCGGTGGCGCTCGGGGTGGGGTAGCTGCCTCGCCCCTGTCCACTGGCTTTGGCGGGTCATCCGGGTTGAATCTTGGCCGAGGACTCTGGGTGATGGTGAAAGTGCTGAGCGATAAACAACCTTACTATGCGGAAGCGCTGGTAAGACAATCTAAGGACAGACTGAGGCTGGATAAGATAAACTACGGGGTTTCGTCGGCCGCGTGGCCGCTTGATGATGAGTGAGGGGTAGGCTTCTTGGCGGCACTGGCTGGGGTGGATTTTTTCAGGCATTTCCAGGATCGATTTGTCGATCCCGTAAAGTCCTGCCTTGCTGCGAGCTTCGGCGGTGAGGTCCAAAGCCGCGGTAAGCTCAGGCTGAAGCCCGGTGGCGCTGCTTACTACGCTGCCGATGGCGAGTTGGCCATTGAGCTCAGCTCACCGCAACAGGATGGCGCGAAGCTCAACGCCTTCTTACATCGCAATAGCAACAACGATAAACCAGAGATTCAAATAGAAATCGACCCTCAACTGGTCATGACTCGCCAGGTTCGATTGCCGCTGGCGGCGAAACGCAATCTTGTCGACGTGTTGGGTTATGAGATGGACCGCCTGTCACCCTTCGAAGCGGATCAGGTCTACTACCATTTCACTCCTCAAGCTGAACAACAAACCACGGAGTGGCTGGCAGGGCAGCTCACGGTGGTGCAAAAGCAGCGGGTGGATCCCTGGTACCGGATGTTGACAGAGCTGGGACTGGCCATTGGCCAGGTAACCCTGGTCGATGAGCGCCAGCCGCTGATGCTGAAACCGCGCCAGGCGGGTGTCTCCCATAGCGGCAGGAGTACCACCATGCTGCTTTGGGCGGCTGTGATGCTGTTATCGGTGATGACTGCGGGAGGCCTGGTATGGCAGCAGCGACAGATCGCCATCGATCTGCAGCATAAAATGCAAGCCGCCCGGGAACAGGCGGCCGAGAGTATGCGTCTCGAAGAGCAGCTGACGGCACGGCGCAAGGCGATTGGTATGGTTTCAACCCAGCGTCAAGACTATCTGGCAGTCTCCGACATTCTGTTGGAACTGACCCGCCTGATTCCTGATGGAAGCTGGTTACAAAGAGTCAATCTCAATGCTGACAGCCTGATCGTCAGCGGTGTGTCCGACCAGGCCTCGGCACTGATCGCCCTGCTGGAGGCGTCGCCCATGTTTGCTTCAGTACGCTTCAAGTCACCGGTGGTGCGGGATAGAAGGTCCGGTAAGGAGAAGTTCGATCTCACCATGAATCTGACCCAGGGGCCTGAATCGTGACCCCGCCGGTATGGACAAACAAGCAGTGCAACCTGGTGTTGCTGGGCAGCGTATTGTTGTTGCTGGCAATTCTGTCTGCCGTCTATCTGATCTGGCAGGGTCTGATGAGCGGCTATCAGGAGGTGGCAGAAGATGCCCGCCATCGAACCGCACACTATCTACGGGTGGCTGAGCGTAAGGTAACGGCACAATCCGAGCTGAGTTCCACCAAGCTGACAACGTTGATCGAACAGAACTATCTGACGGCGGAGGCGCCTGGAATCGCCTATGCGGAACTGCAGCAGCAGATCAAAGAGATCATCGGTGTCGCTGGTGGTGTCGCGCTCAGTACCCAACTGGTTCAGGAGCCTCAGTCGGAACAAGAGTCGGCGGAAAAAATTATTGTCAGAGTGCGTATGCAGGGAGACAGTTACAGCCTGCAGAAGCTGGTTCAAGCCATTGAGCAACGTAAACCCCTACTGTTTTTTGAGCGCCTGACCATCGCTGCGCCAGCCAAGTCCAAGCCCGATAAAGCCGAGCAGCTGGATATCCGTTTTGACGTTTACGGCTACTTCTGGAAAGAGACCTCATGAAGATGCTCGCCGGCGCGATGGCGCTACTCTTGCTCGGATTGATCGCTTACGAATGGCTCAGTTGGCCTGAGCGCTATCAACGGGCCATCACGGTAACCGCTGCGCAAGGCAACGTGAGTCCGCAGGATCTAGAACGCGATGGCGGGCCGCTATTGAAAGAGCAGCCAGAGCGTTATCGGCTGATTGCACAGCGAACCCTGTTTCGTTCAGACCGGCAGGGTTTTGAAGCCCAGGTGAAGGAGCAAGCGAACCAGCAAAGCCGTCCGGCTATACCGAAAATCAGGCTGCTGGGGCTGATCCTCACTGAGGATCAGCCACCTTCCGCGATGATCATGGAAGAGAAGAGCAAAAAGAGCCGGCTGTTGAGTATCGGTGATGAGCTGGGGCAGTGGAAAATCCAGGGGATTGCCTCGGACCATCTGCTTTTAGGCTGGGAAGATCAGCAGCAGAAGATTCAACTGCGGAAGTATTAAGGCCTGTTAACACGAAATGCTGCGTTTTAACCAACTTGCGATTAGGCGGGGTAACAAGCTGCTGTTCGAGGGCGCCAACTTCATCCTGCATGCGGGCTGGAAGGTCGGTGTCACCGGTGGAAACGGTAGCGGAAAATCGAGTCTTTTCAGCCTGATTATCGGTGAATTACACGCCGATCACGGCGATCTCACTCAGCCACCCGGTTTGGCCATCGCGCATGTGGCCCAGGAGACCCCGGCGCTCTCCCGCCGTGCCATCGACTATGTCATCGATGGGGATTCCGAATATCGAAAACTTGAAGCTGAACTGAATCAGGCGGAGGCCAAAGGTGACGGCGTTGCAGTTGCCAGGCTTCACGATGCGATGCATGCAGTGGACGGCTATCGGGTCAACTCCAGGGCCGGTGAACTGATGCACGGCCTGGGGTTTTCCAGCGAAGATTTCGATCTTCCGGTGAGCCAGTTCTCCGGTGGCTGGCGGATACGACTCAATCTTGCACAGGCGTTGATGTGCCGCTCCGATCTGCTGCTGCTCGATGAGCCGACCAATCATCTCGACCTCGATGCGGTGATCTGGTTGGAGAGCTGGTTACGTAACTATCAGGGTACCCTGTTGATGATCTCCCATGATCGGGATTTTCTCGATCAGGTGACCGACCATATCGTCCATCTGGAACAGCAAAAGGCCGAACTCTACAGCGGCAACTACAGCGGCTTCGAGCAGATTCGGGCCGCCCGTCTGGCCAATCAGCAACAGGCCTATGAAAAGCAGCAGAGAGAGATCGCCCATATCGAGCGTTATGTGAACCGGTTTCGCGCCAAGGCGACCAAGGCAAGACAGGCCCAGAGTCGTCTGAAGGCGCTGCAGCGTATGGTTCAGATCGGCCCGGCCCATGTGGACTCGCCGTTCCATTTCGAGTTTGCCGAGCCGGAGAAGAACCCCCATCCGCTGCTCAAGTTGAATCAGGTCGCCGGCGGTTATGCGGATAAACCGATTCTGGACGATGTCACTTTGATTCTGGAGCCCGGTCATCGCATCGGCTTGCTGGGGCCCAATGGTGCGGGTAAGTCGACCTTGATAAAGATCCTCGCGGGCCATTTAGAGCCGCTCAGTGGCGAGTATGATCAGGCCCAGGGATTGCGTATCGGTTACTTTGCTCAGCACCAGTTGGAGCAGTTGGATGCACAAGCCAGTCCACTGCTGCATCTGCAGCGACTCGATCCTGTGGCGAGTGAACAGCTGCTGCGCAACCATCTGGGTGGTTTCGGTTTTCACGGTGACCAGGCGCTCGATCCTGTGGCCCCCTTCTCCGGAGGGGAGAAGGCCCGTCTGGTACTGGCCCTGCTGGTCTATCAAAAACCAAATCTGTTGCTGTTGGACGAACCTACCAACCATCTCGACCTGGAGATGCGTCATGCGGTCGGGCAGGCACTGCAGGATTTTCAGGGAGCGATGGTGATCGTCTCTCATGACCGACACCTGCTGCGTATTACAACGGATGAACTCTGGCTGGTGCATCAGCATCGGGTCGGGTTGTTTGATGGCGATCTGGATGATTACCCGAATTGGCTGGCTTCAGAGCGACGGGAAGTGAGCAGTCGATTGCAACAATCCACATCCGTTGAACATACCGCTGCGAACCGAAAAGAGCGCAAACGGCAGCAGGCGGAGCAACGTAAGCGATTGCAGCCCCTCAGGCAGGCCTTGGGAAGATATGAACAACAAATTGAACAATTGCAACAAAAGCAAAAGGATATCGAACTCATGTTGAGCGATAATTCGCTCTACGGTGAGTCACGTAAAGAGGAGTTGAAGCGTTGGCTTTCGGAAAAGCGCGATGTGGACAGTAAATTGAACGATTGTGAAGAACGCTGGCTTGAGACCAGTGAGCAATTAGAGGCTGTACAACGCGAAGAAAAGGACTAAAGTGTCACTCAGAATGGATGGGTTTCTCGTCAAAACACGGTTTTGACTGAAGCATGGTCAGTGATTGACCACACGCCCCGGTTGTTTTAGTGCATGGTACGACCGGTGCGCGTAGATTTAGATACATGCACGTTTTTTGAGAGTTGATGATGAACATCTATGTTGGAAATCTGCCTTGGAGCGTTAAGGATGAAGAATTGAGGAAACTTTTCTCAGAGTTTGGTGACGTCTCAGCCGCCAATGTCATTATGGATAAGTTTTCAGGTCGCTCCAGAGGGTTTGGTTTTGTTGAAATGCCAAATACAGACCATGCGGAAACAGCGATCAAATCGCTGAATGATAAAGAGGTAGGGGGACGCAGTCTGCGCGTCAATGAGGCGAAGCCTCGTGAGGAACGTCCGCAGCGCAGTCATCAGAAGCATTAGTGATGTGTCATGCCTGATGTCTGACCTTGTCAGGCTCAGGCCGGTTCGTGGATTCGGTGAATTACTCCGGTTGAGGTGACTCTGATTCGACCCTGGCCGATTCGGGTCGATCCACTGAGGCCGGAAGATCCGCTGACTTATGGGCAAAGTGTCGGTAGCTTTGCACCCAGGGGATGCTGCGTCCGTTTTCAGGGGGCGCAAGCTGGCTCCGATCAGATGCCGGGCTAATAACCACCAGCAGATTAACTTTGGTCTGAGCCTCGTCCTTGCCAGATAGTTATCCGTATGCACTATTAACCCGGCGACCAAATAGTTCACTTTCAGGGCTTCAAGCAGACCCTTGCTCTGCATTATGGCTCTTGACAAGGGAACAACCCTTCTCTGCGAGCCATGCCTTGATCAAGGGTCTGCTTGAAGCCCCTAACTATCCGATATATAAAGATAGGCCGCAGTGAGCCTGCCTGCAGCGAGGCATCAAAACGCCGCTGTAGCACTCCTACAGCAAGTTTTGATAACGAAGTCTGCAGGCAGGCTCACTGCGGCTGAAAGTGAACTATTTGGTTGCCGGGTTAATATAATTAGCCGGCTGCGGGTTTTTAGGGCAGGATTTGGATCTGTAATATCATGAAAGCGTTACTTCTATTTTTCACCTTGATTCTGGGTGCCTTCCTGGCGTGGCCATACACGGCGGTCTATCGTCTGGAGCAAGCGTTGGTTCATGATGACCATCAGACACTGCAGCAGATGATCGATGTGGAGGCCGTGCGGGAACAGATCAAGCGTAAGCTCAACAAGAATGTCGAAAGCAATATCGGGGATGTCTCCAACGGCTTCATCGATTGGCTGCAGAACGGGATTCAGCGTCTGGGTTCCAATGCCGTGGATGAGATGGTCGATCTCGATTGGGTGGTCAGGCAGTTGCGAGCCCATAATCCCAGGTTCGATAGAGGGGGGGTCTACGACAAGCTGACCTACGCTTTTTTCGACGGTCCCGACAGATTGCTTTTACGCATCGGTGAGCTGGACGACAGCCCGGTTCATGCCCACTTGAGCCTACAGGGCACCAATTGGCGTATCACCGCTGTCTATAACTGATCTTTGCGGTTCTTTAGCGCGCCGCGGTGGGTTGGGGGCGCCTCTGTGGGTGTCTGTGAAGATGCGCTACCCCGTTGATTTACAATCATTATGTTGAATCATGTTGAGTTCCGTCTCCGGTTGCTGGGCTCATCCCTGTCCGAGGTCGGTTACAACGCCCCTCTGAATGGCAAAATCACTAAAGAAATTGTGAAACCGGTCGCTGTTACAGGCTGTAGCATGGCTCTGCCATCGTAAACATCAGAGAGACCGATAATAATGGTATGACGCTGTTAAGTGCGTCTACTATGGAGAATCTAGGGAATCGAAACATGGCTGAAATCAGTTTCAATCAAGCCCTTTTTGAAGCTTGCCCGACTGGCATGTTGGCAATCGATGAGGATGTCTGTATACGCTGGATGAATCCCGCGTTGGAGACGATGCTGAACCTTTCGGTTGATGAGCTTGTGGGCAAGGATAAAAACACACTGCCCGAGGGGCTGCATGCCCTGTTTGATGAGACGGATATGCTGCATCTCTCGCTCAACGGTGACGGGGAGCGGTGGTTACGTCGGGATGTGCGTCAGGTGGAAGACGGCTCACAGGCGACCCTGAGGCTGCACTTCTATCAGGATGTCAGTCAGCAGGTGATGGCCCAGCGTGAGAGTGAATCACTGCGTAAGCAGGTAGAGGATCTCACCATCACGGATGAATTGACCCGGATGTCCAACCGCAGAGCCATTATCCAGGCTCTGGATGCACAGGTAACCCGAAGTCGACGCTATGGCAATCTTCTCACCCTCAGTGCGGTGCGTTTGACTCACCCGGATGGCGCTGAGCAGACTCTGCCGGATCAATCGATTCTGGTGATGTCACAATATCTGCGTGAGCGGCTGAGATGGGCCGATGTGATCGGCCGTTATGAGAGCCAGCTGTTTTTGTTGGTGATGCCTGAAACCAGTATCGAAGATGCGGAAAACCTGCTCCAGCAGATTGTCCAGGAGTGTCAGGAAGGTGCGCTGAAGGATCTGGCGGACAATCCTCTACCGGTGTTGCATTTCGGAGTGGCAGAGTGGATGAAGGGTGATGATCCGCAACGCCTGATAACCCGTACGATTGAATCGATCTGATTGGAGTTTCGGTCAAGAATAGCTGACGGGCCTTAGAGGTTAGTGGGTTCAGGCAGGAGAGGTTGCAACGGAGGTTCAATGCCTGATACTCAAGCAATCAGTTTCGACAACGGCATCAGCCGCAAAGAGCTCAATGAGGTGCGTCAGCGTTTCATGCGTCTGCACCGGGCGCGCCTGAGACGGATTCATCTGGAGTTGCGACCCAGCCAGCAGGAGTTTCTCGATCTGCTGCCGCTGCTGTTTCATATCAATCATCCCATGTTGCCGGGTTTTGTCAGCAGTGACACGGTAACCGGTATACCCGACTACAGTCCTTCGAAAAAATCCCTCGATGCAGCGGCCAAACTGAGTCGTAGTTTTCAGTATAAAAAGCGGGCCCAGCGAGTCTACCGCATCCACGGACTCTATCTGATGGGCAGTACCGGAACCATTGGCCAATCTTTTGGCAGTGACTTCGATCTCTGGCTCTGCCATGACCCGGCGTTGAATCAGCATCAGCGGGATCAGTTGCAACAGAAAGTGAAGCTGATCGAGAAGGCTGCGGCAGAGTTGAGCCTGGAATTGCATATCTTTCTGATCGACCCGGAGCGCTTTCGGCGGGGCGAAAAGTCACGCCTCTCCCGTGAAAGCAGCGGCACCACACAGCACCATCTGTTACTGGAAGAGTTTTATCGCAGTGCCGTGCTGTTGGCTGGACGCTATCCCCTCTGGTGGTTGGTCCCACCGGAGCAGGAGGAGGCGTATCAAACCTATGTCGAATATCTGTTGTCCCATCGCTTCGTCAAGGCCAGCGAGGTGTTCGACCTGGGAGGTTTGAACCAGGTTCAGGCCGGGGAGTTCTTTGGTGCTGCTCTGTGGCAGCTCTATAAAGGCATCGATTCGCCCTACAAATCGATCCTGAAGATTTTTCTTATGGAGGCTTACAGTCACCACTATCCCCATCCAAAATGGTTGGCTCAGCAGGCGAAAGAGGCGATCTATGCCGGTGAAACCGACATCGATATGCTGGATGCCTACATCTTGCTCTATCAGAAAGTTGAAGAATTTCTACAGGCCAATGAAGATACCGATCGGCTCGAATTGGCACGCCGTTGTTTCTATTTCAAAGTTGGCGAACATCTGAGCCAGGTCCGCAAGGGGCAGCGTAACTGGCGTGGTCGAATGATGCTCAAACTGACCCGGCAATGGGGCTGGAGTCAGACTCAGCTACAGATGTTGGATACCAGATCCGAATGGAAAATTGACCGAGTGATCAAAGAGCGAAATGCGCTGGTCAGTGTTTTGACGCGTAGCTATCGGCTGCTCACCGATTTCGCCAGAAAGTTTGCCAAAGAGAGCCATATCGATCCCCATGAACTCAACCTGCTGGGGCGGAAACTCTATACCGCTTTGGATCATCGGCCCGGCAAGATCGATCATATCAATCCAGGCATCTCTAAGAACCTCTCTGAGGACTATCTGACCATCAGTTACCGGCCTGCTCGGGATGGCAGTACGGCCTGGATGTTGTATCGTGGCAATATCGAAGATGAGGAGCTGTTCGAGCAGCGGCCGATCAAGATCTCCACCAATCTCATTGAAATACTGGTGTGGAGCCATGTCAATCAGGTCTGGTCCGGGCATACCCGTATTGTACTGGTGTCGGGCGATTCGGAATTGACCAGAAAAGAGCTGCTCTCGCTGCAGCGCAGTATTGCTAAGCTGTTTCCTGATCTGATGCCGGCTTCGGCAGGTATGAAAACGTTGGCGATGCCTGCCCATGCGGTTGTCGTGGCGCTGTTTCTCAATATCGGTACCGACCCGATGGAGTTTTTGACCAGGGAGGGCAAGCAGCTGACCAGTGAGCGTCACGATCCCCTGAGCTTTGCCTCTGCCAGATCCAATCTTGTGATTAATTTGGAAAAGCTGGTGATGACCAGTTGGGGTGAAATAATGGTGACCCAGCATGATGGCCCGGAAGGATTGATGGATGCATTGTGCAGTGTGTTGAATATGCCGAACGCTGAAGGTGATTCGCAACCAAAAATTAGCGCCTTTAGTTTTTCGGGTGTGCGCGGTAGCCAGATCGCCTACCGGGTCAATGAACTGTTTGAGCATGTGATAAAAAAATTCAACGATAAGGCGTTCAGCTTCGGTCGCTATCTTTTCAGGATGGGCGCTGACTTCTACATAGTTCAGGAAAAGCAGCAAGAGTTTATCTGGCGCAGTGTCGAGTCGTTTGAAAGTCTGCTGGATGAGTTGATGCAGCCACAACAGGTATTCCGTCCTTTGGGGTTTGATGCGGAAATCCTTGAGGAGAGCCCTTATCCGCTACTGTATGAACATAACAAACCGGAAGTCATTCAGCTTTTTTTTCATGTCACGCCTCACGGCATCGATATCTACATTCTTGATGAGCAAGGGTCTCTGTTTCAGCAGTCGCTCAAAGCGGATAGTCCGCGCTTTTTAATGTTACAGCAGCGGCGCTTTCTAAATAGTCTGCAACAGCTCAGAAACCTGGTATTGAGCACCGAGAGCGATCTGTTGGCTGAACCGGAATTTTACGAGCTGATGACCGGAAAAAACAGTGAGTGGCTAATCAAGCAGCGGCGTGTGCCGTTGAAGAGCTCCGATGATTATATGGAGGTTGTACTGGTAGCCGACGGTACCGATGCGGATGCAAGATTGGTCTCACTGATCTGTGGTGAAAGGGAGTTTACCCACATGGAGTACGGTGATGCACTCTATTCGGTGGTGGCTGAGTACATCAATAGTTTGAGAAAGGGTGAGAGTCGATATCCGATCTACATGACCTCTATCCGTCTCAGTGGTTTACAGATACATCCGACCTTGGCGACTGTTAATCTGCTGAATCTGAAAAAACGGGTTGAAAAGAGAATCAATCAATAGTCGATATTAGGCTGCCAGAGCAGCGCTTTTGTGCACTGATGGTTATGTGCCAATTTCCCCCAAGTCAAACGAAACCCTGTCACTACGAGTTGAATTGGTCTAATTTCAAATAGACGGATTTCACCAAACTGATAGTTCCAGGTTGATTGTGTTTTTTTCGGAAACATGAGTGAATGGAACGGCACCCCTGTGCGGGTCATGTAAAATTCAAATAACGGCAGTTATTGGATCAAGCACTCTGTGGGATAATGTAATCTTTTTAATGGTGTGACCTATCCCCAGGAAACCTCTGATTAGGCTCGATTGGATCAGTGTTAACAGGCCCTAAAAGGTCCACAGGGAAGCCGATCGGATACGGTTTTTACGATGAGATTCTCGGGTTTAGTGCTGGGTTAATAACTGACATTGAGTAGTTTAAGACGATCCTTATGGAGTAAACCATGGCTACGATCCTGATTGCATTATTAGTGGTTATTCTGGCTGTTCCACTGATCTATCTGTCAACCCTGAAAGGTGAGTTCGAAGTGAGTCGAAGTTTGGCGATCGGTGTTGATCGGCAACGGGTTTTCGAAAAGATAAAAGATTTTAAAAGCTGGCCTGAATGGAGTCCTTGGCTAATGCATGAACCCGAGACGCGTCTCGAATATTCAGCCTCGCCGGATCAGCAGGATGGCTGGTACAGCTGGGATGGAGAGACCGTTGGTGCCGGGCGTCTGACCCATTTGAAGTTTTCAGATTCAAGCAAGATAGAGCAGAAGATTGAATTCTTGCGTCCGTTTAAATCGGTCAGCAAGGTCTGGTGGGAGCTGGAACAGCTCGATGAGCACAACACGCTGGTGCGGTGGAATATGTCTGGCAGCATGCCTTTTCTGTTCCGCTTTATGACAAAAAAAATCACTGAATATGTGGGCAAGGATTACGCTACCGGCCTGGCCATGTTACGTGGCGTACTTGAGCCTGGTGCGGAATACCCAAGTTTCAGTTTTGACGGTATTGTTGAGAAGCCGGCGCAAAACGCCTTGACCATTCCGTTTGAGGGTGACCTGGAAACAATGAAAACTGCCATGGCCGAAGGTTTCCCGAAACTGGGGGAGTTTGCTGCGGGGAATCAGGATCTGACCAGCGGCCCTCCCTTTACCTGTTATCACGAAGTTGATTTAGAGGTGATGAAATTCAAGTGTGATATGGCCCTGCCGGTTAACCGGGAAGTGGCAGAAACCGGGTTTGAGCTGAAACATTTCCCCGCTGGGCGGTTTTACAAAATGACTATGAAGGGGAGTTATGAATTTCTTGAGCTGGCTTGGTATCAAGTCTATAGCCACCTGCAGATGCAGAAGATAAAACCGCAGAAGAAAGCGGCCTGTTTCGAAGTTTACGAAAACGATCCGAACGAAGTCAGCCACACAAATGAAATTACCACCTCAATCTATGTGCCGGTTAAATAGGGGGGGTAGTGGTTCGCCGGTTCACAAGCCATCGGGCTGTACTCAGTGGTGGTTTATCAGTGAGTCAGATGGTCATATCTGACAATCATAAAGACACTGAGTACGGCCCGATGGTTTTCAGGGCTTATTAGCCCGCTGACCAAATAGTCTACTTGGGTTGAGGAGCCGCGGCGACCGTGCCGATATACTCGATCTCGAAAGTCAGCGTTTCATTGGGGCCGAT
>JAKSBX010000284.1 GCA_022360905.1 Chromatiales bacterium
ATGACTTTACTCATGGGGAACTTGATAATGCTGAAAAGATTAAAGAGATGTTGGATAGCGTAGATGCAAATACTAAGCAATTTATAGAGAAATTAACTCAAGAAATGGATAAAGTCATAAAATCTCACAATATTACGCAAAATAAATAAACTGGACGACATTGGATCAAGCATCGAGCCTGAAAATAAATCTGTGTAACTGCCATATACAAACGTAATTCGTCAACCGATCTTCAAATTTAATCATAAATCGAGTCAAGGCTAGCTACCAATTTTTGTTGGGTGGAGCGTTGACATCAACTGAATTTGTAAAAGCTCAGTTTGAGTTTCAACTGCAAACTACCAAAGTTGGGTGTTTTGTGAATTATACCCAAAGAGATAGGAGGCCCGTATGTTCAACAATATCAAGGTAAGATATCCCTTGTTCCATTACTGTCGCTGATTTTTTCTTGGAAAGGTGCGGTTCGGGTGGTGGAGCAAGGGGGTAAGCCACCTCCAGCTGACGATAACGGCACGCATCCCAAGGATACTGTGTACGTAGCTAATCAACATGTTGATAATTGCGGTCTGCCACAGTTTATTAAGGATGAAATAATGTGGCTTACTCGAATGCAGAAAATGAATGTGAAGATAATAGAGAAGGTGGAGGGACCGAAGGGAACTGGTTGGTCGCGTTAGCGGGTGCCTTAGCGAAAGTACAGCAGCAATTCCTGAATGCTGCCATGGAAAACATGAAAACAATGGAAGAGAATGGTTCAGGAGCAGTTCAAGGTGGTAACGACACACAATCAGCTGAGGATAAAGAGAAGCAGAGAAATGAATTTCTTGAAGCTCAGTCTCAGTACCAAGCAAACATGCAGATGTTTAATATGGTTGCAAATATGACTGCGACATCTCTTAAGTCTTTGGGCGAGGGCCTTACTTCAATAGCACGTAAGCAATAATAAAAATATCGATTCTTACTTGGTACACCAGAGGCTATTTAGCCTCTGGTTTTATTCTTTGTTATAGGGAAATATGATGTCATATAAATGGTATTTTTTACTAAATTGTGTGGCTTTATTATTTTTAACTTCATGTGGTGGGGGTGGTGGAAGTGGTGATGATACTGGGTCCACTAATACTAATTCATCAAATGAAGGGTTGTCTGGTTATTTGTTTTCTCAAGATACAGGGAATTATGCATATTTAATAGACGCTTTGTCAGGAACCACAAGAGTAATCGCTAACACAGATTGGGCGAGCCAAGAAAACCGATTTCCAGGTGGACTTGTTAAATTTAGAAAGAGAGCAATACAAAACGACCATAATTATTTTCTCGTCAATGCAATACATTGCAAGAAAGAAAATGAAGATGCTTTATCGAGAGATATGTCTTGTATATATATGCAGGATTATGATGGTAATTTTATAGATGGATTTGACTTGCTATATGATGTATATGAATTGCAAATGTCATACGATTATCAATATATAGCACTTTTTAGAGATTTTAATCCTGGATCAGCTAATCAAGAGTGGTTTGAAATTTATACAAGAAATGGAGATCTCCTTAGTTATAGAAGAATGGAGAGTAGAAAGATAAGATGGTTTAGAGATGGACGAATTATGTACCTTGATGGTACTCGGTTTGTAATAACTAAGCCACACTCTACTGAAGGCGATCGAACAATGACTTTGCCAGAAAGTATTAGTAATGGTGGATGGTTAAGTGATTTTGATATAAGTAACGATGAAATGCAAATAGCATTTACTGTTGCTACAGATTCAACGGCTTTCACGTCAATAGTAGCAAAAGCTTATGTAATGGATATAGATGGATCAAATATAAGATTACTGGCTGATGTTCCTGAGGGTGATCCTAAAATAACATCTCCTTCTTGGTCACCTGATGGGCGCTGGATACTACTTGAAGAAGGATATGTTACAGGGCAAGATCGTGATGTATTAGGTACTTCAGGCAATCTTTATGTTGTGCCTGCAGAAAATCAAGGAAAAGTATATATGCTGTCTACAGTATCTAGTGAGAGATCCAAAGAAGTGATTCCATTTATCCATGATATTGATGGGCCTGGGTCATCAACAATTTTTGATACGAAATCATATGGAGAAGCGTTTGAATGGATACCATGACGGTTATTGATTTGTAAAATAGAAACATGAATCGAGTTTCATAGTTAAGCGATAGAGTTAATAGGACTCCAACCCTATTTTTCGAACTTAATCACATCTAAATATCTTTAAGAATCCTCAGTTATCAAGGAGTGAGGAATAATCTGACCACTGTAGTACCATCTGAAAATCAAGGCGTAACATATAATATTAACAACCAACGATAATCTAAGGTTAAATAGAGTAATACCACTTTATCATGATGTTGATAGAGCTGGTCCAAGAACTTCTCTTACAACAAGTTCAACAGGTGATGATTTCGATTGGATTCCTTAAGAAGATTACCAGGACTGACATCATTTGATATGCTAGGGTAATCCCTAGTACACCCACTTTATAAGTGATGCTAGTCTCATTTCTAATATTGTACAGGGAGTACTCTATAGATGACTGACATTCAAGCGCGAAATTCTAGTGCATCCTTACAGAATTCAGTTCACGATCCTTCTGACACTCTATCGGTTGATTCAACGCCTCAAT
>JAKSBX010000228.1 GCA_022360905.1 Chromatiales bacterium
CGTGAAAAATGCCGTCAGGCGGATGGTCAGTTCGTAGTCGAGAATAAAGTCTGTCATGAAGGATCTGAATCTCCTGAAGCTGGAGTCACTCGATATACTGAGTGCTTATGTTACGCCATATGATCCGACACTGTTAACAGGCCCTAGAGAATTTCAATCTCGATAGTGTCATAACTAAAGCTTAGACAACAGGTGACAGTCATCAGAGATATCAATCACCATTCAGTCCGAGCTTTGCCGAATCAGGCATTTCCCTTGTCACGCATACCTATACCTTGTTGGGCTGCAAAATGGAGCATCCGCTGGATCGGGATAACCGCCTGTTCACGTATCCCGGGATCGATCTCGATCTGATTGGCGCCAGTCTCAAGAACCTGGTTGAGATTCTGCAGCGCATTCATCCCCATCCAGGGACAGTGGGCGCAGCTGACGCAGGTCGCCCCTTCACCGGCGGTTGGTGCCTCGATCAAGGTCTTCTCCGGAGCCATCTGCTGCATCTTGTAGAAGATGCCTCCATCGGTCGCGACAATGAACTCCTTGTTGTCCATATTGGCGACCGCTTTGATCAGCGCGGTGGTGGAGCCGATGACATCGGCCTGCTGGATGACATTTTCCGGTGATTCCGGGTGGACCAGAACGGCCGCATCCGGATGCAGACGACGAATCCGTTCAAGGGCCACGGCTTTGAACTCTTCATGGACCACGCAGGAGCCGGGCCACATCAACATCTTTGCACCGGTGATACGCTGCACGTAACTGCCCAGGTGGCGATCCGGTCCCCACAGTATCTTCTCACCTTTTGCGGCCAGGTGTTCGACGATGGGCAATGCGATACCGGAGGTGACCACCCAGTCGGAGCGGGCTTTCACCTCGGCACTGGTGTTGGCATAGACCACTACCGTATGATCCGAGTGGGCATCACAGAAGGCGCTGAACTGGTCGGCCGGGCAGCCTTCGTCGAGTGAGCAGGTGGCATTCAGATCGGGCATAATGACCCTTTTCTCCGGGTTGAGAATTTTTGCGGTTTCGCCCATGAAGCGAACCCCGCAAACCACCAGGGTCTGCGCCTCCTGCTGTGTGCCGAATCTGGCCATCTCCAGGGAATCCGCGACACAGCCACCGGTCTCTTCCGCCAGCGCCTGCAGTTCCGGATCGGTATAGTAGTGAGCAACAATCACCGCCTTCTGCTGGCGCAACTTGTCACGGATCTGCTCCTTCAGCTGCTGTTTCTCCTGCTCCGAAAGCGTCGGCCAATGGGGGTGCTCAGGGACTTTAATCTCGGGCAGTTTCAAAGATTCGATGTTCATGGATGTCTCGTTGACTATTTGATGATCTCAACCTGCCTTGGGTTGAGAACCTGGTAGATTTTTGCAGGACGATGATTGCCGTGTTTAGCATATTCACCGGTCTCGCGAATGATGTTTCGAGCCAGAATGGCCTTGCGGAAATTTCGTTTATCCAAAGATTCGTTGAGCAGCACTTCATAGACCGATTGCAACTGGCTCAAGGTAAAGGTCTCGGGCAACATCTGAAATGCAATGGTGCTGTAGCCCAATTTTGCGATCAGGCGCTCTCTGGCCAGGCTGACGATCTGGGCATGGTCGAAAGCCAGCTCCGGTAAGCCGTTGATCGGGAACCAGGCTGCCTCCGCGGCATCGCTCGAAGCTCTGGGGCAGAGATGGTCCGAGGGGCTCAAGGCAAAATAGGTGACACTGATCACCCGCTCCCGCGGATCTCTTTGCGGTGCACCGAAGGTACCGAGCTGCTCAAGATAGATGCCTTCGATTCCGGTCTCTTCCCGCAGCTCTCTTTTGGCGCAGGATTCCAGGTCTTCCGAGATATCGAGAAAGCCACCCGGAAGCGCCCACATGCCCTGAAAAGGTGGGTTTTTACGCTCAATGAGCAGTACAGACAAGGTATCCATCTGGATGGTGAACAGCACCACATCGGTGGTCACAGCCGGGTGAGGATAGTGATAAATGTAACGCTGTGGATTCATCTGGGTGGTGGTCGCTCAAGCGAAAAGGAAGAGGGTCTCAGCCTGCCGGCTAAACAGATCGGTAAACTCGGTGTGACGCAATATAGGCATATTTTACACTAGTTAGTGTAGCAAGTACACCATCAAAGAAAACCCGATACCTCAGCTAATTGGAAGGTTAAAGATCGATGCGCTCTTGCCGCTACACAGGGTAAAGAAGGAATACCATCAATCCCGAATTCAAATATAACTATGCTAACGGCCGAACAAGCGAAAGAGCAGGTGCTCAAACTTCAGCATCTACCACCACTTTCAGCAACAGCAACCCGCCTGCTTGCGCTGTTGAGTGAAGAGGATCTGGCACTTAACAAATTGGCCGAAGCGATCAATCAGGATCCCGGATTGAGCGCGAGGATTCTGGGGTTGGCCAATTCCGCCTACTTTGGACAACAGAATCCCGTACTCAGAGTCGAGGATGCAATCATTCGTGTATTGGGGCTGAATATGGTGAAAAGCCTGGCCTTCAGTATTTCGATCAGCGGTGCTTTCGATATTTCAGGCTGTCATCAGTTCGATATCAAACAGTATTGGCTCGAATCCCTCTCCACCGCAATATTGGCCAGGCATCTCAGCATCAGAAGCACCACGGAGGTACCACCGGATCCGGATGCCGTCTATCTGGCCGGGCTGTTGATGAAGATTGGTGTCTTGGTTCTGGTGCATCTGTTTCCTGAGGATTATGACAAAGTACTGGTGCAGAAACGCCAACAGGGGAGCGATGCGGATCTTCTGGCACTGGAAACTGAGATGCTCGGCATCAACCATCGGCAGGCCGGGGCCTGGCTGGCGGATCGGTGGCATCTGCCGGAACTGGTGGTTTCCGCCATTGCGCAAGTCAATGAGCCCGGCGAATCCTCGCATGCCAAAGAGGTAACCCTGGTTGGTGCCGTCTCCTGCTGGCTCTCCGAGCCTGAGCAGGAGGAGCAGCCGATTGCGGATTGCACCTCAGAGTTATCGGACTGTTGTGGCCTATCGGCTGAAACCATCGCCGTGGTGAAGAGCGGCTTTATCGATGAAGAAGAGGAGATAAAGGTCATTGCCAATCTGTTGGCGAGTTGACAGGAGTGTCCCATGGATCTTTCGTTTAACCAGACATCGATGGACTTAAGAGAACGTTTTTTCAATCTGCTCGATTCCCTGTCCGCTCTTCGGGCGCTCTCACAAATCAATCTTGAGCGGGTTACCGAAACGGAGTTGCTGGCCAAAGCGCTGGATGAGCTGGTTCGATATCAGAATATCGATCACTGCTCCGTGTTTCGCATGGAATCGGGAGTATTGCGCTGTGTGTCGGGCCGCAGCATGGCGGAATCCCATGCAGAGATCACCGGTACGCCGAGCGCCAGAACGGCTGCGGATAGTATGTCTTTCAAATCGGGGGAGGGTATCGTGGGAATTGCCTACGCTACCGGACAGCTGCAGTACTGTCGAGATTGTAGTCAGAGCCGTGAATTCAAAACACACGACTCGAATGTCTCCGATATGCCTGGATCGTTGATCAGCGCGCCGATCAAAATGGGCGATAAGGTTCTGGGCGTGCTCAATGCTTCACACCCCATGGCGGAATATTTCGAGCCCTGGCAGCAACACACCCTGAGTCTTTTCAGCAGTTGCCTGGGGCAGATTCTCTACAATCACCGGATGCTGCATGAGTTGGAAATCCTGGTCGACCAGCGTACCGAGGACCTGGGTAAAGCCCTGGAAGAGGCGAATCGCTTGCGTAAACGTTATGAACAGCTCTCGATGGTCGATGAGCTGACCGGTTTGCACAATCGGCGTTTCTTCTTCAACGAGGCGGAGGCGCATCTCTCCCGTGCAATCCGCTCCAAGCAGCCTTGCAGCCTGATGCTGGTCGATGTCGATCATTTCAAACGGGTCAACGATCAATGGGGTCACCAAGTGGGGGATCAGGTTCTGGCCGCCATATCCCGGTTACTGTTGGATGAAGCGCGGGGTGGTGATCTGGTAGCCCGGGTCGGTGGAGAGGAGTTTGTGATTCTGTTGCCTGAGGCCGGAATCGAAGGAGCTGATCTGATGGCACAACGGATCCAGGAACGACTGACGACCCTCAACATGGGCAACAGCCATCCCGGTATCAAACTGACGGTCAGTATCGGTATGACTGAATTGGTTAAAGACCCGGATCCGAATCTGAGCCCAAGTCAGCTGGTCGATCAGCTCTACTCACAGGCCGATCAGGCGATGTACGATTGCAAGCGGGATGGCCGCAACCGACGTATGCGCTATAAAGGGTCGGTTGACGTTTGAGCTTGGTCTATAAGAATTTCTGCCGCGAATGGACGCCAATCACCGCAAATATTACGCAAATAATTGTGGTTCTATTTGCGAGTGGTAGCGGTGATTGGCGTGCATTTGCGGTTAATCCCTCGCATTATAGGCAACACCGTTATTGCTGTTGAATGGCACTGGAGAGGGAGCCGAAAATGATCCCCTCGCTGGTATCGTAGTGGCTCTCGGTCGCGCCCAGGAAGAGTATCCAGACTGCGCCTTTATCGGTTCCACCGTTGTCATCAAAAGGTGCGCCAACCGCCAGATCCTGATGATCGTCGCCATTCAGGTCACCGATACTGGCCAATGAACTGCCAAATTGGTCGTTGTCATTCAGGCTGCCGTCAAAATCCCCTTCCGTATCGGATATCTGGGAGGCGGAGATGATCTCACCGTCGCCCTGCATGAACAGAATCCAGGCGGCACCCCGGTTGCTGCCACCGTCGTCACTGCCCGGCGCACCGACCACCAGATCATCGTTGCCGTCATCGTTGAGGTCGCCCAGGTTGGCCAGGGCGCTGCCGAATCGGTCTCCATTGCTGAGCTGATCCTCCAATCCACCCCGGTTGTGTGAAATCCGCTTCAGGCCATCCACCGTGCCGTCGCTGTTGAGGAAGAGCACCCACACCGCACCGCGATCGGTACCCCCATCGTCATCCCCGCTGGTGCCTACGGCAATATCGACCACCCCGTCATCATCCAGGTCGCCGATGGCGGATACCGAGCTGCCAAATCGGTCCCCATCATTCGGCTTGCGTTCCAGATTGCCTTTTTCAGAGGAGATTTTCTGACGCTCACTGACGGTGCCGTCACTGTTCATGAAGAGAATCCAGACCGCGCCCCGATCGGTACCTCCGTCATCATCGTTGGGCATGCCAACCGCCAGATCGGTAATGCCATCGTTGTTGAGGTCGCCGATATTGGCGACCGCATGACCGAACTGGTCATCTGCATCGAGGTTCTCATTCAGCCCGCCGGACTCTTCAGAGATCTTTTGATAAGACTCCACCGTACCGTCGTCTTTAAGAAACAGTACCCAGAGGGCACCATGATCGGTGCCGCCATCGTCGTCCATCGGTGCACTGACCACAATATCCCGAAAACCGTCACCATTCAGGTCATCCAGTGGGGCGATGGCCGTGCCGAACTGGTCCCCATCATCCAGGTCGCCATCGAAGGATCCTTTGCTGTCTGATATTTTCTGCTGGGTATCGACCTGGCCGTCGTCATCCAGGAAGAGTACCCAGACGGCACCACGGTTCTCTCCGTTGTCATCATCGTTCGGTGCACCGACCGCAAGATCGATGACACCGTCTCCCTCAAGGTCACCGATGTTGGCCAGCGCAGCGCCAAACTGATCGTTGTCATCCAGGTCGCCGGAGAACTGTCCGCGGCTGTCTGAAATCTTCTGATCCTCATCGACCTCTTTGGTATAGGTCTCCTCGCAACCGGAGATGAGCAGACTCAAAAGCACGCTCAAAGCGATGAGTGCAGGCAGTTGATAACGTTTCATGTCGATCAAGACCTTCCCTGTTCCATTGTGATGCTATTCATAGACTCTATTATGGCCTGACTGGTTCGCATTCAAAGAGCGGATCTGTGTTTTTGTTCACTATTGATCCAAATAAACGAAGTGATCACTTTGTCAGTTTGTGTGTTAACAGGCTCTAGCTCAACGGGTTTGACCCATTGCTCAACTTGTGGTGTTTTGTTGCGGCTTATATTGCACGTACCAATTGAAATTGCCGATACACAGAAGCTTGGCTTGTGGACTCTTTACCTCGACATCTTGAGGGTGCCCATAAGGCACCCTCAAGACAAGCCGGGTGGGAGGATGTCAGCTGCTGACCGCGGGGGATTCCACGGCCGTTTCTGTGGTCGCCGGGGGCGTGGCGGGGGGTTCTGCCGCAAGCAGTTTCTCGCTGCCCGAAGGATTGGTGAATTGATCGTTCAGGGTCTGGATGTAGGTGTCGGTGGACTGCACCACATCGGTGAGCTGTTTGCGCGATTTGCGGCCCCAACCGGCCGGTTTTTTACTGAAGATCGAGCGCCAGGGTTTGGTGCTGCGAATGAATGAGCCGACCGGGTTACTCTTCAGGCCCATCTCTTTGGCTTTTTTCCGAAGCCCTTTCAGCAGCGTGCGTGCCGCCACGCCTCTCACGGTAAAATGTATCGCCGTCAGCAGGAGTGCGATCAGCAGCAACACAACCCAGGGGATCAGGCTGCTGGCGTCGGCCGCCAGCCAGGGTGGCTGAAAACTGAATCCCTGCCAATATCCGGCATTGATCGAGTAGATCAGTAGAGCAAGCAGTGTGCCGCCCATCAGCACAGCGTCACCGATCAGCACTCGCTTGCGCCATTTTGCCAGTGTATTGGATACCAAGGGTACACAGCGTTCCTCAATATCTCTGGCGGTCTTTTCCAGAGCGCCGACGATACGATAGGCACGCTCGATCTCCACCTCTTCCATGCGGCTGTGAATTTCGCTCAGGTCGAGGTCCCGTTTGGTTTCATAGCGCTGGCGCAGTGCTTCATCTTCGATCGGCACGGCGGCATCAGGATTGTAGATGGCATAGAAGCGTCCGGCGGTGAGCCCTCTCTCTCCCAGGGCTCTCTGCCAGGCGGCAATCACATCTTCCGGATTGTTCTCCCGGGCGGTGGTATCGATCTGATTGAGAATATAGAGGAACTTGCCGGTGTCGTTACGGTGGATGGTGCGCTCGATCAGATGGCTCAAGGTGTCCTGCATCGCCCCGGGTTCCGGGTGGCGGGCATCGAAGAAGACCAGCACCAGATCGGAGAGGTCGATGATGTGGTCGGTGATGCGCAGGGTGGAGGTACGCTGGGCATCGGCATCGAATCCAGGGGAGTCGATCAATATTTTGCCCCTTAGCTTTTGGCTTGGGCAGGTCTTCAACTGCAGGTAGGCATCGATTCTGTCGCCTTCCCCCTTGGCTACCTTTTCGATCTCATCCGACATCTGGTAGAACGGGAATCTCGGATCGGAATCGAGTGCCACACCAGGCAGTGCATGGGCTGTGGCCTCTTTGCTGTAGCAGATGACGGTGAACTTGTCGTCGACCGCCTGGTTGCCCGAGCGCTGAATCTTGTCACCGATATAGTGGTTGATGAAGGTTGATTTACCCGCCGAGAAGGTGCCTAGAATCGAGATCAGCGGCCACCAGGGGATTTGGGTGGCAAATGAGCTGTCTCCCTCCAGCAGTCCCATGCGGAAGGCTACCGAGTCGAGTACACGAAAGCTTTGAACTGTGCTGAGGAGTATGGGATTTTCCTGTTCCAGGTGGGTTTCAAGGTGTTGAAGGCGTGCCTCTATGACCTGTCCTGCTGGATGCATATCGATTTTGCTCCTCTATAGAAGAATGATTTGTTGTTCGTGTTATCAGGCCCTTATCTGCCGTAGGCTTTGATCCCGAACCGCGGCGGTGCCTGCCTAAATAGTATCAGAATGAGAATGGCATCAAGAGTTCATATTCCTGTGAGCTATCTTAATGACTGTCTCCGGTGGATGCATGATTTTTTTCATCCGGGCTCTGTAAACGCGTCATGGCCTGACATCCTGCTGCAAAAAATGGGCAACTTCCAGATTGTGAATCATGCTTGTGTCGGACCGTCTGCTTTGATTCGCGCTTTGAATCGGCCCGTTTTTATCCACAATCGGTAGGTTACAGAGATGATCAGAGGTGGCTTGGGAATCCGCAGATTCAACCAATCCACTTACTGTAATTAATAATAGTGAAAAAGAGTGTTATTAAAATAGTGCCGTTTCGCGCAAATTTAAGCCCTTGATTGTCGGGATATCTTGTTGATTTAAAATGGTATATAATGAAGTTCTAATATATTTAACTATATGATAACCAAATGATATATAGGGCTTTCTTAGCAAATTCCTCGGTTGCAATAGCCCGTCCCTTTAGGGATACTGGGAAGTTCTCAAATAGGGTTAGCTTTCGTCCCTAATATAAAAAAATAAGTCAGAGAAATTTGTGGAGGTTGTAATGGCTGAATTGTTTTCAGATAGCTGGATGAGTGAGTTTGCAACGCACTGGAATGCCGAGCCGGAATTGTCCGATGCCCTGTCCCAGATCGGTTTCAACAGTGTGATTGGTTATGGATTGGATGGTGACGATGCACCGAAGGGTGTTCTGACAGTCGAGAATGGCAAGGCTGTCTCTGGTGAGGCCTTCAATGGTCAGAGCTTGAACTGGGATATCCGCGCTTCCGAAGATCAATGGCGCAAGTGGATGGCAAAGCCTCCTGGCATGATGGGCCTCGGTATGGCCTTCACCTCCCGCAAAATGAAATTCGTTGTCGGTGACTATTCGTCAATGATCAAAGATCCAAGAATGGCCGGACCTTTCATCAAGAGCTTCTCTGTGATGGGACGGGTCTGAGCAATTCTCATCCGGTGATTATTTCTCCTTATACGTGTCAACACACTAGGTAGTAGCAAAATATGGGTTCACAATTCAAAGCAATGTTAATCACAGCGGGTTTGGCTGCTTCCTTGGCTGCGGGGAGTGTCCATTCCCAGCCGAATATGGCTGACAGTGCTTATTTTGTCGTGCAGCAGACACAAGGCGTACCCCATGTCTCTCTGGGTGGAACCGTGGTTCCCTACAAAGAGGTTACCCTGTCGGCCCAGTTGCCGGGGCGGGTAAACTACCTGGCCGGTATTGAAGGGGATACGTTTAAGGAGTCTGATCGCCTGGTTGAGCTGGATGACAGTGAATTAATGGCCAAACGGCAGGCGGCGATGGCCCAGCTGGCCAATGCGGATGCTCAGCTGAGAAATGCCGGCGTGCAGTACAACCGGGAGCTTTGGTCACCCAAATCGAAATCGGCAATGGGTGGCATGGGAATGCCCAATCTGTTCGATCAGATGTTCACCCGGCCGATGGAGGATGCCTTCGGTGATCGGGATCAGGGGGCTGAAAGAACGGCCGATATTTTCTCCTCACGAACCAATATTCAGCAGGCGCAAAACACCATCTACCGTGTACAGGCGGAGATTCGCGCCATCGATGCCAAGCTGCGGGATGCCAAGAGTCTTGCCCCTTTTCAGGGGGTGATCATGAAAAAATTCGTTGAGGTGGGCGATACCGTGCAACCGGGTCAGCCCCTTCTGAAGTATGCGGATGTGGAGTATCTGCAGATCGTGGTGGATGTGCCGGGCCGCTTACGCCCCGGATTGAATGAGGGGATGATGCTGAGGGCTGAGCTCGATGTCGGTGACCGGGAGGTTCCGGTACGGGTGGCGCAGATCTTTCCCATGGCCGATGCCCAGCGGCATACGGTAACGATCAAATTCGATCTGCCCCAGGGTGTCTCCGCGCCCGGAATGTACGCCAAAGTGCTGGTGCCCGATTTCAATGCGCCTGCCAGGTCCAATCCGATTATTCCCAACAGTGCGATTCGCTACAACGGCAGTCTCCCAGGAGTCTATGTGGCGGGCGAGGATGGCAAACCCACACTGCGTCTGATTCGTGTCGGCGAGAAGCTGCCGGGCGGTGGTTTCACCACGGTGCTCTCCGGATTGCAGGCTGGGGAACGGATATTACGCAACCCTCCGGTGGATATCAGCACAGGCTGGACAACACCGCAGCAATAAAATAATTCCGGAAGTGCCGACAGGTCGTGGTCAAGTGAATCCGGTGCTTCCTTATCCATCTTATATCTTTAGGGGAGGGCCTGACGGCCCAACACTACAGTTTCGGGATCAAATATGAGCCAGAACGACGACAAACTCGATCAGCTCCATTCAATGGACCCCAATTATGAGGCTCATCTGGGGATAGCGGGCAGAACCGCAAGGTTCTTCATTCAATCCCCACTCTCGCCACTCTTCTTTCTGGCGATGATGCTGATGGGTCTGTTGGGCCTGATCATTACGCCGCGTCAGGAAGATCCCCAGATCTCAGTGCCGATGGTGGATATCTTCGTTCAGTATCCCGGTGCGGCGGCTGATCAGGTGTCGGCGCTGGCGATTGAACCGCTGCAGCGGATCATGTCCGAGATTCCCGATGTCAAACATGTCTACTCCGCCTCACAACGGGGTGGGGGTGTGGTGACCATCGAGTTTGAAGTGGGTGAGGAGATGGGGCCCTCCCTGGTCAAAGTCAACGACAAGATCGATTCCAACATGGATCTGATCCCTCCCGGGGTGATGCCGCCGCTGGTCAAGGCGAAAGGGATCGACGATGTTCCGGTGGTCACCCTGACCCTCTGGTCAAAGGATCTGGATCGGGACGGTATGCCCGATGTGGATGACGGTCAACTGCGGATGCTGGGGCACGATGTTCTGCAGACGCTGAAAGAGCTGCCCGACACCGGCAACGGCTTCGTGGTGGGCGGACGTCGCGAGCAGGTGACCATCGAGGTCTTTCCTGAAAGGCTGGCGGGATACGGTATCAGTCTGGATCAGGTGGCGAACACCATCCGCACCGCCAATGCCGAGCAGATGGCTGGCGGAGTCGAGGCGGGCAGTACCCACTTCTCCGTGGTGACCGGCTCTTTTCTCAAACATGCGGAAGATATCAATCGTCTGGTGGTAGGTACGCATAACGAAGTCCCCGTCTATGTGCACGATATTGCACGGGTCAAGCAGGGGCCGGAAGATGCCAAGCAGCTGGTGGGTTTCTACACCGGTGCCGCCAGCAACCTGGACATTAAAGCGGATGGGGTGCCGGCTGTAACCCTGGCGATCGCCAAGAAAGAGGGCTCCAACGGTGTGACGGTGGCCAACTCCATCAAGGAGCGGGTAGAGCACATCAAAGGCTCTCTGATTCCTGAGAATGTGGAAGTCAGTGTCACCCGAAACTACGGTAAGACCGCGGATGACAAGGTCAGTGAGCTGATCTTCAAGCTGTTTGTGGCCACCGGTTTTGTATTCCTGTTGGTGTTGGCGGCGTTTCGTGCCTTCAGACCGGCGATCGTGGTGGTGCTGGTTATTCCCGTGGTGCTGCTGATGACCATCTTCAGTGCCTGGGTGATGGGCTATACCATCGACCGGGTCAGTCTGTTCGCCCTGATATTCTCCATCGGCATCCTTGTGGATGATGCGATCGTGGTGGTGGAAAATATCTATCGGCGCTGGCTGGAGGAGAACTCCACCGACATCGTCACGGCGGTGGATGCAGTACGTGAGGTGGGCAACCCCACCATTCTGGCGACCTTTACGGTTATCGCGGCCCTGCTGCCGATGGGATTCGTCTCCGGCATGATGGGGCCCTACATGGAGCCGATCCCGGCGCTGGGTTCGGTGGCGATGCTGATCTCCCTGTTCGCCGCGTTTGTCTTCACCCCTTATCTGACCGTCTCTCACTGGCTCAGACCATCCATGCACTATCTGAAGGTGGCTGGAGATCGTGAGCATAAGGAGTCAGAGTGGTTGGAAAGGCTGTTCAAGCGCATTCTGATGCCGATGATCGAGAGCCCGCGCAAGGCGAAGCTGTTCAAGCTGGTCATGTGGGGCACCTTCCTGATCACCTGCTCGTTTTTCTATTTCAAGTGGGTGGCAGTGAAGATGCTGCCGCTGGATAACAAGCCGGAGTTTGCGGTGGTGGTCGATATGCCGGAAGGCACGGCGCTGCCGGTTACCGCCAACCTGGCCCACCAGATGGCCGAAAAGATTCGGGTGATGCCCGAGGTCACAGCCGTACAGGTCTACGCCGGTACCGCCAGACCCTTCGACTTCAACGGAATGGTCAGGCACTACTATCTGCGTAAAGATCCGTGGCAGGCGGAAGTTCAGGTGCAGCTGCTGGACAAGACGGAGCGTTCGAGAACCAGCCACGAGATTGCTGTTGATACCCGCGCCATGCTGGGCAAGCTGACCGAGGGAACCGGTGCGAAGGTTGCGGTGGTCGAGATGCCGCCCGGGCCTCCGGTGTTGCAATCCGTGGTCGCTGAAGTACATGGTCCAAGCCCGGAAGTGAGGCGCCAGGTTGCTCAGGATCTCACTGAGATCTTCGAAAAAACAGAAAGTCTGCGGGATGTGGACAATTACATGCGCGATCCATACCAGTACTGGCGCTTTACTGTGGATACGGAAAAAGCGGTCCGTCGCGGCATTTCGGTGGATACCATCAATCGTAACCTGGGGATGGCTCTGGGTGGTTCACCGCTCGGGGATGTTAAACAGCGTGCCGGTCATGAGCCGATCAATATCATGATGCAGGTGCCCTTGGCCGAACGTTCCGAAATCACCCGCCTGGGGGATCTGCCGATCCAGTCCAGCAAAGGGGTGACTGTTCCACTGCGTGAACTGGGGCGTTTCGAGCAGGTCTATGAGGATCCGATCATCTACCACAAGGATCTACGTGATGTGGAGTATGTGGTCGCGGAAGTGGGCGGTAAACTGGCGGCACCGGTCTACGGCATGTTCCAGGTGCAGGATATTCTCAATGGTCTGGGAGATGACGAGCCTTATATCGCACCGGACAATGTACCGATCGATGCCTACTGGCTGGGCGCGCCTAAGAACGACTCCTCAACGGCCATTGAATGGGCCGGTGAATGGACAGTGACGTTCGAGACCTTCCGTGACATGGGGGCCGCATTTGCCGTGGCATTGGTGCTGATCTATATCCTGGTGGTATGGGAGTTCGGCAACTTCAGGATCCCCGCACTGATCATGGCGCCGATCCCGCTAACACTGCTCGGTATCATTCCGGCCCATTTTCTCTTCTTCCAGGCAGGCTGGGGTGGCGAGTTCACCGCAACCTCGATGATCGGATGGATTGCACTGGCCGGTATCATCGTACGTAACTCCATACTGTTGGTGGACTTTTCAATCCATCAGGTTCAACAGGGTGTTTCTGTGGTCGATTCGGTGATCATGGCCTGTAAGACCAGAACCCGACCGATTATGATTACCGCATTCGCCCTGGTTTGCGGTTCATCGGTGATCTTTTTCGATCCCATATTCCAGGGCATGGCGATCTCTCTGGCTTCCGGTGTCATGGTCTCCACCATATTGACCCTGATTGTTATTCCACTGGGTTGTATCAAAGCGAGCAAGGATATTATGGAGGTTGCTGCGGCAACGGCACCGGCCGGCAGCGAGCACCTGATCGCGCAACTGGAAACACCAGCCGAAGAGAAGGTTGAGGCTGCTGCTGAAACAGCTATGGAAGAGGTTGCGGCTGAGCAGAAAACTTCCATCGGCATGCTGATCTGGGCTAAGGTGATTGCACTCTTCAGCCTGGTCTTCTATCTGTTCAAAGGTATCTTCCTACTGATTGCCCAGCTGTTTAAAGGCCGGGGTGGAAAAGCGAAACAGCCGTCTCCCCCAGTACAGGAGAAGAGCGATATCAGCCACTCCGGTGGTGGTGGCAGTAGCTCCGGCACTCCGGCGCCAACGGGTGGAGGCTCAGCCCCAGCAGATTCTGAGCCGCCTATTGCAGCGGCACCCGTTGAAGAGGAGCGTGCGCAGGTTGTAGCGGAAGCAGAGTCAGCCGGCAGTGAAGCGAAAAAGCAGGATGAAGTGAAGTCCGAGCCGCAACCGGTTGACTCTCCAGCTGTACAATCTGAATCTACGAACAAGACTACAACGGAAGCGTCTGAAGAGGTAGAGATTGAGAGCAGAGAGGTTGCTCAAACTGAAAAGAACCCGACCAAAACAAAACAGCAAACCCCGGCCAAGCCGAAAAAACGTCCGTCGACCTTAAAGAAGCAGGTTGCTAAGAAAAAGGCAGGAAGTGCCGCCAAGAAAGGGAATGGGGAGAGTAAAGTCAAGCCGTCCGGTGAGCCGAAACGGAAAGCCGCTTCAAATGTTGCCAGCTTTCCGGTTCGTAAGAAGGCGGCTCGACGGGGAATTCGCCTTAAGTAGGTGGGGAACGGATGGCAATGGACCAGCTTCAGGCCCGTTGATCAAGCCGCTTTCCTGCTGAGTTGACAATAGCCCGGTGTGGCAGAAAGCTACGCCAGGCTTACTGCGGAGTATGCGGGTTTGCGAATCAACATCCACTTGCTGTTGTTAGGATTGGTCTGCCTGGTGGCACCCGTACAGCTGTTTGCCGAGCGCTATGCTTATCCTGTCAATGATCCTAATTCCGCCAGGCCCCAGTCAGGCAGCGGGGTTTATGGGCAGTATCAGTGGCGTCCGCTGAATGATCGGCAGCAAACAGCACCTGCTGCAAACCAGGAGTGGCGGGGCTCGGTTGATCGGTCGTCTCAACCCTATCGAGACTATACGGATAGCCCCTTCGGGCTGCCGGAAGGTACCTATCGCCCCGTACCCCAACGGCATGAGATAACGCCATACCATCAGGGCTACAGATTTCGTCCCCTCAGTCCATCAGAGCAGGAGCGGATCAAACAGCGCAGCGTGACCGAACGGGATTCACACCAGCCGTCTGGAGAGCTTCGTTTTCGTCCGCAGCAATCAACTTCCGAAGCCGGGCGGTTTGGATACTCTCATGGCAATGAGTACCGGTTTCGTCCCGATGAGCGCCTGGATCGTGGTTTCCCGGCGGGTACCACTCCCTTCTATACCTCTGAGCCTCAATTCATGCAGCCTGAATGAGCTCGTACGCCAGCGGCCGGATTAGGGCCCGTTAACACTGAGTAAAGTAGAAAAAAACGTTAAAACGGTTTTGCACTCGCTTATTTACCGCTAAACTGTCGAGTATTTACTCAATTAAAGAATCGGCTTGAGAAATCGATACTGAGCAGGGCTGCTGAAACGACTCTTCGTTGATAACAGAAGAGCCGCAATGCAGACTGAAACAGGGAGACGGACTCACGCTGATTCATGCACTACCCAGTTGGGTGTACAACCCAACCGTACAAGCTGATAACAAGGAAACAGGTAACCCTGATGAAAATCGCAGCGTTTGCATTACTGCTTTCTGGTGTCTTTACCACAACTATGATTCCCACAGCCGAGCTGAAGGCTGAGGGTGGCTATGGTGCCGGGAAATCTCCCTGGCAGATACCTGCCAGCAACAACGCCACGGGCTATGGACAAAACTGGTATCAGGGACAACCCAACTACGCCGGCAACAGATTCGCCGCCAGGCCATCCGCCTATCGCTTCAGACCCTGGTCGGGGGAAAGGCAACCCACTCCACAAAAGGCTCGTCCAAGTTATAGCGCCTTTAATCCGATGCAACAGCCCCACCAGGGCTATCGCTTCAGGCCGATGAAGCAGACACAGGCCACACCACCGGCGGCTGTAGCATCACCGGCCGTTGCCTACCGACCGGCGAACATCACCATTCCGGACCACTATGTCTATCGTCCCCTGAATCCGGTGAAAAAGGCGAAACCCAGCGTCTATGCAAACAATACCTCCCGGGCCTATCCCCACTTCCCCCGGTATGGATACGGTGCCTATCGACCGATGCCCGCTAGGCCGACTGCACACCCGGTAAACCCTGGCGTGATCGACAGACCTCTGCCAACACCGCGCTATGTCTATGGCAGTGGACTCCATTCAGGACATAAATTCAGACCGGACCACAGAGTCTACGCTCCTACGGCCTATGGCAGACCGATGCCTACCATGAATCCGATGCCCGGTTATGCCTACAACCGTTGGCCGCAACCGCTGAGGTTCAGACCGGCTCCTCAATTCCGAGTGCCGCAGCCAGCTTACGCCTATCTACCTCCCAATCGATATCCTGGTATGGTGCATCACTACCCGGCCGGGGGGACTCCATGGGGACGCTATGCTGCGCCAATGGCTCAACACTACCCGAACTGGCAGACTCAGCCTGAGCGTCACGCCGGATCGGATAGCAAACGGGTCAATTGGTATGATGGCCGCTCAGATGGGGAGGGTGCCTGGTATAAACTGACACAGCAGCAAAACTGGCCTCAGGTCTCACAAAATTGGACTGGGCAGAATAATTTGTACTCACAACGCCCCAGATAGAGGGTGCTGGCGGGTTAACGGCAATCCTTTCAGCCGGTACCCTGGTAACGGGGCGAATCACAATAATAAAGGGGAGTGTATGATAACGGTAATCGGTAGTCTGAAAGGAGGGTCCGGCAAGAGTACGGTCACCTTCAATCTGGCTGTCTGGTTGGAAATGGCTGAGGCTGATGTACTGGTCATCGATGCAGATCCACAGGCAACACTGAGTGATGTTTCTGAAGTCCGCAGTGAAGAGGGTTTTGAGCCCTTTCTGACAATAAAAAGCGGTTCTGCCCTGAGCCGTAAAAAACTCGCCGGCTATGATGAGGTTTTGATCGATGTGGGGGCGTCCGACATCGAGTCGATGAAGCTGGCCCTCGCTCTGGCGGATCGTGTGGTGATCCCTGTGCCCCCCTCCCAGGCCGATATCTGGTCCACCCAACGCTTTATAAACTTTCTCGATGAGGCGGTGGATGGGGAGCGTCCCGAGCTGCTGACGTTCATCAATCGTGCCGATACACACCACGCGATACGGGAATCCGATGAGGCTGCGGCAGCCCTGGTCTCCCTGCCGGATGTTCGCTTCATCAAGCATCGCCTCTGCCAAAGAACGGTGTTTCGACGCTCTTTCAGTGAGGGTTTGGCGGTCTACGAGCTCGACCCAAGAGGCAAAGGCAGTAAAGAGTTCTATGCTTTAACAGCAGCCCTCTACCCGAAATATGTCTCACAATAGCCGATTTCTCAATCAATTCATTGGGGTCTGTTATCATTTGTGAGGCATAATTGTTAGGTCGCCTATCAGCGGTGTGTCGTGCTGGGCATACGACTGCCTGTAACAGCACAGTAGGTCTCACGGTAATCTACCCGCCGGGTGGCCGCATTTAATAAAGATAAATTGTTTGTTGGAGAGAGAGATGGGGATGTTAAGAAATCTATTTGCTTTGATTGGACTGCTGGCGGTAATCGGCGCTGCAGCCCTTTATGCAAAATTCAATAGCGCACTCGATGGCTTTGATCCTGGAGCCGGGGATGTTTTCAAGGAGTTTGGCCAGGCGCTGATGGAGACTAAAAGTGCGGCCGAAGCGAGTATCTGGAAGGTGCCGGTGGAGGAGGGTCTGAGCGCAGAGGATGTGGAAGAGACCATGAAATTCGTTGCCAACGAACATAACATGTCAAATGTGGGCGAGTTACCCCTCTCCCTTGATATCGAGGCCAAATCGGGCAGCGACTATCGGTTCGTAAAGATCTATCTTTTCTGTAACTCCCTGATCGCGGCTGAGATGCTCGACTACTCCGACGCCTATTCAGCCTATCTTCCCTGCCGGATTACCATGCTCGAGGACAAACAGGGCAAGTTGTGGCTGATGACCTTGAATATGGACATGATGATCTATGGCGGAGAACCACTGCCTCCGGCGCTCAAAGAGCAGGCCATACAGGTAAAAGAGTACATCCTGGATATCATGAACCGCGGGGCAGCCGGCGATTTCTAAGGACGACGTGTCGATCGAGGGGATCCGTTTGCCATTACCATGTAATATTTGTGGTATTGCGGCGGATCTTCCATCAGCTACCCCCGGATCTCGAACAATCCTCTGATTTTTCACTCAATCTGCCCGGTGGTAACTAAGGGGGCCCGATTGCCGATAATTAACCCTTTGTTTTGAAAGGATTCTTGATTGAAATGGCTAAAACCACAAATTTTATCGTGGTTTTGCACAGCCCGCTCGAATTGCTCTCCACCCGGTGTTTGCGCTCCCCGCTCAGTGTACTGAAACCGACTCAGTCTATTAGCATATAAAGAGACTTTTATTGTGATAAATAATTGTTATGCTAATATTTTCCAACGGTGTAATGAGAAGGTAACAGTCAGGTTCTGCGAAGCATGACAGATAAATATGACGATAAAACCCTAAACGACCCTTCTGGAAATACGGATATTGACCAGGAAGTGAGTGAAAACCAATCCTCGATGGATCGCCTTTCCCAGGCATTCGAGACCAGTGCCAGGCGTTGGGAGTTGATTGTCTATCCGTCTCTGTTTGCCTTTATCCTATTGGCCGCCTACGGTTTCTACCTGATCTTCAGCTTGGCTAAGGATGTCCATTTTCTGGCATTGAGTGTCGACTCCAACATGAATGTCATGTCGAGTAACCTGATGACCATGACGGACAGTGTTGGCCAGCTCTCGGCAAATGTTCGCACCATGGCAGTGAGTGTCGATTCCATGGCTCAGGATGTCAGGGCGCTGGAGCCGATGTTGACCAGCATGAACTCCATGAATGAGTCGATGAAGAATATCACCCACTCCACCTACAGCATTCAACGGGGAATGCACAGCATGAATCACAATATTCATGATGTCTCCCGACCAATGACTTTTTGGAACAATTTTATGCCCTGGTAGAGGATCTGTTCGGTCTGAACGGGTGAAGGGGTAGATGAAGGCGCTGAAGCGCCTTTTTTATTGGCGGTGTTATGGCCGAGGGTTAGCGGGCAGACTCAGTCGCTATTGAAATCATAGTCGATGGAGTCTGACGGCTCCTGGATGAAGTATCCCCGGATGTAGTTGATACCGATTGACCAGAGTATCGCCAGGCTACCTGCCTCCTCCACCCCGGAGGCGATAGTCTTGATATCTTCCGCCTGAACCAGTTCGTTGAGATGGTTCAGCTTGTCCTGTTTGTCCTGATTTTCAGATAGATCACTCAGAAACGAACTATCGAATTGTACGAAATCGAGGGGAAAGCTGCTGAGTATCGCCTCGGGTTTTTTCGCCAGACCGAAATGGTCGATACAGGTTTTGCATTTGATCTTTTTCAATCCTTCCGCAAACCTCTTCAGCTTCTGAAGATGAGTTCTCGCTTCACTATCATCAAATTGAAAAGTTACCCAGGAGCCCTTGGCTTCATAGTCCCGCAGGCAATCGCAGACGAACAGCAGCAAGGTCTCGTCATCCAGAGAACTGCCGGAGATATTGATCAGGAAATTGATCTTCTTGCCCTGCTTACGCTGTACGGCCAGTTCAGCGATGGCATTTTTGATGACCCATCTGTCCAGCTCATGCATGCGGCCCATCTCCTGGATCTGACTCATGAAGTGTTCAGGCTGAATCTCCTCCTGTTGTTCATCGAGCAGACGCAGGGTAACCGCATAGTTTTCCCGGGTATCCCCATGCAGGCTGACTATGGGTTGGAAAGCAAGCTGAAATTTATCGTTGTCGAAGGCAAAACGAATCAACGCGGAGAGATCGGCCTCTCCCGAGGTGCCGCTGTCTGTAGGTGGAATCAACTCCTCGGCAATATAGTAGCTGTTGCCGCCTTGCGATCGGGCCACTTCACAGGCCTGATAGGCATGCGTGATGAAGTCGTTGCCGGTGGAGAACTCTTCAGAGCAGAACACCACACCAATACTGCAAGTGGCCTGGATCTCCTGATCTGAGGGTTTATTGCTCTCAATGGCATCGCAGATCCTTTTTGCACTCTTTTCGGCGTTTTTGGGGTCGGTCTCCTGTGAGAGTACGGTGAACGTGTGATCCCCAAAGCGGGCCAGTACCTCTTGGCTTCCGACTGTTTTACGCAGTAGCCCGGCAATTTCCAAAAGCAACGAGTCGCTGGCCTTGATGCCGGTCTTGCTGCGAATTTCAGTAAAATTGTCCAGCGTGACGTAGAACAGGGTATTGCCTCTACTGCCGGAGGGTCTGTTGCGTTTGACCTCCTCTTCGAGCTGGTTAAGGAAGTATTGGCGGTTGTAGAGTCCTGTCTGCACATCCTGGGTACTCAACAGACGCAGTTTCTCTTCGACCTCCCGAGTGATCGATTGATCACGAAATACCACCTGGGTGCAGGGCTCACCGTCGATGCTGGCGGGTGTAAAGTGGAGCTCCGCACTGAACTCTGCGCCATCACTGCGCAGGCAGGTGGTTTTCATTTCACTGGAGTGCTCGCTGTCGGCACTCAGCTTACGCAGCAGCTTCTTGAAGCCGGCATGTTCAGACGGGGCGATCATATCCATGATCGGCAGCCCCTCGATCTCCTCCTCACTGGCCAGACCGAACAGCTCCAGATAGGCCCGGTTGGCGGTGACATGCATCCCTTCGTGGACGTAGGCGATGGCATCCCTTGAGCTCTCGGTGAGGGCATCACAGCGCTCCTCAGCCTCCTCCAATTGGTGTTCAATAAGTTGCAGGCGGCGAGCGATGTTGAGGTTTTTATACTCCCGGAGGATGACCTGAACCAGATGGTCGAAATTTTTACGCTCAACCAGGTCGGCAATGCCCTGTTTCATCAGCGAGATCCGCAGTTCATCATCGGTTTCCTCGCTGACCCCGATAACCGGGGTGGCTGAGCTGGTAACACCCAGCAGTGCGAGCAGTTGGTTGACCTCCAGCGCGTCGCTTTCGACGGTGTAGATCAGCAGATCCAGGGGATGTTTTTTCTTCAGTTGTTCGGCCAGCTGATCGGCATCGTGATCGATTCGAATTGCATGGGCCGGTGTGCCGCTATTTCGCAGGGAGTCCAGGCAGGTTTCTACTTCAGGGGTGGTATTTCCTAAAACCAGTAACTCAATCGCTTCTTCGGGCATGCCGTACTATCCTGATACCAATGCGTTTATCTGTTTCATAGCTACTAATCCTGCCAATCAACTCCATTCTAGATGCCGTGCCACTCTGACGATCGTGTACAAGTCCCTAAGCTTTATGTGGCCTTGCCGTTCTGTCGTCTCTGCCTGACCGCCTCAGCGAGGGTGTTCAGCAGTGGCACACTGTCATCCCAGCCGATGCAGGCGTCGGTAATGCTTTGACCATAGGTCAGAGTTTCCCCTTCAACTCTATCTTGTCGACCGGCTGTCAGGAAACTTTCAATCATCGCACCCATGATGCGATTGTCGCCACGGGCGATCTGGCTCGCCACATCACGTCCGACCAGCAGTTGGCGGGGGTGCTGTTTACGACTGTTCGCATGGCTGAAATCGACCATCAGTCGGGGTTTCAGGCCATTACTCTCCATCTCATCCGCCGCGATATTGATACTCTCGGAGTCATAGTTCGGGCGGCTGCCGCCTCTCAGAATTACATGACAATCGGGATTGCCGTGGGTGGAGAAGATGGCGGAATTACCCTCTTTTGTAACGGAGAGAAAGTGGTGTGGACGGGATGAGGAGCGAATCGCATCCATCGCTACCCGCATGCTGCCGTTGGTCGCATTCTTGAAACCAACCGGGCAGGAGAGGCCTGAAGCCAGCTCCCTGTGAGCCTGGCTCTCGGTGGTGCGCGCACCGATCGCACCCCAACTGATCAGGTCGGCGATATATTGGGGGCTGATCAGGTCCAGATACTCGGTTCCGGCCGGCACCCCGAGGTCGTTGATATCCAGCAGCAGTTTTCTCGCCAGGCGCAGTCCGGCATTGATTTCGAAGCGGTCATCCAGGGTCGGATCGTTGATCAACCCCTTCCATCCCACGGTCGTGCGCGGTTTTTCAAAATAGACCCGCATCACGATCTCCAGGTCATCCTTCAGAGATTCCCGCAGCGGCTGCAGTCTGCCGGCATAATCGAGGGCCGCTTCAGGGTCGTGTACCGAGCAGGGGCCGATGATCACCAGCAGGCGGTCATCCTCACCATGCAGAATCCGGTGTATCTCCTGACGGGCGTCGAAGACGGTATTCGATGCCTTTTCGGTGATGGGCAGTTCCTGGTGTATCTGAGCCGGCGGATTGAGTTCCTTGATGGCTTTGATACGGAGATCGTCGGTTTGTTTCATGCGCTGGAAGCCGAATGTTCAATGGTCCAAAAAACAGCTGATTATACATGCATCCAGCGAATCAGCGATAAGAGTTTGTGTCAAGCGGCCAACAGGCAATCGTGCGCCTGTTGAGTAAACCCTATTCCTTTTGGGGTGGTGCACAGTCGCTCAATCCACTCTGCCGTTGAGGTAGAGAATCCTGTAGCGATTCGTTGTGAGTGGTTTGAGCTTGTCTCTGCCCTGAGTGGGCGGGTAGATCTTCCGGATATAAAATAACTTACTGTAATTGCAGTATATTACGCTGATTCGTTCGATTGACTGCCCGGTAGTCATATCAGGGTCGGTTTCCAGTTGGCTGCTCGCTTGGAGAGTGAGTCGGGCGATCGGGTTGGGATTCATATCCGTGGAGCCTGCGGTTTGAAGAGCCTGGGCTGCAGCTGAAACCGGTCTCTCTTCGAGGGGTAATATTTCATTTTCTTAAACAATCTAAAGGGTTATAAAAGCTCATCCGATAATGCTAGGGTATAGGTTATTGACACGAGAGAGTTGCTTGCCGGGTTAATATCAAATCCCGAAGCTGCGATATCGGGATTGCAGAGGAAATTCCTGTTCAAGGAAGCCCTGAACGAGTCATAAGCCGACATCTTGCTGCCAAATCAGATCGCTGCTGATTTTGGATCTTTGCATCAACGGACCATTCGGTATGAGTTGTGCTTTGAATCGCTGCTACAACCTGTTCGGCCCAGTCGTTTTTCAGGGTCAATTGGATTAGTGTTAACAGGCGCTGGTGTAGACCGGCCCAAACAAGGCTCCCAATTATGAGCCCAGACAATATGCGACTGATCAAGAATGCCATAAAGACCATTATTGCCTACTCACTCCACTATTCAGGCCTGCTGTCACTGATTAAAAACAGTCGGCTTCGTGATCGTGTCTGTGTGCTGGCCTACCATCGTATTCTGCCAGATGCCCAGGTGGCAAAAACAAACTCGGCTGATGCGATCATCACAGAGAGTGAGCTGTTTCGTAAGCATCTGAGATGGTTGAAGGATGAGTTTCACATCATCGATATGGGGGAGTTACAGGCAATCCTGCTGGATGGCCAACCGATGACTGGCAACAGTCTGCTGGTCACTTTTGATGATGGCTGGCAGGATAATTTTGAGTATGCCAGGTCGGCGTTAACCGCAGAGGGCGTGCCGGCAACCATATTTCTCCCCTACAACTATATCGGCAGTGGCGAGGTGTTTTGGCAGGAGGAGATGCTCGCCAGGCTGACTCAGTTGAATGAGAGTGAAGCGGATTCCGATAAATCGCTACTGATGGAACTTGCTGGTATTGAGGCGGGTGCCGACAAAGCGCTGTTACGCAGTGCAGTAACGCAACTGAAGGTCAAACCCTATGCGGAGATCTACCAGACCCTGGAAAGGTTGCGAGCGCATCAGCAGCAGGGTTCCATCGACATGAAGTTGGACGCTTATATGGATTGGCAGCAGGTCAATCAGATGGGTAAAGAGCACATCAGCTTTGGCTCGCATGCTTTGAGTCACAGGATTCTCACCCAGATAGAACTGGATGAAGCCAGGCACGAAATCGTTGAATCCAGGAGCCTGATTAAAGAGAAGACCGGCAAGGAGGTCGATACAATCGCTTATCCGAATGGTAACTGCAATTCAGCCATCGAGAAAATTGTCGATGAGTCGGGATTTCGGCTTGGATTCACAATCAGCAGAGGGTATGTTGCCAAGGATTCAAACCCAATGGCGCTGCCCAGATTTAATATCCATACCAATAATTCGAGCAGCAAACCGGTGTTTCTCTGCACGATCCTGAATATTTTTTAATTGGTGTAAACAGTCCCCCACAATGAAGGTTTTTGTTACTGACGGATACGCAAGAGCTGCCTTGGCGGTAACCCGCTCGCTTGGCGCCAAAGGGCATCAGGTTTTTGTCGGATCCGAATCCAAGAGATCTCTGGCCTCCTCCTCAAAATATTGTCACCTTGGCGTGAGCTATCCCAACCCTGCCGAGGAGCCGGAAGCTTTTGTGGATTTTCTCATCGATGCCGTTGAGCGGTATGGGATTGAGGTATTGATGCCTGTCACGGATGTCTGTCTGTTACTGGTTTCAAAACACAGGGCGAGATTTCCATCGACCTGTCGTCTGCCGATTGCAGATGATGCGGCGATCAATGCGGCTGCCGACAAGAATCACATCCTGGAGCTGGCAAAGTCGATTGGCATGCCGGTTCCCCAATCACTGGTGATCGACTCGAGTGACGGCGTAGAAGAGAGCCTGAGCGGTGCCGGGCTCAATTATCCGGTTGTCTTGAAGCCTGTCAGGTCCAGAGTCAAGTCTGCAAGTGGCTGGATCTCCACGGCGGTCGACTATGCCGCAGACCGTGACGAGCTGCTTGCGAAATTGGAAGCGTATGTGCCGGAGGTCTATCCGGTCATTCTGCAGCAGCGTATTAGCGGTGTGGGCTCGGGGGCCTTCTACTGCTTCAATGCGGGTAAATGTATTGCCAAATTCGCCCACGCCCGATTGCGTGAAAAGCCCCCGTCCGGTGGTGTCAGCGTACTCAGGGAGAGCCGTTTGATCGATCCAAAGGTCGATGAGTACAGCCAGAAACTGTTGGCTGCCCTGGGATGGCATGGGGTGGCGATGGTTGAGTTCAAGATCGATGAGGCGACGGGTGATGCCTACATCATGGAGATAAACGGACGTTACTGGGGGTCTCTGCAGCTGGCGATCGATGCGGGTGTGGATTTTCCCGAGATACTGCTCTCCATGGTTTCCACCGATGTTCCGAAAGATCCACCGGAGTACAAAACCGGGGTGAAAACCCGTTGGTTCTGGGGAGATATGGATCTCTTGTTGATGTATCTGCTAAAAAAGAGTGAGGCATTGAAACTGCCTGAGCAACACCCCGGAAGATTGAGAGCCATTCTCTCCATACTGCTACCCTGGAGCCGAGGTCAGCGCTTTGAAATATTACGTTTCAAAGATATGGGGCCCTGGCTTTATGAGACCAAAAAGTGGATAAACACCAATCTGCTCAATAGATTGGATTAGCGTAACCAAACCCTGGATAGCCTGGTGGTCCACTAGCGGGTAATTTACCACTGACTGCAATGGCAGGCGGTCGGTGAAGTGTAAATCAAACTCGGTTGAAACAGTAAATTCATTAGCACCTGTGCTGTGATTTCATTGTAAAATGCCGGCAGAGTGTAATTTTTCGGATCAGGTGAAATGTCGGATATTCAGCGATTGTCGAGCACATCGAAGAGCAGGGAGTTATGGAATCAGTATCTTGCAGATGCTGCCGATGCGAATTTTTACCAGCGGTTCGAGTGGCTGGAGCTGAATGAAACCCACTTCGGACACCAGGTATATCCGATCGTCTCCAAGCACGACAACGGGATTGACGGTGTCTTGCCCATCGTATTAATCAACAGCAGACTGTTTGGTAGGATCATGTGCTCAATGCCGTTTGTAAACTTCGGTGGCGCCTGTGCCGACAGCATTGAGATAGAGAAGGCTCTGGTCAAGCAAGCGATGGAGCTGGCAAACGAATCCAATGTGGATTATCTCGAGTTGCGGGCGAGTAAGAGCTCACCCCTGGGGCTGGAGGAGTCGACCAAAAAAGTCTCTCTGGTGATTAAGCTTGAAGATGAGCATGAAAAGATCTGGTCCGATTTCAAGTCGAAGCACCGCACCAATATCAGACGGGTCTACAAAAATGCTATTGAAATCCGTTCCGGGCATGCAGAACTACTCGATGATTTTTACCATGTGATGAGCCACTCCTGGCGGGATCTGGGTACGCCTTTCTACAAAAAAAGTTACTTTCAATCGCTGCTTGAGTACTTTTCACCGCAGGACCTGAAGATATTCGCAGTATATATGGATGGTCAACCGATCAGTGTGGCAATGAATGGCTACTACAAACAGACTGTCGAAGGGATGTGGATGGGTACTGTCAAGGCGTATCGCAGGCTTCAGCCGACCTATGCCCTCTATTGGGAGATGATCAAAGAGAGCTGTGAAGGGGGCTATCGAAATTTTCATCTCGGTCGGTCAACTGCCGATTCAACCGGTGAGTCATTCAAGAAGAAATGGAATGCGGAAACCAAACAGCTCTATTGGCAATACTACATGCCGGACGGGTCTGAGATGCCACAATTGAATGTTGATAACGCCAAGTTCAAATTGGCAATCGATATCTGGAAAAAACTGCCACTGCCAATTGTTGGGTTTATCGGGCCCCTGATATCCAAGAGTATTCCCTAATGTACTGTCTCATACTAATGCGTGAAATCAGCGTGACCCCAGGCCATTGGTCGCTAGGCGTGTGTCGCAGGCAATGGCAGGCCCTAATATGATGAGACATCTTTCACCAACCGGTTCGCCAATTAAATTCGCGGAATTAGCCGGCTGGTTGGTTAACACAGTGACCGGTAGGAACAATAGCGAGGCGTTGCTGCAGCTGGCAAAAGAACTGCTTGGTGTCGATGCGGGATTTCTCTTTTCTACGGGCCGGGGAGCCATGACGGCTCTGTTGACGGCAGTGAAGCTGCAAAACAGTGACAGTGGTCGTGATGAGGTAGTCGTTCCTGCCTATACCTGTTACTCCGTTGCAAGTTCTGTCATCAATGCCGGACTCAAAATCCGTCTCTGCGATATCGACCCCAGGACACTCTCCTATGATGAGCAGCAGCTTCACCAGATCGACTTCTCCCGGGTTGTTGCCATCATCAGTGCCAATCTGTACGGCTTGCCAAATGATCTGCCGATGCTGGAAAAGCTGGCGAAAACCGAAGGTGTTCTGTTAATCGATGATGCGGCTCAATCGCTCAATGCAAAGATTGATGGACGCTATCTGGGCAGTTTTGGCGATGCGGGTATTTTGAGTCTTGATAAAGGCAAAAATGTAACTTCCATACAGGGTGGGCTGATAGTAACAAACCATCGTGGTCTGGCAGAGTCGCTATCCCAGCAGGTGGGGAAACTCGATGCGCTGAGCTTTAAGCGCCAGCTCATCGAGTTCATAAAAGTATTGATCTACTATTTTTTTCTCAACCCTTACGCCTATAAACTGCCTGCCAATATCAGCTTTTCCGGATTGGGGGAGACCCGATTTGAGACCGATGTGGAAGTCAGTAAATATCCCGCTTTTCTCTCATCTTTAGCAACTGCTCAGTTCAACAGAATCGATCAGATCACCCAGTCAAGAACCCGGCATGGCTTCTATTATGATGGGGCCCTTCAATCAAATCAGTCGATAACCAAGATAGACCGTCTGGCGCAAACGGAACCCGCCTATCTCAGATACCCTCTGCTGGTTCATGATGCGGATAAACGGAGTGAGCTACTTGATCGATTTCGTGAGTATGGTATCTCGGCCTCATACCCAAAATCGTTGAACTGTGTTACCGAGATAGAGGCGCATCTGGTGGGCGAGCGTAGATGTCCTGGGGCAGAGGCGATTGCCGGGCAGATCGTGACACTGCCTACACACGCCTATGTGCGTGAATCCGATATGAATCAGATTATTGAAACTCTAGCGGGTTTGTAGGGGCGGTTGGATTCGTGCTAACAGGCCCTAACATGGAATTTGGTATATTTGATTGCGGTATAAGTAGATTGAGTGTTCGATAGAGTGATTGTATGAGTGTTAACAGGCCCTGAAAATGGAAAAAAACAGAATAATAAAAAATCTCTTCTCGAATTGGACTGGTCTGTTGGTTTCCATTGTCGTATCTTTCTTTCTTGCACCATTCGTCGTGCACAATCTGGGCAATGAACTGTATGGCGTATGGACCATTATCAATCAGTTTACAGGCTACATGTATCTGTTTGATTTCGGTGTTCGAGAGTCGGTAATCAGGTCCACATCCCATTCACTTGCCAAGAAGGATCCCAAAGCACTTGAGGAGGTCTTGAGTGCCTCATTCATTATCTATTTCTTTATCTCAGTTGTTACCGTTCTGATCTCCATCGTGCTTGCACTCTATTTCTCTTCGATCTTCGGGGTGGAAGAGGAGGTGGCAAAGGCGGCGTCGGTTACCGTCCTGCTGGTTGGTGTGACCATTGCGCAGTTCTTTATATTCAATATATTTTCCGGCGTTTTAATGGGGCTGCAGCGCTACGATATTTTTAACGTTGTCAATATTCTGACCACGCTGCTCAAGGCGGCGGCGTTCGTGCTCCTGTTGAGTAACGGTTATTCGATCGTAGCAATGGCGGCCAGTCAGATGGTTCTCGGCTTTCTCGGCGGCCTCTATCTGATGCATGCTGCAAAAAAGATTGCGGCGACTCATGACGTCAGGTTTAAAGTCAGACTGCAAATCGACGCGGCCTTTCGCAAAGCGGCGAGAAAGATCGTTAACTACAGCACATTCGTCTTGATCAATAACCTGGGGCAGAAAATCGTATTCATGACAGATGCCATCGTGATCGGTATCTTCATGCCTGTCGCCTCGGTAACCTTCTACGCCATAGCCGGGACTCTGGTTGAGTACCTGAGGCAGCTCGTGGTGGTCACAGCCAGAGTGCTGATGCCGATGGTGGCACGCTACAGCGCTTTGGATGATCAGCAACGAATCGATAAAACCGTGATTGAAGGCTCCAAATTGACGCTGTTCATCTCCTATCCTGTGGTGTTGGTATTTATACTCCTGGGCGGGGAGTTTATCGCTCTATGGATGGGAGAGGAGTTTCGTGAGTTGTCAGGTTTGGTATTGTTGATTCTGGCGGTTTCACAGATCTTTTCGGCACCCCATCAGACACTGTCCAGTGTGTTATATGGTCTGGATAAGCACAAAATGCTCGCTTTCTTCAGGATAGGCGAAGCGATCACAAATCTCGGGTTGAGTATCGTGTTACTGCATTTCTATGGGGTGGCCGGTGTGGCGCTGGGTACCGCTATTCCACATATTATTTTGACAGCGATTATTCTGCCGATTTATACAACCAGAGTGATCGGTATGAATTTAATGAAATACTATCTGTCGAGCTACGTAAGACCGACATTGGCTGCGGTGCCATTTCTATTGATGGTGTTTTACATCAGCCACTACATGACAATCGGAAGTATGACGCAGTTTTTTGGTTTGGTGATAGGCGCTTCAATGGTTTATCTCATAATCTCCTTTTGGATTATATTCAACACCAGTGAACGCCAACTGATATATCAAAAGATAAAGCCTTTATTGGCAAAGAGATCAAACTAGTGTTAGCGGGCCCTAAGTCATCTTCCGTCGATGTGTGGGTTTGGCTCTATGAGCAGGGGGGTAGATGTGGTTGAGAGAAAAGACAAGCTGGTAGTCCTCGATATTCGGGACTCTCCCTGGTTCGATGGCCCTGGACGTACCATTATTGAAGTTGCCGCCGGACTGAGGCAACAGAATATCGATATTAAAATCGCCACTTTCAGGTCGGCAGAAACGCGTGAATCCGATTACCTCACGAAGGCTAAAGAGCGAGGATTGGAGTGTGTTGAGATCACTGAAAGCAAAACCCTGGATTTTTCAATCATTGGCCAGATTCTTGACTATAACGAAACCACCCC
>JAKSBX010000286.1 GCA_022360905.1 Chromatiales bacterium
ATTGAACGGGCTGCAGAACGTCTAAATCCAGCCTTTGAGATGCCTGCTGCGGATACCGCCGGATCCATATCCTGAGGTTCCTCATTCTCTTCGATAGAGCGGAGTTGCATCTGCAATAATCCACAAATCCACACTGCCGATAGATCCCACCCCTCTGAAGTCTCATTTTTGAGTTTTACAGTGCTGAATCTTCCGCTTACCCATGCTTTTTAGGTGTGTTTGGTTTGAACCCGATTCCGAACAGATTAAACTGGTGTCATCTGTGACTATGGCGTGGAGAAAAAGATGCTGATCGAGGGTCCCTTGAAAATTGGTGTGTTGGACGATCCGGAACAGCCCGGCCGAGAGCTGCATGTGGATTTTACCGAGGAGTTTCAGGCACTGGCACCTGAAGGTCAGGCCGCTACCTTTACCGAGTATCTGAATACCCTGCAAAAGAATATTGTGGGTCTTCCCGATGCCGATCCCAACCGGGCCGGCATGTTGATCGTGCAGCAGATTGCAGAACAGCTGATGCCTCATCTGGCCAGCGGAGATCTTGAATTGTCCGAGACCATTATCGTTGAGATGGGGCGTGATCATGCCAGCAACTCTCTGATGAGTCTGCTTAATTCATGAGCGAACCCGCTTTTATCTTCGAAGCTACCACGGAAAATTTCGATCGGCTCGTATTGGAAAACTCCAAGCGCGGCTTGGTGCTGGTCGATTTCTGGGCGCCCTGGGCAGGGCCCTCGCTAAGGCAGCAGGAGATCCTCACCAAGCTGGCGAACAGTTATCAGGGGAAGTTTCTGCTGGTTACGGTCAATACCGATGAGCAGAAACCGTTGGCGGATCGTTTTACGGTGCGTAGTCTGCCCTCGTTCAAGCTGTTCCGGAATGGCGATCTGATCGACGAATACCATGGCATGCAGCCGGAAGCGGACTATCCGAAAATCGTTGAGCGTCATGTACAGAAGCGACTTGACGAAGTCAGCCGTCAGGCGATTGCGACCTGGCAGTCCGGTGACCCTGATCAGGCGTTGCAGATTCTTGCCAGAGGTGTGGTGGAGGATCCGCAGAATCTTACCCTGCCAGCCCTGATGGCCAAAATACTGATGCGCCAGGAGCGTTTCCAGGAGGCCAGAGAGCTGCTCTCCAGTCTGCCGGAAACTGCCCAGCACGACAGTCAGATCAGCCACCTGCTCGGCCATGTCGATCTGATCGCCACGGCCCAGGCTGTTGTAGAGCCGGAGTTGTTGGCGCAGCGCCAGCAGGAGGATCCGGATAATCCGGAACTGATCTATCAGCTGGCCGCACAACGGCTGTTGAATGATGAGATCGAGGCCGCGCTGGCGCTACTGCTCGTTGTGGTACAACAGCATGGCGACTATCGGCAGGGTATCGCACGAAAATCCTTGGCGGCCGTGCTGGATCGTCTGGATCCGCAAAACCCTGAGGTTGTTCAGTACCGTCAGGCACTCTTCAGGTTGAACTATTAGTGTTAACCGGCCCATCAGATAAACCATGATCCGTTTTATAACCTGTGTTGCTTGCTCGAAGCTGATGTTAACGATTGTCCTGAAAGAGGTTGGCTATGCCGAATAGTGGTAAGAACATAGGTTTTGTCTCATTGGGTTGCCCCAAAAACCTGGTGGATTCAGAACGTATTCTCAGCCGTTTGCGCGCCGAAGGTTATGACCTGATCGGTAGTTATGAAGAGGCCGACCTGGTGATCGTCAACACCTGTGGTTTCATCGACTCTGCGGTGGAAGAGTCGCTGGAGGCGATTGGTGAGGCGCTGCAGGAGAATGGCAAAGTGATCGTTACCGGTTGCCTTGGCAAGGATGAGTCAAGAATCAGGACCGCCTATCCGAAAGTGCTGGCGGTAACCGGCCCTCACGCCTATGAGGAGGTGGTGGAGGCGGTGCATGATCAAATGCCGGCCCCGCATGACCCTTTCACTAGCCTGTTGCCTCCCGAAGGGATCAAACTGACACCCAGGCACTACGCCTATCTGAAGATCTCCGAAGGGTGTAATCACAGTTGCAGTTTCTGCATTATCCCGGATTTGCGGGGACCCCTGGTGAGCCGCCCGTTTGGTGAGGTGATGCTGGAGGCGGAGCGTCTGGTCGAATCCGGTGTGCGTGAATTGCTGGTGGTTTCCCAGGATACCAGCGCCTATGGGGTGGATCTGAAATATCGCCCCGATTTCTGGCAAGGCCGTCCGGTGAGCTCAAAACTGAAGGATCTGGCCGCCGCCATGGGTGAGTTGCAGGCCTGGGTACGAATGCACTATGTCTATCCCTATCCTCATGTGGATGACCTGATACCTTTGATGGCCGATGGTCATATCCTTCCCTATCTCGATATGCCGCTGCAACATGGGAACCTGCGTGTGCTCAAGCAGATGAGAAGACCGGCGGCTACTGAAAAAGTGCTTTCGAGGATTGCCCGCTGGCGTAGAAGCTGTCCCGAGCTGACCCTGAGAAGTACCTTCATCGTCGGCTTTCCCGGCGAGACCGAGGCGGAATTTGAAGACCTGTTGGCATTCCTGCAGGAGGCCCAGCTCGATCGTGTCGGCTGTTTTGCCTACTCCCCGGTGGATGGAGCGGCCGCCAATCAACTGCCCGGGGCGCTACCCCTTGAGATCAGGGAAGAGCGGCAGGCCCGTTTCATGCAGGTACAGGCTGAGATCAGTCGGCAGCGGTTGCAAGCCAAAGTGGGTAAAGAGATGGTTGTGCTGATTGACGAAGTGAATCAGAAACAGGTCATTGCTCGCAGTTCAGCCGATGCGCCGGAGATCGATGGGCGGGTATTCATTCCTGGGGGATGGGAGCTTGAGCCGGGAGACTTCATCAAAGTGAAGATCACCGCTGCGACAGCTCATGATCTGCAGGCGGAACCGATTGAGGTGGATGAGACTGAGGTCGACTAAACTGGCGCATCCCTGCGCCATGCCAACCATTCGGTAGGGGTGTTAACGGATCAGAAAGCAGAACCGCTGCTGCGACCCAGTTTTTTCAGGATCATCGCCAGCGGGCAGAAACCTGTGAAAGCGGACTGTAACAGGTTGATGCCGACAAAGGCGGTAAAGAACAACCAATAGGGGTGATGGTAGTGTGAGAGTGCTACGCTCAATAGGATGGCAAAGCCTGCGAAGGCAAGCACAATACGGTCAATATTCATGAAATGGCCTCTAAACTGTAAGTTTTGATCAGTCTAATACCGTTTGTATGCATGTCGTTAAACGGCGTGGAGGATCGTAACCTGCTGCATACGATCAAAAGTGGACGCTATATTAGCACTATCTAATATTTAGTCAAGGGATCACGCAAACATGGCCGGCGACATGAGAGATCTGGCGAAACAAAATCAGCTTGTGGCTCAGTTGCTGACCCATCCGGAGTGCTTCGGCCATGGGGTCGAGCGGGTCGAGCATATCGAGACCCATATATCCCACCTGCTGTTGATTGGGGATTTTGTCTACAAGATCAAAAAGCCCTTGAATCTCGGGTTTCTCGACTATTCCACCCTGGAGAGACGGCAACTGTGCTGTGCCGAGGAGCTGCGTCTCAATCAGCGTTTCGCTCCCCAGCTCTACAAAGGTGTTGTTGCGATAAGGGGGTCTGTGGAGCAGCCGGAGATCGGCGGCCAGGGGGAGGTGCAGGAGTTTGCGCTGAAGATGGCCCGCTTTCGCCAACAGGATCTGTTTGACAGATTGACCCTGGACCCCCCGCTTGTCGACCGGCTTGCGTTGATGGTCGCGGATTTTCATCGGCGTGCCGACAGGGCTTCAGAGTTGCCTCAGGGTGGCATAGAGCAGGTGATCGCGCCGATGATGGAGAACTTCCGGGTGATACGGGAGTTGAAACAGCCGCTGCTGGAGGTTGAGCGTCTCAATCCCCTGCAGAACTGGACCGAGTATCAGGCAGAGCAACTTGCCGAACTGATTGATGAGCGCTATCTGGCGGGATCGGTCAGAGAGTGCCATGGGGACCTTCATCTGGGAAATATCGTGCTCTATCAACAGCGGATCACCCCCTTTGACGGTATTGAGTTCAATCCCGGCTTGCGTTGGATCGACACCCTCAGCGATATCGCCTTTTTGTTGATGGATCTGCAGCATCGTGGCCTGCATCCGTTGGCGGATCAGCTGTTGAACCGTTATCTGGAGGAGATGGGCGATTATGCCGGCCTGCCACTGCTCAGATTCTATATGCTCTATCGTGCCATGGTCAGGGCTAAGGTCTGCGCCATCCGGGTCGGTCAATCGGATCTCTCCGCGGCGGATCAGATGGGGTATCTGGAAGAGTATCTGAGTTATCTCACCCTGGCAGAAAAGCTGGTTCGTCACCCGCCGGCCTCTCTGGTGATCACCCATGGCGTGTCGGGAGCGGGCAAGAGCACGGTCAGCGGTCAACTGGCCGAACAGCTGATGGCGATCAGGGTTCGCTCGGATATCGAGAGAAAAAGGCTCTTTCCCGTGCCGAAGGGGGTGGCAGGGGAGACGGCATCAAACCGCTATAGCCTGGAGGCAACCAAGACCACCTATCACCACCTGGCGGGTTTAGCCGCTGGGCTGTTGCAGACAGGTTTCTCGGTAATCATCGATGCGGCCTTTCTCAAAGGCTGGCAGAGAGAAATCTTTCATCAGCTTGCCGATCGCCTTCAGGTGCCATTGCTGATTCTGGATTGCCAGGCCTCCCCAACTCAACTTCGCGAGCGGATCGTTGCCAGGCGACAGCAGGGTGGGGATGCGTCCGAGGCGGATCTGTCTGTTTTGGATCTGCAACAGAGTGATGCCGAACCGCTGACTGCCGAAGAGTGTCAGCTGGCTTTGGCAGTCGATACAGAAAACTTTCCCCCCCACGGTTTTCTGGCAACGGTGTTACAGCGTTTGATGAGGTGAACGTAAACAATGGCCGGATCATATCCCGGATATCATCTCTCTGCTGTCAATATTTATAAGCCGGTGCAGGCAGATTAAAATCATCAGCTGTTTTCAGGAGTGAGGTCAGAGTGACCTGTTACTCAATTGATAGGGTTTCGTCGCGAGGTTTTTTATGCGCTTTCCTCTTCTCAAGCCGGGTCAGAAATTTATCTATCAGGAGAAGCGATACACCAAAACAGGACCGATGACCGCTTCCGAGGAAGAGAGCGGCAAGAGCTGCATGATCCGCCGGTCAGCCGAAGTCACCCTGTTGCAAAGCCATGACGAGAGACAACAGGATATTCCGCAACAATATACCAGGGATCAGGTCGTGACCCTGTTAAAAGCTTATCAGCGTGAACTGAAAACAGGACTTGCTGAACATCCCGCTGAGGTATTAAAAGTCGTGGAAGATTGTGATGTGATGACTTTTCTTTCGCAGATCGATCGCTCCGGCATCTCATGAGATGACATGTTCCAACCCTTCATCCCAATAGGGGTGATCACCGAACTGCTGTCGTAGATAGTCAGCCAGAGCTCTTACCCGTTGGGGGATGAAACGGCGGTTCGGGTAGACCGCGTAGGCGGTAACCGGGGGTATGTGGTGGTCAGTCAGGATCGGTTTCAAGCGACCGTCCAGGATCGCCTGATAGGCAATGAAAGTGGGTGAGAGGCAAATCCCCTGACCTGTGCTGGCGGCATCCAGCAGCAGCTGGCCGTTGTTGGCCTGCATCTGCATTGGAATACGGACGGTCTGTGCTCGACCCGCCGGGTCGATGAAAGGCCACTTCTGCGGTTCCGGTAGATTGCTGTAACAGAGCCCCCGATGCTCTGCAAGATCCTCAGCGGACTGGGGAGTCCCCATGCGCTGCAGGTACTCCGGGCTGGCGCAGAGCACAAAGTTGATCGGCGCGAGGGGGCGGGCAACCATGGTGGAGTTGTCGAGATCCCCAATCCGCAGCGCCAGATCGATCCCTTCCTGTACCAGATCCACTTCGCTGTCGTTGAGATCGATGTCCAATACCACACGAGGGTGCAGATTGCTGAAGCCGTTCAATGCATTGGATAGATGAAATAGGCCGAAGGAGAGGGGAGCGGCAAGACGTAATCGTCCGCTCAGGTCCTGCTGGGAACGGGAAACCGATTGTTCCGCCTCATCCAGATCCTCGAGAACCTGAACGGCCCGGGGATAGAACTCCCTGCCTGCATCGGTTAACGAGAGAGTTCTGGTGGTCCTGTGCAGCAGCAGGGCACCCAGATGCTCTTCCAGCTCTGAGACGCGCCGGCTGATCACCGATTTACCTATGCCCAATCGATCCGCGGCGATGGTGAACTGGCCAGACTCCACCACAGCAACAAAACTCTCCAGAGACTCCAGGCGATTCATGCTCCGACTCTCCTCATGTTAAAGGTCCGCAACCTTTCGAATTTCCTGAAAAAATAGGATATTTATTCTGGTAGGATCGGTTATTGTTGCGAATAATGCAATAGTGTTTCTTATTTTACTATCTTTATATCCTGAAATAGCAATCTACAATCTGCCTATAACCAATTGTAACGCTGGGTTTCTAGCTTGGAGGTTGCCATGTCGGAAGTACTCAACAAAACACGTTCCGTGCAGCAGGTTCTCACCGGACAGCAGACCGCAGATGGTGCGGGTGTTCGATTGACCCGCCTGATTGGCGGACCGCAACTGATGCAACTCGATCCGTTTCTGCTGCTGGATGATTTTCGCTCAGACGATCCGGATGACTATATCGGCGGTTTCCCACCCCATCCTCACCGCGGGTTTGAAACCGTGACCTATCTGCTGGCCGGTAAGCTGGAACATCGGGACAACGCAGGTCACACTGGGATTCTGCAAACCGGTGGCGTGCAGTGGATGACGGCAGGCCGGGGTGTGATCCATTCGGAAATGCCGCAACAGCAGGATGGGCTGCTGGCCGGCTTTCAACTCTGGGTCAATCTGCCGGCCAGAGACAAAATGACAGAACCCCGCTATCAGGAGTTCGATCAACAGGAGATCCCCCGTGAACAGCGGAGTAACGGTGTTGAGATTCGTGTCATCGCCGGTGAGACCTCACGCCATACCCGGGGACCGGTAACGGATCTGAAGACGCCTGCACGCTTCTTCGATATCACGCTTGAGGCGGGGGCGCAGTTTATCGAGCCGATCGAATCCCACTACAACGCCTTTGTCTATCTGCTGAGTGGTGCTGTTGAAATCGGTGATCAGTCGCTGAGTGGCAGGAGGCTGGCGGTTTTGGATCAAGGTCCGGGGGTTGAGATAACAGCGCAACAGCCAAGCCGGATGATACTGGTTGCGGGAGAACCGTTGGGTGAGCCGATCGCCCGAGGCGGCCCCTTCGTGATGAACACCGAGGATGAGATCAAACAGGCTTTCAGTGACTACCAGGAGGGTCGCTTCTGATGAGGATGCGCAACGATAGGGAGCGTTATGGTGCGGTGGCCATCGGTCTGCACTGGCTGGTGGCCGTCACCGTCTATGGCCTGTTCGGTCTGGGCCTGTGGATGCGCAGTCTCGGCTACTACGATGCCTGGTACCAGCTTGGGCCCTGGTGGCACAAAGGGGTTGGTGTGATGCTGTTCTTTGTGCTGCTGTTCAGGCTGATCTGGCGGCTGGGCAATCCCAGGCCGGCCCATCTGCAGACCCACAAGCCCTATGAACGTGTGGCTGCCGTATGGGTTCATCTGCTGCTCTATCTGATGCTCTTCCTGGTGATGGTCAGCGGTTATCTGATTTCAACCGCTGATGGCAGGCCTTTGGAGGTGTTCGACTGGTTTGCCATCCCCGCCACCATCAGTGGTCTGGATCAGCAGGAGGATATCGCCGGAAAAGTCCATCTCTATCTGGCCTGGAGTGTGGTTGTGGTCTCCGCACTGCACCTGTTAGCCGCTTTCAAACACCACTTTATCGATCGTGACCGAACCCTACTGCGGATGTTGGGGCGTTAGGCAGAGGGTTCGGTAGATAAAACGTCAGACCATTTATGCAATTCAATATGAGGAGAAATCGCTATGACAACTGTGGCCGTTATCTATCACAGTGGATTTGGGCATACCAAGTTACAGGCCGAAGCGGTGGAGCGGGGGGCGGCGGCTGTCGACGGTGTCGAGGCCCTGCTGCTCACCGCCGAGGAGGCTGGCGCCGATCTGGATCGGCTGGATGACGCGGATGCCATTATCTTCGGTAGTCCAACCTACATGGGCAGCATGTCGGCCGAGATGAAAAAGTTTCTCGAGACGGCCGCGGCGAAATGGTTCACCCAGGCCTGGAAGGACAAGGTGGCCGGCGCCTTTACCAATTCGAGCTCCTTCTCGGGCGACAAGGTGAACACCCTGGTCGGTCTGATGATCAATGCCATGCAGCAGGGCATGATCTTCGTCAGCCTGGGGATGCATCCGGCTGCCAGTGATCCGGAGTCAATGAACCATATTCAGGGCCCCGGTCCTGAAGTGGTGAATCGGCTCGGTTCCTATATCGGCCCGATGGCGGCCAGTTTTCAGGTTAATCCCGGAGACGCACCTTCCACGGGTGATTTGGCCACGGCAGAAGCCTATGGCACTCGGGTTGCCACCATTACCCAGCAACTGAATAGAGGCCGGGCTGAAGCCTAGGGAGTTTGTTTTATATCCGCTGTGTGGTTTGCGGCTCTAGTTGAGCGTGGACCGCTCCGCCATGAAGAGATCCATCGGCAGGTTGATATGGATGGTTTTGTCTGCTGGTTTTTTTACCGGGGAGTGATCCCCGAAATACTACTGAGGAGTGATTGGAGATGATTAAGAGATATTGGCTATTGGGACTACTTTCATTTGCCGTTGTTCTGCCGTTGAATGCGGCGGAATACACCATCGATAAAAAAGGCGCTCACGCCTTCATACAATTCAGGATCAAACATCTGGGTTACAGCTGGCTGTTTGGCCGCTTCAACGATTTCGGTGGTCAGTTCAGCTATGACGAAAAGAATCCAGCTGCGGCCAAAGTGGTGGTCGATATCAAACCGGCGAGTGTGGATAGTAATCACGCCGAACGTGATAAGCACCTTCGTGGGGAAGACTTCCTCTATGTGGATAAGTATCCAACCGCGAAATTTGTCTCGACCGGTTTTAAAGAGCTGGGTGATGGTAAGGCCAGTCTGCAAGGAGATCTGACGCTACGGGGTGTCACCAAGCCGGTGGAGATCGATGTGGAGCATATCGGGCACGGTGATGATCCCTGGGGTGGCTATCGTCGCGGGTTCTTTGGCACCACTGAGATTGCCCTGGCCGATTTCGGTATCCCATTCGATTTGGGGCCAGCCTCCAAAACGGTACAGCTGGAACTCTCGATTGAAGGGATTCGGCAGTAGATGAACGTCAACCCGCTCTCCTTTTGGCTGGCGGGTTAATCAAGGTGGCCTTGACCTGTCTGACAGGTCGGCCACCTTGCGCCGGATCTGTTTATGCCGCCTGCTGTTCGGTCATCGCCAGGTTGATTGCGGAGAGTACCGCATTCAATGAGGCATTGACCGTGTCCCGGCTGATCGATGCACCGGCTGTACGGTGTCCCATATAGTTCAACAGGACATACGCCGCCGCTTCGGCATCCGCACCCTCGCCGATGGCGTGTTCCACATAATCGATGACCTGAATCGGTACACCGGCCCGTTGGGACAAGGCATCGATGAAAGCGGATATCGCTCCTTTGCCTGCTCCTTTGATGGTGGTTGTGCCCGATTCAGTTTGCAATTCGACCTGGATCTCCTCTGAGCCGGATTGGCGATCGATGCGGTAGCCCGCCAATTGGTAAGGTCCTTGTCGACTGACGAAGTGCTGTTTGAACAGCTCATGAATGGTCTCGCTGCTGACCTCACCCTGATGCTGTTCCGATGCCTGCTGCACGATGTTGGCCAGTTCCACCTGCAGCCAACGGGGCAACACCAGGCCATAGTCCCGCTCCAGTACATAGGCGACACCACCTTTTCCGGATTGGCTGTTGACCCTTATCACCGCCTGGTAGTCGCGGCCAATGTCCCGTGGATCGATCGGCAGATAGGCGACCTGCCAGGGTTCCTGCTCCTGCTGCTCATGTAGGCATTTGCGGATCGCATCCTGATGGGATCCGGAGAATGCGGTATAGACCAGCTCCCCAATCCAGGGATGGCGCGGGTGTACCGGCAGTCCGGTGGTGTCACGATAGACCTGGATGATCTCATCCGGATTGGAGAGGTCGAGCATGGGATCGATACCCTGGCTGTAGAGGTTCATCGCCATGGTGACAATGTCCATGTTACCGGTGCGCTCCCCATTGCCCAACAGAGTGCCCTCGACCCGGTCGGCACCGGCGAGCAGCGCCAGCTCGGCGGCCGCCACGGCACTGCCCCGGTCGTTATGGGTATGTACTGAGACCACTACGGAGTCCCGTCTCGATACATGTCGGCAGAAATACTCCACCTGGTCGGCAAACAGGTTGGGCGTGGAGCTCTCGACGGTTGCCGGCAGGTTAATAATGCAGGGGGCTGCCGGGCTGGGCTGCCAGACGTCGATGACCGCATCGCAGACTTCCACCGCGTAGTCCCATTCGGTATTGGAAAAGCTTTCGGGGGAGTACTCGAAAACCCATTCGGTGTGTGGGTGGTTGGCCGCCTCTTTTTTCACCAGTTCCGCACCCTCAACGGCAATCGCCTTGATGCCTTCCCGGTCCCGTTTGAAAACCCGTTCCCGCTGTACTGTCGAAGTGGAGTTGTAGACATGTACGATCGCTCTGCGGGCGCCGCGCAATGCCTCGAAGGTCTTCTTGATCAAGGATTCGCGAGCCTGAACCAGCACCTGGATGGTGACATCCTCAGGGATCAGGTCGTCCTCGATCAACATGCGGACAAAATCGTAATCGGGTTGGCTGGCTGAGGGAAAACCGATTTCGATCTGCTTCAGACCCAGACTCACCAGGAGATTCCACAGACGCCGCTTTTGCGTCACGTTCATAGGCTCCAGCAGAGCCTGATTGCCATCACGCAGGTCGACACTGCTCCAGATGGGCGCGGCCTCGATGGTGTTGTCAGGCCACTGGCGACCCGGCATCGGATTGGCCGGGTTGGCTCGGTATTTACGGTGGTCAAAACGTCTCACGATAATCTCCTGGCAGAGGTCCTTGCTGTGTGGCTGTCATGGGTTTTCATGACAGCGGTAAAGGCCCTTGTGGGGCACATCATGGGCTCTGTAACTTTTGGTCTTAGAGCGGTTGGTATGACTTGTGGCCATGTGGAAAGCCTAATGCAATTCTGCCGGTGAATGGTTGCTAATTATGGCCTAATATTTAATAGAAATAGCAATAAATTCCAAAATAATTTAATATAAAGAAATATAATTGCTCGCTAAGACTGAATTGAGAAATATGCAATGAATCTGGATCGTTACGACAAGCATCTTCTGCAGATCTTGCAGGAGGAGGGGCGGATCAGTAACCAGGAGTTGGCTGAGCGCATCGGCCTCTCATCTTCCCCCTGTCTGCGTCGAGTGCGGGCATTGGAGGATGCTGGGGTAATCGCAGGCTACCGCGCCCATCTGGACAGCAAGCAGCTTGGTTTGAATCTGATGGCGCTGGTGCACATCTCAATGGATCGGCATACCCCGGAACGGTTCGAGAATTTTGAGAGACAGATCGATGCCATGCCAGAGGTACTGGAGTGTCTGCTGATTACCGGTCAGGACGCCGATTATCAGATCAAGGTAGTGGTGCGTGACATGGATGACTATCAGGCACTGTTACTGAACAAGATCACCAGAATCGAAGGTGTGACCGGTGTCCATTCCAGTTTTGTCTTGCGTCGGGTGGTGGATAAAACCGCCCTGCCTTTGTGAAGATTATGGGTCCGTTAGAAGTGGTTCAGTAGCATAGTTATCTGTCAACCAGGCTACAGCCTCCTGCTTTTCGAAGAAGGATTTCACCTCGATGTCCTTGAAATAGGTATTGGCAGCGATGCGGGTCATCAGCGCATCACGGTTATTTCGCTCGACGAAGGCCGCGGCTTTCAGACGGTTTTTTGTCTGCTGCAGCATGACAATCTGCACCATAACCGAGATCGAGTAGTGTCCTGTACGCTCTATCAGTATTGGAATGGGTTCCTTGAACTGATCCAGATAGTCGGTAACCGACTTCACATCCTCTTTTTCGATCTCCTCATTGGTGTAGATCACCGCAATGACATAGCGATTGTCTTCGAGGCTGAGATTGATTTTGCCGGTATCGATGTTTTGCATGTTGAGCATTATAACTAGCTTTGTGCCTGTGCTGTAAATCTGGCTTAAATGTGTTCCCTTACCCTGAAAAAATAATATAACTAGAGATTTTTGCTGACACGATCTTTTTCGAGGGTATTGTCATTCCGTGTCGATTGGCTGAAGCCTAGCCCAATCGATTCGGGTTGTCTTATATAATGGGTTTAATTCAGGATTTTAAATATAGCAGATGCAGCCGCTAACTCTGCGTATAGGAAGTGTTACCAATTTTTTTGGGGTTTGTTGTCTTAAACGATCGATTGCGAGCGTGGTAGAGAGGTTGGGTGGCTATGGTACGGGATCTGTAAACTATGATTGAAGCATCTGGATTCGATGAATAGATGATATACCAAACATTAAACGATCGGCAGTTGGAGCTGGTTGATCTGCTCGACTGGCTGGTGGAAGACGGATTGATCGAAAAACAGCTGGCTGAGACGGTCAGCGCCGTCAACCAGGGTGCCAAACGGACCAGTCATCCACTGGTGATGATCGCCGAGCATAAATGGCCAGATCAGCGCAATCCCCAGACAATCCTCGATCTGGAACTGCTTACCGACTGGTTGGCCCGGCGGGTGAATCTGCCGCTGGTCCATATCGACCCACTAAAGATCAATGTTCCAGCGATAACCGCTGTGATGTCCTACGCCTATGCCAAGCGTTTCAATATCATTGCTTTGGAGGTGAAACCCGATGAGGTGGTGATTGCCACGTCAGAGCCGTTTTTCACCGAATGGGAGATGGAGCTTACTCCGATTCTCAACAAAGCGATTACCAGGGTGATCGCCAATCCGATCGAGATCGAGCGTTATCTGGTCGAGTTCTACAGTCTCTCAAGATCTGTCCGGGCCGCCCATGATGACAGCCAGGAGGCCGGACCTTCCGGGGTACAGAACCTGGAACAGCTGATGGAGCTGGGGCGCAGCGGCAAGCTGGATGTGGATGACCAGCATGTGGTCAATATCGTCGACTGGCTACTGCAGTACGCCTACAGTCAACGTGCCAGTGATATCCATATCGAACCGACCCGCAATCAGACCAATATTCGCTTTCGAATCGACGGAGTGATGCAGGTGGTTTACCAGATTCCCCCCTCTGTGGGTACGGCGGTTACTTCCCGTATCAAGATTCTGGGTCGTATGGATGTTTCGGAGAAGCGCCGCCCCCAGGACGGTCGACTGAAGACCCGCAGCAATCAGGGAGGGGAGGTTGAGTTGCGTCTCTCCACCATGCCTACTGCATTTGGTGAAAAGCTTGTGATGCGGATTTTCGATCCCGAAGTGCTGGTTAAAGACTACCGTGCACTGGGCTTTTCCCAGGCTGAGACGTCTCAGTGGGGGGATATGATCACCCGACCCAACGGCATCATTCTGGTGACCGGGCCTACCGGTTCTGGAAAAACCACCACCCTCTATACAACCCTCAAAGAGCTGGCCAGACCGGAGGTCAATGTCTGTACCGTAGAGGATCCGATCGAACTGGTGGAGCCAAGTTTCAATCAGATGCAGGTGCAGCATAATATCAATCTCGATTTCGCCAGTGGTGTGAGAACCCTGTTGAGACAGGATCCGGATATCATCATGGTGGGTGAGATCCGGGATCGTGAGACCGCCGAGATGGCGGTACAGGCTTCGCTGACCGGTCATCTGGTATTCTCCACGCTGCATACCAATGATGCGCCGTCGGCGATTACCAGGCTATTGGAGATCGGTGTACCACCCTATCTCTTGAAAGCCACCCTGTTGGGTGTGCTTGGACAGCGTTTAACCCGTACCTTGTGTCCCCACTGCAAAGAGCGTGTTCCCCTCGACGAGGAGATGTGGGAGACCATGATTACCCCGCTGCGCGCGAAGAACAAACCCACTACTGTCTGTAAGCCGGTAGGCTGTCTTGAGTGTCGACAGACAGGTTATTACGGGCGGGTCGGTATCTATGAAATGATGGTGATCAACTCTGCAATCAAGCGCTTGATCACCGGTGACTGCGACATCAATCAGCTGCGTCGTCAGGCGATTAGCGACGGTATGCGACCGCTGCGCCTGAGCGGCGCACAAAAAGTGATGAAGGGCCTGACCACCATTGAAGAGGTTCTGAAAGTCGCTCCCCCGGAAAGCATTGAGATCTAATCGTAATCACTGTTCTCAATCCGGCTGCCAAATCGTTTGATTTCAGCCGCAGTGAACCTGTCCTTACTCTGAATTGTGGTGTTTCGAGGGGAGCAATCCCTCTCTGCGAGCCGCGCCCTGCTCAAGGGGCCGGTTTGAAGCTCTGAAATAAAATGAATCTGTTGCCGAGTTCATAAATCACTCCGATTTACCAGTCTGACTCCACATTGGATCTACTCGCTTAATAACTAAAAAACGCTGTAATTTTTTTAATTAAATAAAATCAATTACTTACCTTGGTGCTGATTGCTTCATTTTTTCTTGAAGTTATGAGAATGAGCGCTATAATTTGCAATATTGGGAAAAAAATCCCATTTTTTAAAATTTGATTAAGGATTGCTTTAATGCATCTGGCCCTAACCAACGGGAGGATAGGCCATGACACGGTATAAGAAAATTTCTTGTTTGATGGTTGCCATTGCCACCGGTCTTGGATCCTGTGGAGGAGGAGGTGGTGGTGACAGCAGTAGTAGCGGTAGTGGTTCGTCGGTGACAACTGTCGGCAAAATCGACGGCTTTGGCAGTGTGTATGTAAACGGGATTAAATTTGATACCAGCCAGACCAGCTACCATGTGGATGGCGAGCAGGAGTTCGATGACAGCGCTCTGGGCCTGGGCATGGTGGTACGGGTCGAAGGGCAGGTCAGTGATGATGGTACGACAGGGATAGCGGAGCATATTGAATATGATGACGATCTGGAGGGACCGGTCGATAGCGGAAGTCTGGTGCGGGGAGATACTGTTACAACCTTTACCATTTTGGGAATGGCTGTACAGGCTGACATCAATGAAACCGTATTTGATGATGGTGCGAGCTACCAGGGTTTGGCCGAGGGGCAGGAACTGGAAGTGAGTGGTTACTTCGATGGGAGCCAGATTGTTGCTTCACGCATCGAGTTACAGTCGGATGGTGAAGAAGATTATGAGATCAAAGGAACCGTGGCTTCCTATGATGAGAATGGCATTGCTCTGGTGCTGCAGAATGGCGTGATTGCGGGCCCCTATCCGTTGAGTGATCAGGTTGAGCTCGAGATACCCGAGGATCCGGTTGGGCTGTTTGTGGAAGTGGCGTTAAGAAACCGGGACGGTATTGTGGAAGCCGTGCACATTGAAGCGGAAGATAGCGATCGGCTTGAGGATCGTGATGACGATATCTCGCTGGAAGGTATTCTGGTGGTCAGCGGTGATCAGGTCTACTCACTGGATGGGGTGGAGTTTGTCGTCTCCCCAACCACTGTCTATAAGCCTTCAAGCCTTGAAGGCAGCTTGACAGCCGGCATGAGACTCGAGGTAGAAGGTCATATGCAGGGGGAGCTTCTGGTCGCCGAAAAGGTTGAGTCGGAAGGGGGTGAGATTGAAATCGAAGCGGTTGTCAGCAGTGTGACGGCGAGCGATGAGAAAAATGGTACGGTGACGCTGGATCTGGGTGGCGGCAGAACGCTGATGGTGCAGTTTAACAATGCCACCTACTATAAAGATGACTCAGACTCGGACCTGGATGATGATGACAGCTTCAACCTGAGTGAGCTGATGTCTGGGGATTTCATCGAAATTGAAGCGATTCAGTCTGCCGGTGAGCTCACCGCAGTGAAGGCAAAAAGAGAAGATGAGCTTTCGGAAATGGAGATAGAGGCTCCGCTTGAGGCCTATGCGGCGGGTACCTCTCTGACCCTGCTCGGCGTGACATTTCCGGTTGATTCGTCAGCTGAATATGAGATTGATGATGAATCAGTGAACATGGATCAGTTTTTCTCCGAACTGAGCGTTGGTAGCACCATCAAGCTCGAGGATGAAGATTCTGATGGTACTATCGATAAGGTCGAACTGGATGATTGATCCGTTATTACTAACCCGGAGAACAAATGGTTCTTTGAGGTAGCTTTTGTAACCACTGATTCAAGGATGAATTTGCCAAAGTTAGCGGTAGTTGAATCGTTGCAACTACCGCTTTTTTTTGTGCTGGGCAATGGATACTGGTCAGGCAAAAGGGGAGTTCGTCTAATATTAGTGAGGGTGCTGTGGTGTATACTAAGCAGAATTCGGGGCTTGGGGTGATTTAATCAAATGTCATTGGTGCACTCATATATCAAACATCTCGGTGTCAATTCACGTATCTATTCGATGCAGGAACTGGATGATCTGCTCTCTGCGGAAGATCATCCCGACTATATGAAAAAACACAGATCGATCCTGATCGGTGATCGGGTTCGTTTTGTGGCATCGTTGTTTACCCTTTTGATTCCCCTGTGGATTATTGTCGACTATCTACTGCTGCCAGCGGATGTTTTGTTACCCATTGTGGTTATCAGGCTGATCTCAACAGGACATTTTTATTTTCTCTCCCGGTACAAAACGACTGAAAATGACTTGAAGAAAAATCTCTTGGTGTTGGGTGGACTATTGATTAACCTGCCGCTGACTTTTTTTGCTTCGGCACATTTTTTGACTCCGGTAACCGATCATGAAATGGGCCAACTGGCGCTTCAGCTCTACACCATATTGCCTTATGTCGCGATTGGTCTGATCGGACTGTTCCCGTTATCGGTAATCGAAGGCATGGTCATGTCGTTGCTATTGGTTATGCTGACCGTAACCGGTTGGAGCTACTACGCCACGGTTCCAGTAGATCAGATTTTCGCGATGCTATGGTTGCTTTGCATCATTCTGGGCGTGGTATTGTTTGCCTCGACATTGCAACTGCAATACATGATTGCCCTGATTACCCGAGCGGATCATGATCCCGTAACCGGAGCGCAGACGAGAAAATCCGGAATGCAGAGCTTGGTCAAGGCATTCGAACAGGCGCATGTTCATGGGGGGAATCTGAGTATTGCCTTAGTCGACCTGGATAATGCGGAAAATATTATTACTGAGTTCGATTATGCCACTTACGATCATGTGGTCGTTGAAGCAGCCGATATTCTGCATGAAGATCTCAGGCATAGCGATATGTTAGTGCGCTGGGGTGAAAAGGTATTCCTGCTGTTGCTGCCCGGCACAGATTGTGAGGGTGCTGCAATTACGGTGAAACGGATACACGCCAGAGGGTTGGGTACACTGCCTGACGGCAGTCCGGTTACCGCCAGTATCAGTGTCTGTGAACGGGTAGCCGACAATATCGAAGAGTGGTCACAGATGTTGGAGGTGGTAAACAAGCGCCGCGACAATGCAAAGCACGAGGGTAAGGATCGCTACTTTCTTTGTGGAGACAAAGTTGTCGATCATTAACACTGAGTGCTATCGCTATTGGCCCGGCGGCCAAATAGTTTACTTTCAGTTGTCGGGTTAAACTTAATGCGTACTTCCCGGTAAATTTTTGGAATCGGCAAAATTTAACAAAGCGCGCTTATCTTCAATAATTGAATTCGCTGATTTAATAGTCAACCCAAAAGTGCACTAATTTCCACCGAAGAGTCTTCTAAACGATTTTGCAAACCGGCCTTGCTTTTGTTTGTCTGCAGTAATCTCAAGCATATTGTTTTTTACCGCTTTAACGTACGCGGCATCATCGTTGCGAATGTGGTTAAAAAGCCAGCGGGCAAGCAGGTCGTGTAGTTCCGCGGATATATCTTCGCCGTTTTTAAAGCGATCCTGAAACTCGGAGACTCTGCGGATAAACAGTTCATGAACTTTTTTGTGAGGCCTCACAAATTCATATCCGGCATCTTCGATCAGCGCTTCTTCAAAGCTGAAGTGTGACATCGTGTAATCGACGGTTGCTGCAATGATATCGCCGATCGCATTGAGATCATTATTCAGTCTGGCGTCATGAAGTTTATTGATGTAGTCGACGATACGTTCATGCTGTCCATCTATGACTTCGATTCCTGTTTCTAGGTCCTTTGTCCAAACTAAATACCCCATAAAATAAGCTCCCTTTTAGAATATCCTGAAAATTATTTAAGCACTGATTATATTAATCATACTTTGTTCAAAAAAGCCAGTAAGCCCTAATCCATTAAGAGAATTATGCAAATAATTCAGGAATTAATTGTTTATGTGTCAATAATTCGTCTGCAGTCTCAAGGGATTATGAATGATTCTGCAGCGGAGGAGTGGGTGAATATTACTTAATTTTGTTAAATTTACGCTTTGCTGATAGATCTTCGCTATCTTAATCTCGCTAGCCATAAAAATAATTTGATGCTTTGGTTTTGTCGATTGCGCCATGGCGTCCCATAGCGCTATTTGAAATGATCAAATGTCTGCACGGATGCAATGGTGATGGGTTTTAATTCGATAGCTTGTGATCGATCGTCAATCATATTGAACAGCAATTCAAACCGCTCTGCAGTCAGTTAGTAACCATAGAGTTGTCAAGGTAATCGTGCCTTGATGTAGCTCAGATCTGTTGTGAATCGGAATTTTGATCTGAATGGTGAACTGCGCAAGCGGCTCTTCCCCACGCATGTGCCACATGCAGAGTATTGGCTCGGCAGAAAACCTTATGTTGCCGCGTCGTTCGATAGCGTGCTGCCGTTCAGTACAATCGTAAAAAATCGGGTATCAACCAGGGGTTACCCATAATCACACTGATATGATTGATCAGCAGGGCGAGAAACCCGAGTACGATCATGCTATACCCGCACAGTTGCAGCACATCGAGATCGTCATCTTCCATTCTCAGCTCCTGAGTATGAATTGATTATGATTGTTATTCTTAGCAGCTGGTGCGGCTGTATAACAGAGTAAAATAGTAAGGAAATAGAAGATATCCCCGACCGAGCCGTAGAAACTTGGAAATTATGCCTTTGAAAGTATGGTTTGCGGCTTACAGGGGCTTGATGAAAACTTTGGATTTTCTCTGGTAATTATAGAGTTTACGCTTCAGCATCGGTAGATCCTTCAGTGTGCCCGGTGCAAAGCCCCGCTCCTTGAACCACTGAGCGGATTGGGTGGTAAGTATGAAAAGTCTCTGGATGCCCTGTTTGGCGGCGACCGCCTCCATATGGGCAAGCAAACGATCACCCCGGTCGCTGCCCCGATACTCCGGGTGAACCACAACGCAGGCTAACTCAGCCATCGACTCTTGCTGGTAGGGGTATAAGGCGGCGCAGGCAACTACCATACCGTCTCTCTCCATGAGTGTGAACCGGTCGATTTCAGTCTCTATCAACTCCCTGGAGCGCCTTACCAAAATACCTTTCTCTTCCAGGGGCTCAATCAGGCCCAGCAAACCCACCACATCATCGATGCGGGCGGTACGGGTCTCCTCGTAAGGTTCAGCGGATATCAGGGTGCCTATGCCATCCCGGGTAAACAGCTCCTTAAGCAGGCCGCCATCCAGCTGCCGATCAATCAAATGGCAGCGTTTGACGCCGCTGCGACAGGCAGAGATTGCAGCCCTGAGGTTCTGAATCAGGTCTTCAGGCAGCTTTTTTCTGCTGGTTAACAAGTTGTCGACTTCACGAGGTGAGAGGCTGCTCATCAGTCTCTTGCGTGAATCGGTTACACCCTTGGCCTCAACAAGCGCGATCAACTTATCGGCACCCAAAGCCGTGGCGACTGAGGCGGCCACATCCGCGTAGCTCAGGTTGAAGACTTCACCCGTCGGCGAATAGCCCAGTGGCGGCACGATCGCGATGGCGCCGGATACTAGCCGTTGTTCAATGCCGGCGGCGTCAACCCGGCGTACCACGCCGGTATGGCCATAGTCGATCCCGTCTTTTACGCCCAGGGGTTTGGCGGTAACGAAATTCCCCGAAGCTGCACGAATTCGTACCCCGGCCATGGGGGAGTTGGCAAGACCCATTGAGAGCAGGGCTTCAATCTCAACCCGCGCCGCGCCAGCGGCCTCTTTGACGCAAGTCAGTGCCGGATCATCGGTTATTCTCAAACCGTCAACGAATTGGGTTTCAACCCCTCTTGTTTGTAAACGCTCTTCGATCTGTGGCCGGGCACCATGCACCAATACCAGCCTGATACCCAGTCCATGCAGCAGTGCAATGTCGTGAATCAGGTTGGCAAAACCACCATCCGCGACGGCCTCACCACCGAATGTGATGACAAAAGTTCGTCCGCGATGCGCGTGGATATACGGGGATGAGCCACGAAACCAGTCGACAAACATGTCTGGCAGTTTTTGAGCGCGTTTTTTCATTTTTCGTGTTAACAGGCCCTAAGCCACTGTCTATAAACAAAACTTCCTGATCAGTGACTGTATCAGGTTAATCGCAGGTTGAATATGTTCGAGGGGGATATATTCATCCGGTTGGTGAGCCTGATCGATACTCCCTGGGCCACAGATCACGGTCTCCATACCCATATTGTTTAAATAGGGCGCCTCGGTGCCAAATGCCACGGCACCCGCCTGACTGTCGGTGAATTTCTCCACGGCTTTGACAATCGCAGCGTCGGCGGGTGTTTCCACGGCGGGTATGCCGTCGAACAGCGGTTTGCACTGCCAGACCAGGCCGGTATCAGACAGGCAGGACTCGATACGATCACTCAGTTCCGCTCTGAGTAGTTGCAAATCCATACCGGGCAGGGGGCGAAGGTCGAATTGAAGTTCGCATTGGCCACAAATACGGTTTGGATTATCGCCACCATGAATATGGCCCAGATTGAGCGTGGGTACATCGATCTCAAACGCCGGGTTTTTGTAACGCCGCTGAAGATCCGAACGCCAATTTAAAATCTCACCGAGTACCAGTTGCATGCCATCCAGTGCATTATTGCCAAGCCGTGGATTGCTGGAGTGGCCGGATTGACCGGTGAGTATGATTGATTCCATCGAAACGCCCTTATGCATGCGTATCGGTTTCAGGCCGGTTGGCTCGCCGATAATGGCATGACGGCCCAATTGACGATGCAATTCCGCCAGCGACTTTGCGCCGCACATGTCACTCTCCTCGTCGGCTGTCGCCAGCACCACCAGGGGGCGCTTCAGTTGATCTAGGGGAAGCTCCCGGACGGCTTCAAGAATGACCGCGAAAAACCCTTTCATGTCTGCCGTACCGATGCCGTACAGACGCTGCTCCCTTTCACTCAGTTTAAGCGGGTCTGATTGCCATTTATCCTCGTCGAAGGGGACGGTATCCGTGTGTCCGGAGAGTACCAGCCCATCACTACCTCGACCGTAAGAGGCAATCAGATTCAGCTTTCCTGGGCGTCCAGGCACAGCCAGGATCTCAGTCTCAAAACCCAGGGAGCTAAACCAACTCTCCAGTAGCTCGATCACTGCGCCATTGCCCATATCCCAAGCGGGATTGACGCTACTGACAGAGGCGGAACCGATCAACTGCCGCATCATTTCAATATATTTCGGAGATTTCATTGGGCGATTTTGTGGGGATGCTTCGCAACATGCAAGTCTGGTAATTTATTGTCCCCTATTGGTTTAGGGTCGATCGCTGCTGAATGGTTGCAAAATTTCATGTAACCTTGAAAAAAGATCTGACCTTTGCTTTTGTTAAAAGTGGTTGGTCTCAAAATTTCATCAGCGCGGTTTCACCATGAAAGAATAAACTGTCGCCGTGACTCTGTGTTGAATTGAGTGGCTTAATTGGCCGGTAAAGCCTGCTGGTAACCATCTGCTGAGCATCCGATATCGCTATGCGCCTATATATCAGACACCCTACCGATGTGCCTATAGATTTTCAGTTAGGTGGCAGAGCATCGGCACATCGCAAAAAACTGACAAACTACAGTGAGGGTGGACTCTGTTTTCTAACGGACGATCATATCGAGCCGGGTACGGAAATCCACATTGCCATTCCGATCACCCCACCTCAATTTCATGCAACCGGGGTCGTGGTCTGGTCCAGGCAGGAGGAGGATTGCTATCTGATTGGAGTGAAATTTGTAGAAGAAGAGACGGCCTATGCCGTACGCATGGTTGAACAATTATGCTATATCGAGCACTACAAGCAGACGGTAAAGACCAGTGAAGGTCGCTCTCTGAGCGGGGAAGAGGCCGCCATCGAGTGGATTGAGAAATTTGCCGGGGAGTTTCCGACATAGTTGGGGGAATGCTGTCTATGCTTTTCAAATCCTTAGTTTATGGGGCTATCTGCGGCCTGATGTTTTTACCCTTGGCGGTCACAGGGGCAGACGTTGTTACGGTGAAACGGCTCCATCCCGATCTGGCTTGGCAGTTGGTGAAGCATACCGTCGATGCTTGTCGTGCAGAAGGTTACCAGGTTTCCGCCGTGGTGGTGGATAGAGACGGTGCTGAAACAGCCGTTTTCAGGGATGTGCATGCCAGTCGATTCACCCTTCAGATCGCCAGGGACAAAGCCAATGCGGTTTTGCTCTCGGGTATACCATCAGGGGAATTTCGCGACAACCGTCGGGATATCCAGCAGGAGATGAATCACGTCACAGGCGTGTTGGTGTTGCAGGGCGGCCTGCCAATTGAATCAGGTGGTTACCAGTTAGGAGCGATTGGCGTCAGCGGTGCGCCAGGTGGTGAAAGGGATGAGCAGTGTGCTGCAAAAGGCCTGGAAAAAATACAAGAGCGACTCGATTTTGCTGAATAGTGGATAATTGGCATCTATGATATTCTCGTTTGCAACAGCTCGAAAGGAGGCCTGCTATGCAGACCGAGATTACAGGAAGCCAGTACACATTGGGCGAGGAGATCGCTCATGCTGTCACTCACGGAATCGGTATTCTTCTGAGTGTTGCCGGATTGGCATTGTTGGTAACCTATGCCGCGCTATATGGTGATGTCTGGCATATCACCAGCTGCAGTATCTATGGCGCAACCCTGATATTGCTCTATACCGCATCGACGCTCTACCACGGTATCCCGATGCCGAGAGCAAAAAAACTGCTACAGCGATTCGACCATGCAGCGATCTTTCTGCTGATCGCAGGCACCTATACGCCTTTCACACTGGTAAATTTACGCGGCAGCTGGGGCTGGACACTGTTTGGTTTGGTCTGGGGTTTTGCCCTCATTGGCGTACTGCTCGAGCTGTTAAGAGATGTGCGCCTGAAATGGTTATCCCTATCCTTGTACCTGGGGCTGGGCTGGCTGGTGGTGATCGCTATTAAGCCGTTGATCGATGCCGTGGAAGTCGGCGGGATCGTGCTGCTGCTGGCTGGTGGTTTATGCTACTCCCTCGGCGTGATTTTCTATATCTGGAGGCGCATGGCCTACCACCATGCTGTATGGCACCTGTTTGTGCTGGCCGGCAGTGTACTGCACTTTTTCTCTGTTTTTTTCTATGTTGTACCGGCAGCGGGCGGACCAATCTGAATTTTTAACCCGACCCGCTATCGCTCCCAAGGCTTCAGGACATGAAATAGCCGGCCGCTACCATGCCGATGCTCAATATAAAGAACATCGCCGCAGAAGATTTCCACATTGTATAGTTTAGGGTTTGTGCATTGCGATTGTGCAGTGCAATAGCCAGTATGCCCGCAATCAGGAAAATACCGCTTGCCACATAAGCGATCGTTTTCAGATACTCAACCTTGATTTTTGTCGAGCCTTGAACCCCGCCGCCGATAGTCTCAAATTTATTGGCCATCAGTGGGTCGCTTAGCATCAGCAGGGCAAATACCAAGATAAATACAAACCAGGGTAGCATCACTGTTAATTTAGATTTCATCGATCTGATCTCTCAGGTTTAGCGGGCCCTGGACGAGAGCCTCCTTTCATACAGTGTATTCCAGATTTATCGGCAGATCATTGAATTTATTGAGTTTCAGTAGATAGAGCTTATTTGTGTCCAATCAATTTTTCTGCCCCCCCTATTCGGGATACTCAAATTTAGAATGGTTGTGACAAAATGTAGGTCCGGCTTAGCCCGATCTTTACCCATGGCCCACTGGAGTCCCAAATCGTGGAGACAAGCTGCAGAGTCTCAGTCTACAAGACCGTTTCGGGGCACAAGCAGTAGGCAGGCAGATCCTGAGCGAAAGCGATATACTTGGCCATCGGATTAGTCTTAACAGGCCCTAAAAGAACAACGAGGAGATCATCTAATGTACAGTTTTAAGTCTCGCCTGGATGGGGATATTGATGATATTGAGCAGCGTGTTGTCGCGGCACTGAAAGTTGAAGGTTTTGGTGTACTGACTGAAATTGATGTCAAAGCGACACTTAAAGAAAAACTCGGAATCGAGAAAAGACCCTACAAGATCCTGGGGGCCTGTAATCCTCCTTTGGCCAATCAGGCAATTGATGCTGAGCCGGATATCGGTCTATTACTCCCATGCAATGTGGTAATACGCCAAGAGGAAGATGGTTCTGTGATCGTGGCCTTTATGGACCCGGTTGCCGTGCTGAAGCTGGTTGAGCAGCCTGAGATTGGTGATCTGGCCATGGATGTCAGGCAGCGACTGGAGCGGGTACGTGACGCTATTGAGCGTTGAGTTTGCTCATGTAGCTGAGTAACTTGTTAATAATTGACAATAAATCACAAATTGGTGGAGCTTAATTCGATATTATTCCGCGCACTTGAGTTTTAAAGTACATATTTCAGGAAGAAATTATGAAGAAATCCATTATTGGACTGGTTTTAAGCGCTGGATTAATCTCGACCACAACAACGCTTAGTGCGGGTGATGCCTGGGGTTTTCTCCCAGTCAAGAGCGATGGTTTTGATCCGGATCTTACTCTATCAGTTACCGGTGGTATTATGGATCCGCAAACCCATGGATTGGATACGGATTTTGTATTTGGGTTGGAGGTATCCTTCGACTGTCTCCTGGTTGAACCGCCCAATGCCTCGATTCGCCAGCAATTTAGCTACTCCCACTACGATGACAGCGGTCTTGAGATTACTAGCTTCGAGATGAATCCTCACTACCTCTATCGCGTCGATAATCGATTCTCTATTGGATTCGGTCCGGGAATTGGCTATGTCGACGCCGATGGGCGTAATGTCAACGAAGGTGCTTTTGCCCTGCAAGGCGGTGTCAGTCTTCACTATAAAATGAGCGATCAACTGTTCTTAGGTGCAGAGGCTCGGTATCAGTGGACGCAAGAGCTGGATGATATCAATGATGATCTGAAAAATGCCCGGCTGTTCGGCAAACTGGGCTATCGTTTTTAGATCAGTAGCAGTTTATTTACAAGTTTTCACAGTGTGAGCTGCTTTCAGAATAACCGATCCAGTATCATCGCTTGAATGCAGATTCAATCTGCGAATCATGCGGGATTTGGATCGATCGTGTTGTAGTAAGTGATCAGAATAATATTGTTTAACCGGAGTTGGTTAAATAAGTCAAGTAGTTCCCGTTAGAAAGATTATCTCATCATTTGATGAGGCTGATAGGGATGTTTCTTATGGATAAGATTGTTTTTCTGTACACGTTATCGAATGCTATGACAATAGAGGCTGCGAATCGAAAATCGCAGTTGAGTCCCCTTAAATATGGCTATGTGAAATCACGAATAGCCTATTTGTTAATGGTTGTTCTCAATCTTAAGGGAGTCTTGGTACTTTCAAAAAAGAATTATGATCAATTAAAGTTTCTATTCACAAATCATCCTGAAGCCATCCCTAGCGTGTTTTGGCCATATCAATGTGCCAGCTGGGGAATGGTCAAGCGCTTGGAAGCGCTGCATAATCATTTTACTTGTCTCGACGATGGGCTTGGCTTTGGCTACCTAAGATTAGGGAGGTATGAGCGAAAAGAGATAATTGGCTTAGACCAATACTATCCCGGTATGAGGTTGGTGCTCGATAAAAATGGGATATTCTTAAGAGAGGGCATGTTGGTACTGAATATCGATGTGCATGACGAGAGATTGTTCTCCATTGCCTTTTCACTCAAGAAATCGGCTTCCCATCGCTTAATTGCCGTCGTTGGTGCGATCCAGGGAAGGCGTATGGCTGATGTCGTTGATATCTACAGAGATATAACAAAGCTTTTTTTTGGAGTAAGGCCTCGTGATTTGATGGTTGAGTTGTTTCAAATGTTTTGCAAAATACTCAAAGTAGATCAGATATTTGCTGTACAGGGAGACAAACATCAGCATAATCACTATTTCTATCTCTTTAAAAATAAGTCAGAAGTAAAGAATCTGGATTATGACGAGGTATGGATGGAGCGGGGTGGACGTTGTTGTCAGTACGGCTTTTATGAGCTTCCTGTGCAACCGGTGAGAAAACCATATAATCAGATAGTAGCCAAAAAGCGCTCAATGTACCGTAAGAGGTATGAACTATTGGCCTCGATTGAAGATGCTATTTCTCTAGTGCTAAATAGACAATTATAAAATTTTGTGAATAAGCTCAGGTAAAATAGATTGTCGACCAAATGCGCTGATTCTAGGCGTGGATCGTCCATACTAGGGCCGATTGGAGTAGTGTTGACAAGCCCTGGCAAGCAATTTCGGAGCTCTGTAACGTAGAAGTGACCTATTTTGGTGGCAAGATGTCGGTCTATGACTTGTTCGGGGATCCTTGACTGCATTTCTACTCATATATATAGAATAAATTACATAATTTTACACTGGCCATTGGAGCAATAGTGGAGAGCAGTCAAGGGGAGTCAATTACGTGATATCCACTATTGCGTATTCTTTTAAAGAGTTCAGCTATCTCTGCGATTGACATGTTATAAGGCTCGAATGCATGAGCAAAATCCCCCCTATTTGAAAAAAAATATGAATCTGTATATAACTTCATCTTGTTTCAATGGCAGATAAGGTGATGATATGCAAGAAAAAGATCAACAAGCTTCTGAAGCTGATGTGATAGAAATCGTAGAATCGCCGATAAATGAAAGTGTTGAGGGACTGGTTGATATTATCGATGCACCGGAGATGTTCGATCCGGTCATGGAGATCTTTGGTGGGTACCCTTGGGTAAAGGGGCTTCTGGTTTTTCTTTTTTTTATTGTCACTGCAAAACTTATTACCTGGATTGTGCTGCCAATTATACGTAAGTTGGCCGCAAGAACGGCCAGTCATGTTGACGATAAAATAGTTATCATGCTCAAAACGCCACTGTTTTGGACGGTAACTCTCATCGGATTTCTGGTGGCCGCTACGGTATCCGCCGTGGGAGAGAAAGCCAATAATATCCTGGTATCTACGGTGACATCGATACTGATTTTCCTTTGGATGTTATTTGCAATGCAGTTGTCCAAACTGTTACTACAGGTTGCGAGTGGTCGTGCCAGTGATCATGCGCTGATACGCCCGCAAACCCTTCCACTGTTTACCAATCTTTTTGCAATCACATTTTTCATTTTTTCGGTCTATTTTATTTTCCAATCATGGCATATCGATATGACTGCCTGGTTGGCATCAGCTGGAATTATCGGTATCGCAGTCGGTTTTGCAGCCAAGGATACCTTGGCTAATCTCTTTTCCGGTGTTTTTATTATGGCGGATACGCCATATAAAATCGGTGATTACATCGTGCTGGATGACGGAACCGGTCTAAGAGGAAAGGTTACCAGTATTGGCATCAGGAGTACTCGGCTTTTGACTCGAGACGATGTTGAGGTGACTATCCCCAATGCAATAATGGGTAATTCAAAAGTGGTGAATGAGTCAGGTGGACCATATCCAAAATACCGGATAAGAGTTTCGGTCGGCGTGGCCTATGGCGTGGATATTGATGAAGTGAAAACAATCCTGCTCAGCATTGCGCAAGAAACAAGTGAAGTCTGTAACGATCCTGAGCCCAGAGTACGATTTCGCACGTTTGGTGCATCATCGCTGGATTTTGAGTTGCTGTGTTGGGTTGATAACCCCGAGTTGAGAGGTAGAGTGATCGATACCCTGAATAGTACGATTTACAAGAAATTTTTGGAGCAGGGTGTGGAAATACCTTACTCAAAACAGGATCTGTATATCAAAGAGTTGCCCATTCAATCAAATTAGAGAAATCTCTGAACAAGTTATGGGGCGACTATCACGGCATCTGCAACGCAAAAGCGGTGCATTCTAGCGGCAAGATGTCGGCTCATGACTTGTTTCTAGGTTGCATCACTAAATAGTTGCGAACTCAATATGGTCACGACCAGCATCCTTTGCCTTATAGAGCAGTCTATCTGCCGCTTTAATGATATCTTCTTCAGTAGAATCTAAACCAGGATAGGCAGTAGCCAAACCGATGGAGACAGTAACAGAGCTGCTTATCGGTGACTCGGGATTGGGAATCTCTTTTTTACGGATTGAGTCCATTAACTTCAGAATCATTACAAGAGATTCATCCATGGCCGAGTTACCATAGACAACCACAAACTCATCACCGCCATAACGAGCGCACACGTCACTTGGGCGCTTGGCGAATTGTTTCATTATACCGCTTATGATCTCAAGGCTCTC
>JAKSBX010000280.1 GCA_022360905.1 Chromatiales bacterium
ACCATCGGTTCCACCAGCCCCTATGTGGGGCTCTTCGGTACCGTTTGGGGGATCATGAACTCATTTACCGCCCTGGGTAATGTCAAACAGGCTACCCTGGCGCTGGTCGCTCCGGGTATTGCCGAAGCCCTGATCGCCACAGCGATCGGTCTGTTTGCCGCGATTCCTGCCGTGATTGCCTATAACCGCTACTCCAACGATGTGGAGCGATTGAATAATCGCTACGATGACTTCGTCGAAGAGTTTGCAACCATCCTGCAGCGACAGGCTGTTTCCTGATCGGGTTTGTGAGCAGATGAGTCGCAGCAAAAATCGTCGTCGACCGATGTCCGAGATCAATGTGGTCCCCTACATTGATGTTATGCTGGTGCTGCTGGTTATTTTTATGATTACGGCACCGCTCCTGACCCAGGGGGTCCAGGTGGAGCTGCCCCAGGCCGATGCGGAACCCCTCTCCAGTGAAGTGGACGAGCCCCTGGTGGTGACCGTGAATCAGGCAGGAGATCTTTTTATCGACATTGGTGAGGATAAGGATCAACCGGTGGAAGAGGATGCCCTGGTCGAGCGGGTACGGGCGGTACTCAAATATAAACCCAAGACTCCGATCATGGTCCGAGGTGACAGAGGTGTACCTTATGGCCGGGTTGTCGAGGCGATGGTGCTGCTTCAGGCAGGAGGCGCACCGAGTGTAGGTCTGGTTACTGAATCACCGGAGAAGTAGTCGTGTTAGGAGTGCTCAAACGCAATCCATTTTCGGTGATGCTGGCGCTGTTGCTGCATTTTGTGATCGTATTCTTTCTAGTGTTTGGCGTCGATTGGGAGAAAAAACCGAAACCCATTGCCTCTCAGGCCAATGTGGTGCAGGCGCACACCATCGATCTGGACAAAATCAATGAGAAAAAGGCCGAGGAGAAAAAGGCGCAGCAGCTGAAGAAACAACAGCAGGAGAAAAAGCAGCGCCAGGCTGAAGAGAAAAAACGCAAGCAGGCGCTTGAAAAGAAGCGCGTTGCGGAACAGAAAGCAAAACAGAAGCGGGAGGCGGAAGCGAAACGCAAAGCGGAAGCTAAGCGAAAAGCCGAAGCCAAGCGAAAAGCGGAAGCCAAACGTAAGGCGGAAGCCAAACGTAAGGCGGAAGCCAAACGTAAGGCGGAAGCGGAAGCAAAGCGTAAAGCTGAGGCAAAACGTAAAGCGGAAGCCGAGGCAAAACGTAAGGCCGAGGCCAAGCGCAAAGCGGAAGCGGAAGCGAAGCGTCTGGCTCAGGCTGAACGGGAGAGGGCGCTTCAGGCGCAGATCGCCGCTGAGCAGAACAGTCGTGAAATCGATCGTTATGGCGCGGTTATCAAGCAGCAGATTGAGCGCAATTGGCTGAAACCGGCGCAAAACACAGAAGGGCTCTCCTGTATTGTGCAGGTCAGGCTGATACCCGGCGGGGATGTGGTGCCCGGTGGGGTGAGCATTATCCGCAGCAGTGGCAATGCGGCTTTCGATCGTTCGGTTGAGGCGGCGGTCTATAAGGCGGCACCTTTGCCGGTACCCAGCGGAGCTCTGTTTGAATCGTTCCGCTCATTGAGATTAAACTTTAAGCCGAATAAATAACTAATTGTTACTATGAAAAAAATAGTTTTGATGTTGCTGGTGTTTTTGGCTTGTCATTCCGTTGTGAAGGCTGAGCTGACCATCGAGATAACCGAAGGTGTGGAGGGTGCTCTGCCGATTGCCGTGGTACCTTTCGGCATGCAGGGCGGAGGACTGCCGGCGGTGGATCTGGCTGAGGTGATCAACGCGGATCTACAGCGCAGCGGACGTTTCAAGACCATCCCACGGGCCGATATGCTCTCCCGTCCCACCTCGGATCGTGAAGTGGAATTCAAAGACTGGCGGGCGCTGGGTGTGGAGAATCTGGTGGTCGGTCAGGTGGAGTCCACCGGGGCGGGAACCTATCAGGTTCAGTTTCAACTGCTCGATGTCTATCGGGGTCAGCAACTCACCGGCTACAGTATTCCCACCACGGCATCAAACCTGCGCAGTACGGCCCATCGTATAGCCGATATCATCTATGAGAATCTGTTGGGTATTCCCGGTGCATTTTCCACCCGGGTCGCCTACATCACCTCAACCCGGCTGGCTGACGGCAAGAGCCGGATCGGTCTGAATGTTGCCGACGCGGATGGTCACAATCCAGAGACCATCGTCACCTCCAGCGAGCCGCTGATGTCACCGGCCTGGTCCCCGGACGGAATGAAAATCGCCTATGTCTCTTTCGAAGGTGGACAGTCGGCGGTCTATGTTCAGGGTGTCTACACCGGCAAGCGTCAGAAAGTCACCTCCTTCAAAGGCATCAACGGGGCGCCATCCTGGTCCCCGGATGGCCGCAAACTGGCCCTTACCCTGTCGAAGGGGGGAAATCCGGATATCTATATCTACGATATGCGCAGCCGCAAGCTGCAGCAGATTACCCGCCACTACTCGATCGACACCGAGCCTGCCTGGTCTCCGGACGGCAAGAGTCTGGTGTTTACCTCTGATCGTGGAGGCAGACCGCAGATCTATCGAGTATCCGCTTTTGGCGGCAAGGCGCAACGTGTTACCTTTGAAAACAGTTACAATGCCCGGGCTTCATTCTCACCCGATGGAAAACTGCTGACCTTTGTCACCCAGGACGAGGGTAACTATCGGATTGCGGTGCAGGATCTCAAAACCGGCGTAATGCAGGTCTTGAGTCAGGGGAGACTGGATGAGTCACCCAGCTTTGCACCCAATGGCAGTATGATTATCTACGGCGCCAAAGCTGGACGCCGTGGCGTACTCGCTGCAGTCTCGACCGATGGGCGGGTCAGACAGCGTCTTGCCTTGCAGGAAGGGGATGTGCGCGAACCGGATTGGTCACCTTTTAAAAAATAATGCACGAGTGAATTAGGAGAACTTCCATGAAAAAAGTGCTGTCACTATCTGCCACCATCACACTCTCTTTGCTGTTGATGATCGGCTGTTCCTCCACCCCAACCACTGAAGGCGGGGCGGAGGTGTCTGAACAATCCACTGGCGCTGGAAGCGAAATGGGTGCAGAAGGCAGTGAAGCGTCCACCTCTGCCGCCTCACAGGGCGAAGAGTGGTACGGCGATCCACTTGAGAATCCCAACAGCCTGCTGGCTACCCGGGTGATCTATTTTGACTACGACCAGAGTGTGGTGCGTTCCGACTACCTGGAGGTGATCCAGGCTCATGCCGACTATCTCGCCGCCAATCCACAGGCCGTGGTCCGTTTGGAAGGTCATGCGGATGAGCGGGGTACCCGTGAATACAACCTTGGTCTGGGTGAGAATCGGGCCAACTCAGTACGCAGCCTGATGATGGCTCAGGGCGTGGCGGACAACCAGATGGTGGTCGTCAGTTATGGCGAAGAGAGACCATCTGCCTTTGATAATACCGATGAGGCCATGGCTCTCAATCGACGTGTTGAACTGGTCTACTGATTGGAGAGAGGCTCATGAACTCACGCATCAGACTGGCGATTATCGGCCTGGCGATCGGGCTGGGTACGAGTACCCCGATTCTGGCGGCAGAAAATGGTCCCAACATGGAGCAGCGTCTGCAGCGGATTGAGCGGATGCTGCAAAATCAGAGTCTGGCAGACTTGGTGCTGCAACTGCAGCAGCTGCAGCGAGAGGTACAGCAGTTGCGTGGCGATGTGGAGTTGCAAAAACACACGATGGATGCCATGAGCCGCAGACAACGGGACCTCTACCTGGACATCGATCAAAGATTGTCCCGCTTTCAGTCGGGTGGGGTGGCAACACCCCCGCCGGTTTCCCAACCAGTCCCTGCACCTGCCGCAGCCCCGATGGCCCAGCAGGGTGCAACGCCTCCGCTAACATCGATGGATACGGCGGCTCCTGCAGTGGGAACTCCCCCGGATCCGAAACAGGAGGAGATGGTCTATCAGGAGGCCTTCAATCTGCTGAAGCAGGGGCGCTACCCGGAATCGATCACCGCCTTCAGCGCTTTTCTCAAGGACTACTCCGGTGGCACTTATGAGGACAATGCCCAGTACTGGTTGGCGGAAGCGAGTTATGTGAACCGGGATTTCGATACCGCCCTGGCGGAGTTTACCAAGGTGCGGGAGAAGTATGCCCAGAGCCCGAAAGTCCCCGGTGCGATGTTGAAGATGGGTTACATCCATTACGAGAAAAAACAGTGGGATGAAGCGAAGAAGATCCTGCGTGAACTTCAGCTCAATTATCCAGCTACCACTGAAGCCCGCCTTGCCGAGAAACGGATCCAGCGGATCACCAAAGAGGGGCGCTGAGACAGAGCAAACGGTTGTGCTATTCTGATCAACCGATGAGTTGATGCGTGAATCGATATTCAAGGGTGCGGTTTTCCGCACCCTTTTTGCATTTCTCGTCATCAGCTGTTACAAGACAATCTATCCCGCCGTTCGAGAACTTCCCGGATAAATTTGGCTCTACCTGGAAATGTCACAGTTACGCATCACCGAGATCTTTGTTTCACTGCAGGGTGAGGCCAACACTGTCGGCCTGCCGACCGTTTTCATCCGTTTGACCGGCTGTCCATTACGTTGTGTCTACTGTGATACCGAGTATGCCTTCAGCGGTGGCCGGAAGATGTCTATCGACTCAATCCTTCAGCAGCTAATCGAGTATCGGGTCAAACGGGTCTGTGTAACCGGTGGTGAGCCACTGGCACAGGCCGCCTGCACTGAGCTGCTGAGCCGGCTATGCGATGCAGAATATGAAGTCTCACTGGAGACCAGTGGCGCACTGGATATCAGTCCGGTTGATCCCAGGGTGATGAGAGTCATCGATCTGAAGACACCAGGTTCCGGTGAAGCGCGGAAAAACCGCATGGCCAACCTGGATTGCTTAACAGAGAAAGACCAGCTTAAATTTGTCATCGGTGACCGGGATGACTATGAGTGGAGCAGAGCCATGTTGAAGACTCATGATCTGGAAAGCTCGTGTGAAATCCTCTTCTCTCCAGTGCATGGCAAACAGGATCCAACTCAGCTGGCCGATTGGATCTTAGAAGATCGATTGAATGTCAGGTTTCAGATGCAACTCCACAAACTGTTATGGGATGATCAACCGGGGCGATGAATAGAAAGGCCGTAGTATTACTCTCAGGCGGTCTCGATTCCGCCACTGTGTTGGCTATCGCCCGAAGTCAGGGTTATGACTGTTATGCGCTGAGCATGGCCTATGGTCAGCGCCATGCGGCTGAACTGAATGCTGCCGCCAATATCGCCAGGTCACTCGGTGCTATCGACCACAAGGTCATGTCCATCGGGCTCGACTCAATCGGTGGTTCCGCGCTGACCGATACCTCGATCGAGGTGCCGGAACAACTTGCCGATGGCATCCCGGTTACCTATGTGCCGGCAAGAAATACCGTGTTCCTCTCACTGGCTTTGGGTTGGGCGGAAGTACTTGATGCCCAGGAGATCTTCATCGGCGTCAATGCGGTGGACTATTCCGGTTATCCCGATTGCCGACCTGAATTTATCCGCGCCTTCGAACAATTGGCCAACCTGGCGACTAAGGCCGGGGTGGAAGGCAAGGCATTTCATATCCATACCCCTTTGATCGATCTGACCAAAGGGGAGATTATCCAACAGGGAATCGAGTTGGGACTCGACTACAGTCTGACCGTATCCTGCTACCAGGCGAATGAGCATGGAGAGGCCTGTGGCAGTTGTGACTCCTGCCGCTTGAGAGCCCGGGGATTTGATGAAGCCGGGGTTGCTGATCCTACCCGATACCGTATAGGCTGAATTGCCTTTGTGATTCAGTCCGCAAATGAACGCGAATGAACGCCAATCGCCGCAAAGACTCGCCAATCGTACAGCAGGGGCTGATGATTAATAACTGAGTCATGCTGGCGTATGCCGGACGTCGCGCTTTTGTTTAGCATTCGCCGGAATGATGTGTGTAAAACTACTACCTTTGTCCTAATGAATTAGGTGTTAATGGGATAGTAGTGATTGAACTGCATGAGTTTCATTTATTTCTATCAGTAGATAAATGAAATGAAGTTAAAGCGTTTTTCTGACAGATGACTGCAACGTTTTATAGTAGGCACATGATTGCGATAGTAGCTTGAGGGAGCGGGTTAAAACGCCATGCTAAGTCCAACCGAGATTTCCACGGAGCGTCTGTTTCTCAGGCAGTGGCGTAGCGCTGACCTGGAGCCTTTTGCGCACCTCAATGCCGATCCCGAAGTAATGACCCATTTTCCAGCCATTTTGAGTCGCAAGCAGAGTGATGAATTAGCCCAACGCTGCCAGCAACTGATTCAACAGCGAGGGTGGGGATTCTGGGCGGTCGAGCACAAGAGTAGCGGGAAATTCATCGGTTTTCTCGGACTTCATGTGCCCAGTGCTGATTTGCCATTTTCCCCGTGTGTCGAAATCGGTTGGCGACTTGCTCAATCCCACTGGGGGAATGGCTATGCCACGGAGGGAGGCAGAGCCGCTCTGCAGGTGGCTTTCGGTCAATTGAGCTTGCAGGAAGTGGTCTCTTTTACCGCCGTGGGCAACCTTCGATCACGACGGGTCATGGAGAAGTTGGGTATGGGAGATAGCGCCGAAACTTTTGAACATCCGGCGATACCCCCCGGGCATCATTTACGAACACATTGCCTCTACCGCATTACCAAAGCGGCCTGGCTGGTCGCTCAGTGATAGAGCAGTTCCGCCCAGCGGTCTTTCTCGATCAATGATTGCTTATGCTGATTCCAGGCATCGGCTGATCCGAAACTCTCCTCCATGACCTTGTTGAATACCTCCGCAGCTTTCTCCTGCCCACCCAGAAAGACATAAGTATTGGGGTCGATGATCAGTTTCTTACACTCTTCCGCATTGGCGGCCAGACTATCCTGCAGGCCAGACTCCACGCCAGCCATGGGTCTGTCGGTCAGAGCACTGAATGCCTTGAAGGTCTCGTCGTCGTAATATTGGCCGAGATCCTTCTGCTCATCGTTCATATAGAGCAGATTCATGCCGCCGTTGTCACCATAGAAAAGGCGAACCTGGCCATCCCAGCTACCGTGCTGATCGTAGATCTGACGCACAAAAGCTCGGAAAGGGGCGATGCCGGTACCTGTGCCGATCATCAACAGATTGCTGCTTTTGTTCGCCGGGATCTTGAAGGGGCTGCGGAAGGGGCCGGTAATCTTCAGTTTGTCGCCGGTTTTGGCGTCACAGAGATAGTTGGAAGCGATACCCGGATACTGCTCACCGGAGATTTCATCCAGGTAGAAACAGCGTCTCACCAGGATTTCCAGTTCGATGGCTTCGCTGTTGCCGGTCTGGATCGGGTTGGCGATCGAGTAGCGGCGGTGGTGATATTCATTGCCGAAGGCATGGGGGCCGGGGACCAGTACCCCAATGGATTGACCGGCTGCATAGCGAAAGGTCGGGTCGTCGATCTGCAATACCAGTTGGCGGACCTCGTCCGCTGACTCGGGGCTGATTCTGGTGGTCGATTTGATGACAGCATCGCAACTGCTTTCCAGATGCATATCGTCTGTGCTTTCAGGCATTTTCACTCTCTCAGAATTCTAAATTAATCAATGGATTAGGTTGTATTGGTATTGTCTCAAACTAGCATTATAGTTGTAATAATCGTCGCTCTCCAGTGCTTCAGCATTGGATTTTTAAACTTCATCTATTTATAAGCCAGCCGAACAAATCGGCAAACAATGGCTTTGTACTGAGTGAATTCTTGGAAGCAGAAATTCCGATGTGACTCAGCTTGCCAAGATCAGCGATAATAGTCTGATGTCTGAATCTCCTGCTTCAAAAATAGTCGCTGTAACGGTTACCTACAATATCGATCATAGCTTCGAAGCGTCGCTGCAGAGCTACCTGCCGCAGGTCGCCTTGGTGGTGATTGTCGATAACAGCACCGAGACTGATGCGCAGAGCCGGGTCAGTACGATTGCACAAGCGCACCCTGAGCGGATCGTGCTGATCCAGAATGGGGACAATCTGGGTTTGGCTAAAGCCCAGAATCTGGGGATAAGGACTGCACTTGGCGAGGACGCTGACTGGGTGCTGCTGATGGATGACGACAGCAGTGCCGATCAGCATATGGTTGAACGACTCGTTCAGGCGAACCAGGCCCGTCAAACCGATCCTGGAACGGCGATTCTGGTTCCCAGATACCTGGAACAGAGTGTCAACAGAGAAGCCAAATTTGTCACGGCCCCTGATGGAAAATATCATTGGCCCAGGTTTGCCGTTGAAGGTTTTACCGGCCAGCCTGTGTTGCAGAATCTCTTCATCGCCATCAGTTCCGGCAGTCTTATCAAGGCAGAGCTGTTTGGTGAGATTGGTATGATCCGGGAATCCTTCGATATCGACTATCTGGATGTGGATTTCTGTCTGAGAGCCATCAAAGCCGGTTCCAGAATCGTCGCCGTCCGGGACGCAGAATTGCGGCATAATCTTGGCGAACAGACTAAACACCGCTTCCTGGGGTATCAGTTCTTTGCCTGGAACCACTCTGCCAAACGCCGCTTTACCATCTATCGCAATCGTACCCGAATCTGGCGTGAAAACCTGTTTCGCTTTCCAGGTTTTGTCTTCTTCGATTTTGAGGCCGCCCTGATGGATCTGTTCAGAATCGTTATGTTTGAACAGCAGAAGTCGGCAAAACTCAGGTCTGTGCTCAAAGGCGTGTGGCTGGGTTTATTTGGTACGGGATTGAGAAAATCGGGTATCGATTCCTCTGCCAACTCAGTATCGGGTTAGGTTGGTGATGGCAAAGAGTCAGTTGATCGATCATTGATCAGAGTTACAAAGACTCGATCCGGTAGTAGCCCGGCTCGCCACCTGACAGATCAAACTGCTGCTGATGGGGCTTGACCCGAAAGCTCTGAATTTGTCGAAATGGTCCGATTGGTGTGGTTGAGTGGCTCAGCACATAGGCACCGGCTGAGAGGTTTCTGGTGATAAGCCGGGTGCCTGTATCGGTCTTTTCGAAGACAACCTTATCGTATGGCGCTGCCAAGGGTTCACCAATGAAGATACCTTCCCCCGGTTGTTGCACGCTTCGCCAATAGGCTTCCAGCAGGGTTTGACCATGACTGTAGTGCTCCATCACCAGGCGGGGGTTGGGGAACTTGCCCAGATGATTGCAAGGCTCTACAACCGTACCGAAACTGCCTGTGGCACCGGCTTCCAGCCAGCGTAAGGCGCTCATCTGCTTGCTGCCGGTGAGTACTCCGCCCGTGGAGGTGAGATGGTCCGCAATGGCACCTGGCAGAAAGTTCAGAGTCTCCAGGCCATCGACATGGGTTCTGCCGGTAAAGTAGAACAGTACATCCTTACGATCCAGCAGAGCGTTGCCTCTGAATACCTCGGTATTGATCCAGTTCTGCATCAGGCGACGGGTCATCAGATAGTCCTTTGCCCTGACATTGCGCTGTTTATCCTTGCTACTTATCAGGTAGGCGGTTCCTGTAGGGAGAGAGCCATCTGCAGCGATACCCCGTTCGATCAGCGCTTTGGCCTCTGCAAAGCTGTTTGCAGCGATACTGATACTGGGTCGGATTGACAGATCTTTATACGGAGTGACGCCTCGGTAGTCGTAATAGGGGCTGCGTTGGGTTGAGGCGCAGGTGTGATCAGAGCACCAAGCCTTGTCATAGCCAAACGTGAAAGCGGAAGTGATCGACATGCAGCCAACCCGGAAAGGTGCGACCCAGGTGATGGCATAGGCCTGGATGTTTGGTGGTGTGATTTCCAGTAGCTTTTGCCGGATCTTTTTGAATCGCTCTGGCGAGAGAATTTTCTTCCCAGGGCTGAAGCTGATATGCAGCAAGTTGGCGGCTGGGATCCCCCGCGCTTCTCTGTAGTAATCACCAATACGTTGACTGAGGGGATCCTGATCGTTGACAACCACGGCCAGTTGTTCTGCTGCAATGCGATGTTTGGGGAGATCGACTTCGAGTGTTTCCGCCGCCAGGTTAAGTGAAAGGGAGAGCAGCAGAAAAAACCCGGCCAGTTTCCATGTTGAATTGCTTGTATCGATACGGTTATCCATAACAAACTGACAATTTTCCAGAGTTGAGTGGAACTTACATAAGTGATTTAGAGCTGACCCAAAATCTCTAATGAGGCTTTTGCTGAATCGGCGAAATGAAACGTATCGTTCATTTGCTGGTCTTAAACCCCATATTTTTCCGACTACTTTGCTATGATAGGGTGTTTCGTCTGAACCGGGCACGAGTTGTGCTGGAGCAGCAGTAGGATAGAATCCTCTGAGGCGCAACATTGTTCAACTGAGAAAGTGGTTAGACAACAATTTAAACAGCCTTCTGCTGCCGGAGATCATCGTGCTGCGTAACTATCTGTTTTTCATTCTCCTCACCGGCTTGGTGACAGGATCCATGGCTGAGGAGAAAACCCTGGATGCTGTTGTCGATATGTCCGCCTTGATCGATGTCTCCGGACTGGTTGAAAAAGTCTCGGATAAACGCGTTGTTTATGTGGGTGAAACCCACGATCAATATCAACACCATCTGAACCAGCTGGCCATCATCAAGGGTCTGCATGCCAAGCATTCAGACCTGGCTATCGGTTTGGAGTTCTTTTTCCAACCCTACCAGAAAGTCCTGGATCAATACATTGCCGGTGAGATTGACGAGGCCGGTCTGATTCGTGGCACAGACTATTTCAATCGTTGGCGCTTCGATTACCGGCTCTATCGGCCGATCTTCAGTTTTGCCAGAGAGCATGGGATTCCCATGATTGCGCTTAATCTGGAGCGTGAAATTACAGACCAGGTAAGCCGGGAGGGGATCGAGAGCCTCAGCCCGGAACAGCAGGCCAGATTGCCGGCTGAAATCGCCAGGGATAATGAAAGCTATCGCGCGCGCCTGCAAACCATCTATGAGGCTCACCCCCATCGGGAGGGGCGGGATTTCGAGCGTTTTCTCGATGTGCAATTGCTCTGGGATGAATCCATGGCAGAACGGGCCGCAGAGTGGATTAACGAAAATCCACAGGGTCACCTGGTGATTCTGGCCGGAGCTGGCCATCTGATCTACGGAGATGGCATCCCAAGCCGCCTGTCACGTCGGGTGGATGCGAGTCAGGCGATTGTGCTCAATGTGAATACGGTTCCCGAATTGAACCCTGAGCTGGCGGACTATCTGATCCTGGCCGATGAACAGAAGCTGCCCCCCAGTGGTAAACTGGGGGTATTCCTGGATGTGGAGAGTTCCCCGCCCAGTGTTAATGGATTCGTTGAGAACAGTGGTGCTGCGGAAGCCGGCATCAAAGAGAAAGACCTGTTGGTATCCGTTGACGATCAGCCGATAGAGAGCTATGCGGATCTGCGCATAGCCCTGATGGATCGGGAGGTTGGTGAGGTCGTCAAACTGTCAGTGCAAAGGGAGCGGCTGATTCTAGGTACCATTGTCGAAACATATCAAGTCACACTGCGTTAAGGAACCTCTGAACAAGTCATGAACCGACATCTGTTCGACTTAGACTTATTCAGAAGCTGCTTAAGCTGATCAAACCAATTATGGCTAAACAAACAGAACTGTTGGCACCCGCCGGCACCCTGAAAAACGCCCGTTATGCCTTTGCCTATGGCGCCGATGCGGTCTACGCGGGGTTGCCCCGTTACAGCCTTAGGGTCAGAAACAACGATTTTCTCGAACAAAACCTGGCCACCGGGATCGCCGAGGCACATGCTCTGCAACGCCAATTCTATCTGGCCTGCAATGTGATGCCCCACAACGCCAAGCTGAAGACCTTCATCAAGGATCTTGAGCCGATCGTTGCGATGGGGCCAGACGCACTGATCATGTCCGATCCCGGTTTGATTCTGATGGTCCGGGAGCGTTGGCCGCAAATGCCGATTCATCTTTCGGTGCAGGCGAACACAGTGAATGGGGAGGCGGTACGTTTTTGGCAGCAACAGGGGGTAAGCCGGGTGATACTCTCCCGGGAGCTGTCGTTGGATGAAGTGGCCGATATTCGCCAGCACTGTCCGGATATGGAGCTGGAGGTGTTCATCCACGGTGCCCTCTGTATCGCCTACTCAGGGCGCTGCCTGCTGTCGGGTTATTTCAATCATCGTGATGCCAACCAGGGAACCTGCACCAACAGTTGCCGTTGGGATTACAAGCTCTCCCAACCGGTCGCCGGGCCTGAACCCACTGCGGGCCCGGCCGAGGTGAGCAGACACAGTGCCGCTGATCAGGTCTACTACCTGGAAGAGGGAGGGCGTCCCGGCGAACAGATGCCGGTGTTCGAGGACGAACATGGCACCTATATCATGAACTCAAAGGATCTGCGTGCCGTAGAGCATGTGGCCAGACTGGTGGAGATCGGAGTCGACTGTCTGAAGATCGAGGGCCGGACCAAGTCCCACTACTACACAGCTCGTACCACCCAAGTCTATCGCCAAGCGATCGATGATGCGGTTGCGGGTCGCCCGTTTCAGCCCGCCTTGATGGCCGATCTGGAAAGTCTGGCCAATCGGGGATACACCGATGGCTTCTATCAGAGACATGAGTCTGATGAGCTGCAGAACTACCGATTCGGCAGTTCCCAGACTGAGCGTCAGCAGTTCGTCGGTGAGATAACGGGCATCGATCCGGAGAGTGGCCTGGTTGAAATGGATGTAAAAAACAAAATCCGTGTCGGTGACCGGCTGGAACTGATGACACCGGATGGAAACCGGGATTTTGTGCTTGAGAGAATGGAAGACAGGCATGGCAACCCGATGCATGAAGCGCCCGGCGGCGGCTATCAGGTACGGGTTAAGTTACCTGCCGAAGCGGTGACCAACGGGCTGCTCTGCCGATATCTCGATTCCGCATGAAGCTTGGGCTGAGGATTGCCGTCAACACACTGGTTGGCGCACTTCAGGGTGTACCCGCTCTGCTCAAGCTGTTTGATCGGTACCAGGTCAAAGCGAGTTTCTTCTTTGCTACAGGCCCTGATAAAAGCGGTCGATTGGTCAATCAAAGCCAGCAACCCTGGTATCCTTATCTGCCCCTGACATCACGTCTCTACGGCCTGCTATTGATGCCACCACAGATTGCCGGTGAAGCCGGGGAGATGATGCGTGCCGTGGCTGCTGCCGGTCACGAGACAGGCATACTTTGTCATGATCGTAGTCGATGGCTGAAGGATTTAGCCCATGCGGATGAAGCAAAGACTCGCAACGAATTGCTGAAGGCTGTCGACAGTTACGTTTCCGTATTCGGTGATCAGCCAAGTTGTATGGCATCCGCCGGCTGGCAAACCAATCCCCATCTGCTGCGCCTGCAACAGGAGCTGGGGTTCGATTATGCCTGCGATGTCCGGGGTAAGAGCGCATTTTTACCGCTACTGCAGGGCGTCGAATCCAAATGCCCCCAATTGCCGACCACGCTGCCTACGCTGAGTGAGCTGTTCAAACAAGGCGGGGAGATCACCCTGCAAAATGTACATGAGTATCTCTATGCGGAGAGTCAGCATATTCTGCCTCACGGACATATCTATGCCTGCGATGCGGAGATGGAGGGGATCGCGCATCTTGATGTTCTCGAGAAACTGCTGGTGATGTGGCGCAATCTGGATGAGGGGATCCAACCCCTGCATACCTTTCTGGATGAACATAACAGAGCGCAACTCAACAAACATTTGATCGGTTGGTCGGATGAGACGACAGGGGAGGTCTACCAGGCAACCCAGAGTCTGAGGCAAAATTAACCAGATGGATCTCAGGGGTTTTCTCAAGTACCCGCTCTCGACTGTCCAGTTAACTATAGCCATTACTTGGTTACTGTTAACAAAAACTCAGAGTGCCAAACACGAACGGAGAGTAACTCCCCTCTCCCCAACCCCTCTCCCGTAATGGGAGAGGGGCTTACGCAAGATTTCTGATTCCACGATAGTAGCGATTTCGGTTGAAACAAACTCATTTTCCTACAGAGACACGATCGCCGGCCCCATCAATCCTGAAAACCGCAAACATTATCAGATCGGATTGATTACGCTGAATAACAGGAGGTAACAGCATGAAAAAGACAACAGCAGAGAATTACCGGCAACGGGTTATCCGGGTGATCGAGTACATTCATGACCATCTGGATGACGATCTCAACATCAACCTGCTGGCTGATGTCGCATTCATGTCACCCTACCATTTTCACCGTATCTATCGCGAAATGGCGAGGGAGACTCTGAATGCGACAATCCGACGTCTGCGCCTCCAACGGGCGGCTGTTGAATTAATCAGTTCAACCAAGCCGATTGTCCGCATAGCCACTTCTGCTACTTATGGCAGTCCTGAAGCTTTCACCCGTGCATTTACATATCAGTTCGGTGAATCACCCACTGATTACCGAAATGCTAGACGCAGCGATAGCGGCCGAGTGAACGAACCTTTTGTGGCTATGTTACCAACTGAGAGAGAGGAGTATCGTGACATGTACAACGTGGAAATTGTCGATTTCAAACCGATCAATCTGATTGGCTATTCCCATCAGGGTGATTATATGGAGATAGGCAGAACATTTGAAAAGTTATTTGTATATGCTTCCAGCCACAATCTGCTGAGTGATCAAACACGTTCAATCGGTCTCTATTTCGATGACCCGAAAACCGTGGAGCAAAACAAGCTGAGGGCCTTTGCCGCCATATCGGTAGCTGATCAGGTGGATTTGCCGGATGGGGGTGACGTACCTGAATCCAATCAAATCCCGGGCGGTACCTGTGTGAGTCTACTGTTTAAAGGTTCCTATGCGGAGCTTGAGAAACCTTATGATTGGCTGTTTGGCCAGTGGTTACCGCAAAGCGGTTATGAAGCGGCGGACTTCCCGCCATTTGAAGAGTACCTCAACGATCCTAAGGATACACAGCCCAGTGAACTGCTGACGCGCATCAACTGTTTCGTTTCCAATGGCTAGAATCGGGGTTTGATTCATAGAGACCAGAAATAGAGTGGAACGATTGCCAAGCATGGTGCGGTATAGCCGCACCATGCTGAAGAGACTGTTCCTGGTAAATTAGTAACTGACTCTTTAACTCTTTTATCATCCAAACATTCAAAAAAGCATCTTTAAAACAGAATCGATGTATTACCCAGATAGCCAGCATTATAAATTCTACTTTAAGTTAAATGATATCTTAGTGCTACTAGGGGTAACCCTGTCGGAAAAAGCTGACAGATACAAATACCTCGTCAGTTTTAGTGTGGAAGCTTATCTTTACAAGAGAGCAAATAGACTTAGAAGCGATATCATGCAAAAGCCATAGGCTGTTATGGTAGGTGACTAGCGAGTAAGTCGGCTCAACGATAGCTATTGGTTGGCTGTGAATACAGTCTAATATCTTGTAGTGGCGTACAGGTTATCCCTAGCTAGTAAAGCGCTTTATTTTCTTGTCTACTGAACCTGCAGATACTCATCTGAATGGAATCTTAATGAAGTGTAATTCAATCACAAGGAGTGATATAGAATGGATGCAATACAAGGAAGTCAGTTAGGCAACTCGTCTCAGGCTTTAAACTCACAATTCTCAGGTGGATGTGATGCTTCACGTACAGAGCACAACTGCGATGGTACGTCGATCACATATGAAAATGGGAGAACCACATTTAACGGTACAGATGGCAACGATAACATGCACGTCCATACCAATTGTGATGGATCAACAGAAGTTACCTGCAATGGTCGGACATACCACTTCACCGCTGAGGAGTCTAAAAATCTGGTAATCAATGGTGGTTGTGGAGACGACACTATTACTGCAAGCGGCCGTCAATATTTTGGTTCGGAAAACCAACTGACACTTAAAGGTGGGAGTGGTGACGATGTGATCACCGGTGGTGACGGAAATGAAAAGATCCTTGGCGGTAGTGGTGATGACAAGCTGTCAGGAGGTGCTGGAGACGATATCATCCAAGGTCAAACCGGTAACGATACAATCGACGGTGGCGCGGGCAATGATAAGCTCTATGGCCAACATGGTGACGATACCATCACTGGTGGTTGCGGTAATGACAAGATCAGTGGCGGAAATGGCGATGATACACTCGAAGGTAACTCAGGCAATGACCACCTGGACGGTGGTCGAGGTAATGATACCCTGGATGGTGGTAGTGGCGACGATCTCCTTGGTGGGCAATCGGGTGATGATGTTTTGATCGGTGGATCGGGTGATGATGCTATCGTAGGCGGTTATGGCGATGATGTCATTAAGGGTGGATCAGGCGATGATTATATCGATGCCAGGAAAGGCAATGATTGTGTCGATGGTGGTTCTGGGGATGATACAGTTAAGCGTGACACTGTTTGCCCTACACCTTACCCAGGCGATGTTATTATCAATCCAAGGGATGATATTATTTACGGCGGTGACATTAATATTAATATCAATGTGGATAACAGTACCCATGTCACCAATGAAGCACAACAGGACTCAGGTGGTTCGTTGTCCTCACTGCTGGATCCACTGGGGTTATTAGGAGGAGGCGGTCCTAATCTGGCCGGTGGAGGCGGTTTTCCTCTCAACTTGATTTCAATGAAGTAAGGGTTTCGAGGGCAAGTTCGGTCTGAGCTTTGCCCTCGTTAACTGCTCTGTTACTCCATTGGTCCTTTTATTAACTCGGCACTTTAATAGGTTAGGGGTTCCAAGAAAACCCTGAACGTAACCTATTAAGGTACCGGGTTAATAAGATACGTTTTGACACAGATAACATCACCATTCCCATCATAAGTGACTTCTACATCTCTGTTTTCGGATGGAATAGCATATAGGATATTTTTTTGTCCTTCTGGTCCACTTACTAAGTCTCCTCCTGTACCTCCCTCTTGAGCTAAAACATACTTAGTACAAGGTGACCAAGAAATACCATTGAGTAATCGATATTGGTATTGAGGAACGTCATCGTTTGAAAAGAAGATTCAGACGCTCAGATTCAAGGCTAGTAACTGACTGGTAAATGAACTTTCTAACCACCCAATGATTTGAATAACATGTTTTCACATGGTTCGAACGCTAAACCAAAGATTTGTTGCCTGTGGCCGCTAATTAGCCCAGATAAAGGGTATTCCAAAGAGATCATCATGAATCTGAAGTCAGTCAAGATAAACTGGATTGTGCTGCCCATTCTGCTGTTATCAGTGGCAGCCGTTGAAGCGGAGATATTCAGGTGGACCGATGAGCATGGAAAGGTTCATTTCTCTGACAAACAACCGGCTGATGCTGAAGCCAGTGAAGTAAAACTTAGGATCAATACCATTAAAAGTGTCAGTTTTGACAGATCCATTTTCAATTTCGGCAAGAAAGTGGTGATCTACAGCACAGAGTGGTGTGGCTATTGTGATAAGGCTAAACGCTATTTCAAGCGGAAAAAGATTAGATATACCGAATACGATATTGAAAAGAGCAATAAGGCAAAAAGGCAATATAAGAAGATGGGCGCTACCGGCGTGCCGGTTATCCTGGTCGGTAAACGACGGATGAATGGATTCAGTGAAGCTGGGTTTGAGAAAATTTATAACAAGCCGTAGTTAATTTTTCTGGGCAAATAAGGATGGGCAGGCTCAATTGAGCCACTGCCCATCCATTCTAAGAAGTGATATCTAACAGGCTATTACAGATCCAGCTCAGCGATCGGATCGATCAAATAGGGCTTAGCATGCAGGTAGTGGGTGGTTTTACGCTTATTGTCGATGTCCTGCTTGACGAATTTGGCCTGGTCTTCGCTGATACCCAGCATTTCGGCCAACTCTTCCGCTGTCGCACCATGGTTATGTGCCCATAAGGCCTTGTCCATCTCCTGGTAGGGCAGGGCAAAGTAGAATTCATCCTGGCCCTGAGGCAGGCTATAGGTATCGGTGGTGGGAATGGCGTCGCAGATTGAGTCCGGTAGTCCCAGGTGTTTTGCCAAGGCGTAGACCTGGGTTTTATAAAGATGGGCGATCGGTTTCACATCGGCCGAGCCGTCACCGTTCTTAACGAAAAAGCCCTGGTCATATTCGAGCCGGTTGGGGGTGCCGACTACTGCGTAGTTTAATCGGTCAGCGTGATAATATTCGATGGTTTTGCGGATGCGCTGCTTGTAGTTGGTGGCGGCGACGATCTGCAGATACTCCCGAAGATCGAGACGTTTCTCCTGCAAGTTACCTGCCGGATCCTGTACTACCAGCATGAAATGGTTAACCTGGCCATCGATGCCGCCTTTGATCACAATCTTGTTTTTCCAGCCATCGGCATATTCCGGAAAGGTCTTTTTGATCGCTTCGTCACGGGCATCGTAACAGCCGATCGCTTCAAGGGTGGAAGCGATGTTGTGCTGGGTGCTCTCAACACCGAGGTGTTGGATCAGCTGGCTGCTTCTGGATTGGGTGTCTTCCGCGGAATCCACCTCGGGGAGTTGCATGAAAAAACACTTCTTGGGACCGATTGCCCGCACCGCCAGCGCCGCGGAGACCGAGCTGTCGATGCCACCCGAAACGGCAACCACCAAACCACGTTTTCTGAGTTTGCTGCGCAGTAGTTCACGCATGGTTTCACAGATATGCTCTGCGGCTTGTTCACGGTCGAAATTGAGAACCTCGGCTTCGTACCGTTCTGAAAAAGATTGCATGCTGTTTCTCCCCTTGATTCTGTTTTTGCCCATCCGGTATGCGACTGACAGCGCTACAGGTTAGGTTATGCTAATTTCCAATTGCTTAAAAATTCGATTTGCTGATTGTCTGTATCTATACCGGTTGTCCAAATCCCAGCATGTCCGCAACCTGTTCACGCTTTTGCTTTAGACTGCAGTTGAAACTTTTGAATCTTTCCCGAAGCTGTTTTCGGGAGTTCTGAAATAAATTCAATGCTCTTTGGGATCTTGTAGATTGCCAGGTTCTGTTTACAGTGCCGCTGAATCACTTTTTTGTCTGTCTGCTGGTCGTCTTTGGGGACAATGAAAGCCTTGATGATCTCACCCAGCATCTCGTCCGGTACCCCTACAACGGCGACTTCCATGACACAGTCGAGTTCCTGGATCACCTCTTCAATCTCTTTTGGACTGATGCGGTTGGCGCCGCTTTTGATCATGTCGGATGAACGGCCATCGATGTAGAGATAGCCATCCTCATCGGTATGCGCCAGATCACCGGTATAGAGCCAACCATTCTTTAAAACCTGAGCGCTCTTTTCCGTATCGCGCCAATAGCCCTGCATGATGTTTTCACCCGAGGCACAAATCTCTCCGGTTACGCCCGGCGCGGTTACCTTGCCCTGTTTGTCGCGTACTTCGATTTTGGTATCGGGTATGGCAATGCCGATCGAACCCCGTTTTTCACAAATCTGCTCAGGTGGCAGATAGGTCAGGCGCGCACTGGCCTCGGTCTGGCCATACATGATGAAGATCTGAGTTTTGGGCAACGCAGCGAGCAGCTTATCGGTGAGTGCCGGGGCCATGGCACCGCCGGCCTGGGTCAGGTATCTCAGATTACTGAGATCGTAGTCGCTCAGATTAACCCGCCCGAGCAGTAGGGCAAAGGTGGACGGTACGCCGGAAAAGCCGCTCACAGCCTCGTTTGCAATGCGCTCCACCACCCGGTGTGGGTAGACCAGGTTGTTTTCCAGAATCAGTGATCCACCCACAGCAAGATGGGTATGCAGCACCGAGTTGCCATAGGAGTAGTAGAAGGGCAGTACATTGAGAATACTGTCCTCGCTGCTCAGTTGCAGATATTTCTGAATCGAATCGATATTGGCACTCAGATTGGCGTGACTGAGGGTCACCCCTTTGGGACTGCCGGTGGTTCCGGAGGTGTAGATGATCGAAGCTAAATCGGTGGGTGAGAGGGCCAGGTCAGGCATGGATCTCTGTTTTTGCGTGACTGCCGCCCAGGGTATATGGCCTTCTGAAGAGTGTTCCGACTTGGAGTCTCCAACGCTGATCAGCTCAACACTCTGATCGAGTCTGTCGACGATTTCGGCTAATTCCCCGTGTCCCTGATCGACAAACAGCCACCTGGCATTGGAGTGATCGGTCCAATTGAGTATGTCCCGCGCTTTTGCCTGGGTATTAAGTGCTACGGTGACGCCTCCAGCCGCCCAGATACCATAGAATACTGCAGCATAATTGGCCGAATTGGTGACCACCATGGCCACCCGGTCACCCTTGTTCAGGCCGGCTTCGAGCAGATAACCGGCGACCTGGGCAATCGCTGCCTGGAGCTGCCTGTAGCTGTATTGCCCGGATGCATCCGCGATCGCAAGCTTGTCCGGGAAGCTTTCCGCGATCGTTTTGAAACGATCGATCAATGGCAACGCAGCGGCTGTCACTCTATTGGCTCTTACGTCCGATGAAAGCGACGATATTATTCACAGAATCAAGGTTTTCCGGGACCATCTCAGTATCCTCGACCTTGATACTGAATTCGTCTTCGAGAAAATAGATCACTTCCAGAATACCGGTTGAGTCGAGGATACCCTTATCCAGGAAGGAGTCCCCACTATCCAGGGCTGATTGGTCGTCGGTGAACAAATAGTTTTCCAGGATATAGTTTCTGATCTGCGCTTCTGCTGACATGGGGATTCCTAAAGGTCTGATAATAGTTTGATGTCGGAATGATACTTGATTAAAAAGCTCAAAAAAACGTTAAATAATCACTTCACTACTGTCCTATTCGTGTGCGGCGGTACACTAGCCGTTATCGGACAGCCCCGGGCTATCTGAAGTCTCACCAGGATCTTCTATTCAGGATTGCCACGAATAAACTGGTCATCGACCAGCATGGTGGAGAGTATGCCGACAAAAGCCATGTTGTCACCGAATCCCAGTGCCTTGCCTCTGGCGCATTTCTTCAGCAGCATGTTGGTCGCTTTGGGATTGAAATAGCCCGCCTGTTTGATCCGCGCCTCGCTGAACAGCTCTTCCACATAGTCCAGGGGCTTGCCGTCTTTGAAAAAGGATTGGCTATCCGGCGCCCGATAGGGCTGCTTGCTGCGGCTTCGGATGCTCTCCGGTATTAGACCCTTCATGGTCTTTTTCAGCATGTATTTTTCATTCAAACCCATGATTTTGTAGCGGCTGGGCAGCTTCGCGGCAAACTCAATCACCCGGTGGTCGAGAAACGGAAAACGACCTTCGATGGAGTTGGCCATCGCCACCCGGTCACCCTGGGAGCAGAGCAGGTAGCCGGCCAGCAGGGTGTGGGCTTCGATATATTGGTCCTGGTTGAGAGGTTTCCACTGTTCAATATCTGCCGGCAAAATCCTTTCAATGGTCGAGTAGTCTACGGCCGGTACGGCTGTCCTGGCCTCATCGGAGAAGAACTGCATGATGCGTTGGGTCGTCGCCCAGCGGGGGATATGGGCAAAGAAGGACTTCTGCAGGTGCTCCAGGCCTTGCTGAAAAAAGCGCTGGGTAAAGGCGCCGCTGGCTGTTGGCGAGTGTTTGAGGTAGGGATAGAGGCGCTGCAGGATGAGCGGCCGCCACTCGGATTCAGGGGCATGGCTCCAGAAGCGCCTTACTTTGGCCTCTTTGAAAATATCGTAGCCACCGAACACCTCATCGGCCCCTTCGCCGGTTAAAACCACCTTGTAATCCGCCTCACGTACCGCGCCCGAGAGCAGCATCAGCGGTGTTGGTGCCGTGCGGACAATGGCCGTTTCTGCGTGTCGTATGACCCTGGGGAAAGCCTCGCCGATATCGGAGCGTTTACACAGCACATGGGTATGGTGTGTACCAAGATAATCCACCAGATCCTGTTGGAAACCACTCTCATCGAACTCCTCATCCTCAAAGCCGATGGAGAAGGTACGTAGCGGCGTGTCGGTGTAGTTTTTGATCAGTGAGGTCAGTACGGAAGAGTCGAGTCCGCCACTCAGATAGGCACCGACCGGGACGTCGGAGCGCAGTTGCAGCCTCACCGAGTCGATCATCAGGTTGCGCAGCTCTTCGGCCCAATCATCGGCTGATTTGTCGTGATCGATCTTTTCGTTGGGGAAGTCCCAGTCCCAGTAGCGATCGATGCGGATTTCTCCCTGTTCGATCACCATCAGGCAGCCTGGAGGCAGCACCTGAATGTTTTCGAACAGTGAGTTCGGCGGCAGCGCGCTCCAGAATGTAAAAACCTCCTGCAGTGCCGTGAGGTTGATGCTTTTGCTGATCGCGGGATGGGTGAACAGGGATTTCGCCTCGGAGGCGAAATAGAGCCTGCCCCCGGTCTCTGTGTAGAACAGGGGCCGGATACCGGCTCGGTCCCGGGCAATTACCAGTCGTTGTTTGTTGTTGTCCCAAAGTGCGATCGCGAATTGTCCGTTGAGGTGATCGACAAACTTGTCCCCATACTGTTCGTAGAGGTGGACGATAACCTCGGTATCCGAGTGGGTATAGAACTGGTGGCCCTGTTTCTCCAGCGCTTCACGTAACTCCAGGTAGTTGAAGATTTCCCCGTTGAATACAACCTGGATGGTCTGATCTTCGTTATGGATCGGCTGATCACCCCCGGCCAGGTCGATAATGCTGAGTCGCGCATGGGCCAAGCCAACCCGGTTATGGCAATAGAAGCCGTATCCATCAGGCCCACGGTGATGAACCGCGTGGATCATGCGTTCCAGTTCGTCTCTGGAGGGTGACGCACCGCCGTTGAGATTCAGAATGCCTGCTATACCGCACATTTTTTCTTTTTGGGTCCTTTATCAATCGGGTGTTACGGGGCTGTTTGCTGCGTATCTCTAGCGGCCCTGCGTCAGGGACTTTAACATGCTCAAAGGGGTGTTGCCGATAGGGGGGCTTGTTAAAACAGATATCTGGCAGACTACCTTCAAATAATCAGTATGTTAGGCAAGTTTGACCCATTCGCTTTCGGTCATCCCGAGGGATGACGGAATTAAGAAGTGCCGTTAAGTTCCATGGGCAAGTCGATCACCGGTTTTCCATGGGCGGACAGCAGCGCATTGGCCAGTGCCGGAGCCAACGGAGGTACTCCGGGCTCACCGACACCACCCGGGTCCAGCTGACTGTTGGTGATGATCACCTCGATTGGTGGCGTCTCTTTAAAACTCAGGATCGGGGAGTCATGAAAATTGTGTTGCTCGACCCGCCCGTTTTTCAGGCTGATCGGCGGTTTAAGCGCGGCACTCAGAGCGTAAATGACTGAACCCTCCAACTGGGCTTTGATGGTATCCGGATTGATGGCAGTGCCGCAGTCGATCACACAGGTGATCTTGCCCAGCTTGAGGTTCTGGTCATCGAGCCTGATCAATTCAACGATCTCGGCCACATGGCTGCCGAAACTTGAGTGGACAGCACAACCCAATAGCCGTCGTTGATCCTGTTGATGCCAGGAGGCCGCCTCCGCGGCCTTGTGTAGAACCGCTTTCAATCTCGGTTCTGTCAGCAATTTCAGGCGCAGCTCCAGCGGGCTCTGCCCGCCTGCCAGGGCAAGTTCATCAAAAAAATGCTCTATGGCGTAGGCGTTGTAGTGATTGGAGACAGAGCGCCAGGGTCCGATCGGTACCGGTGAGTCGAGCCTCAACATCTCGACCCGGACATGGGGAATATCATAGGGTAGGGTATCAGCCCCGTATTTGCTCGACTGCAGTCCGGTGATCCGATGGTGCCAGGCCTGAGGGTTACCGGCTTCATCCAAGCTGCCCCGCAGACGATGTTGGGTCAAGGGATGATAGTGATCGTGCTGGACATCTTCCTCTCGTGGCCAGACCAGTTGTACCGACCGCTTGAGACGATGGGCGATTTTTACCGCCTGGGTGACATAATCCTGTTTGATCCGTCGTCCAAATCCGCCGCCCAACAGGGGGGTAACAATTTCAATTCGAGCCTCGAGTTCAGCCTCTGTGGCTTGCGGCACGAGTAATTTCAGTGCCTTGACTGCACTGGCTTTGGCACTGGTGGGTGATTGGGTCGGTGCCCAGATGCTGTATTGCCCATCTTCAACCCCCACTGTGCAGTTCATCGGTTCCGGGGTCATATGGGCCTGGAAGGGGAGTCGATACTCAGATGCGATGGGATTCCGGGCGGAATTCAGCCGAGCCATGGCATCACCCCGTTCCAGGATCAGGCTGGGCTTCTCTGAGGTTTCACCGCTCAGTCGCTGAATGATATTGTCGCTATTCAGCTGTGCGGTTTTGCCTTCATGCCACTCGATTTTCAGGGCTTTTCTGGCCTGGAACGCCTGCCAGGTACTCTTTGCCACGACCACCACACCTTCCCCAATATCGAAGCAGTCGATGATGCCGGCTCTCCGTTTGATTTCTGCGCCATTGAAGTGTTTGGTTGTCCCGCCGAACACAGGGGACTGGGCGATTGTGGCATAGACCATACCGGGTAGCTTGATGTCAATGCCATATCGAGCTTTGCCATTGAGTTTATCCGCCAGATCCAAGCGGGTTACCGGGGTGCCGATCAGCTTGTAATTTTTGTGATGTTTCAGTTTTACGTTTTTAGGGATCGGCATTTCGGCGGCTCGACCCACCAGTTCCCCATAGCTTACCGATTTAGAGGAGGAAATATGGGTGATACGGGATTGGTGTGCCTGACAACGGTCAATCGGCGCCTTCAGAGATTCAGCGCCGGCTGTCAGTAGCATCTGTTTGGCAACGGCGCCCGCTTCCCTCAGGGTTTTCCAGTTTCTTCTGACACTGCGGCTTCCGCCGGTTCCCTGAAAGCCATAGGCCGGGTCGAGGGGGGCGTGTTCCACCCGTACCTTCTGCCAATCCACTTCCAGCTCTTCGGCAATCAGCATTGAGAGTGAGGTGAAGGGACCCTGACCCATCTCCGATTCTGCGATGTAGAGTGTCACCACGCCATCGGTATCGATTTTCAGCCAGGCGTTCGGCTTGAACGATGGTTCGGTATCGGTTGCGGCAACGATCTCTCCGCTCCAGGCAATACCCAGAACCAGGGCCGAGCCGGCAGACAGGGCGCTCTTTTTCAGAAAAGCTCTTCTCTCTGGATTGAACGGCTTCATGAGGATTGCTCCTTTGCGCTCATCGATTCGGACGCCTGGAGAATCGCCTGGCGGATGCGCGGGTAGGTACCGCAACGGCACAGCACCTGAGACATGGCTTGATCGATCTCATCCGCTGTCGGATCACGTTTTTCGCTCAGCAGGGCATAGGCCGTGATGATTTGCCCGGACTGGCAGTAACCACACTGGGGAACCTGTAATTCAAGCCAGGTTTTGAGTAGCGGGTGGTCAGTCTGCTCAGCCAGCCCTTCAATAGTGGTGATGCTTTTGCCGACACACTCAGCCGTTTTGATCCGGCAGGCTTTTTCAGGCACACCATCCAGCAATACCATACAGGAGCCGCAAACACCGATGCCGCAGCTGTATTTGGTACCGGTCAAGCCAAGCTGGTCCCTCAATACCCAGAGCAATGGGATATCACTGTTAGCTTCAACCAGGGTTGCTGAGCCATTGATGTGAAGTGTGACTGCCATCGAATCCAATTCTCCCTGGTTTACTGTCAGTTTTTGTGGCTGATTCAGTACTCAGTACGCTGATCGCTGGACTGCCAGGCTTTGAATAGCTGCAGGCTCGCATCGCGCATGATCTGTCGGCTGGGTATCAGGCGTTCCTCTGGCGGTTTGCACAATTCCACTGCGATCAGATTGTCGTCGAATCCACTGACAGCGGCATCTTCCGCATTAGCGGCGTACACCAGTCGCTCTATTCTGGCCCAGTAGGCGGCACTGAGACACATTGGGCAAGGTTCACAGGTTGTGTAGAGTACAGCACCAGCCAGATGGAAGTTTTGCTGATGCTGGCAGGCGTTTCGTATTGCCTGTATCTCTGCGTGGGCCGTGGGGTCATTGAGATGCACAACCTGATTCCAGCCCTCACCGATGATCTGATTCTGCAGCACGACCACCGCACCGAAAGGACCACCATGTCCCAGCGCCAGACCCTGTTGTGCCTGTTTCAGTGCCTGCTCCATGAATCGTTTGTCCTGATCCACTGCCTGCCTACTCCCAGCGAAAGCTTTTAGAACCTATTGTGACAAAGCATAGAGTAAAAAGGCAGAGGGACAACAGGGGCGCTGCAACCTCTTTGATGCCGGCACCCTCAATCATGACGGCCCGAGCAGCCTCCACCATATGAGTCAATGGCAGTGCCAGGGCCAGGTTCTGTACCAATGGATGGGAGCCCTCCAGTGAGAACCAGACACCGGATAGCAGCATCATCGGCCAGCTGATCAGGTTCAATAGGCCATTGGCCGCCTCTTCACTGGTAATTCTGGCAGCAACCAGTAAGCCAACACTGATCATGCTCAGGGCGCCGACAATCAATATCAGTAACAGGAGCCAGTAGGAACCGACCATGCGGAAATCCACCAGCAGATCGGTGCCCAGATAGACCAGTGTCGTGACAGTGACGATCATCAGCAGGCGGGATGCGATCTGCGCAGAGATAAACTCAAATGCGCTCAATGGGGTCGCTCTGAGCCGCTTGAGTACCCCGTTCTTGCGGTATCGGACGATTACATAACCGACACCGAACAGGGCACTGAACATAATGTTCATACCCAGCACGCCGGGCACGACCCAGTCCACATAGCGAATCTCAGAACCCGATAGGGCAACCCGTTCGAACTGGTAGGGGGCAAGCACTTTTTCAAGCAGATAACCTTTTGGCGAAGTGCTGTTCACCCAATAGCGCCGATTGTTCAGGTCGAGCAGCAGGTCGATCTGGTGTCGGTCGACCTTTTCAATGGTCTTATCCAGTTCGTCGATGTCGATGAACTCCACATAGCGGGTCTGCAGAAAAGTCTGGATCGGCTGCTCTGTCTCTGTTTCACCAAACAAACCCACCTTGTAGAGCTCCTCCTGGCCGGTGGTGAAGGCAAAGGCAAACCCCATTACGATCAGCACCGGCATGATCAGGTTCCAGCCCAGGGCGGTGCGATCCCGCAGGAACTCCAGGTTGCGTGCTTGCAGGGCGGCGAGAAAACGGCGTATCGACATAGTATTCTGGGTTATGTCCCAAATTGAATGAGTGGTTGATGGTTGGACAGGATTGATTGGCGTTAGCTTCCCGTGACCCCTTGCCCAAGATATGGCGCCACTATACTCAAGTGACGCCTTACGCGTACACTCCTTTGTCGACAAATCCAAAAACTATGAGTTCACCTCGATCTTGAAGTGGGGTCGATTGGATTCGTGTTAACTGGCCCTAACTGCGCAGATGGTGTCCCGTTAGCTCCAGGAATAGGTCTTCCAGGGTAGGAGTACGCACCTGTAACTGTTTAAGTGGAATCTCATTGGCCGTCAGCAGGCGGATTGTGCTATCCACATCTTTCGACATGATCTCCACAATGTCTCCCTGTGGGTGTATCGAAGCCCCGTCATCGAGGGTGAATGCATCAGGCAATGCGTTACGTGGAAGGCTGATGACAGAGTTGTCGAAATGGTCGGCCAGCAGTGATTTGGGGTTACCCTGGGCGATTATCAGTCCATGGTCCATGATGATGATCTCATCGCACAGCTCGAAGGCCTCTTCCATATAGTGTGTGGTCAGTACCAGCGTCTTGTTTTCAGCCTTGATACGACGTACCTGGTTCCACAGGTTGCGCCGGGATTGGGGATCGAGCCCGGTTGTCGGCTCATCGAGAAACACCACCTCGGGATTGTTGATCAAGGCAATGGCCAGCAGTAACCGCTGCTTCTGGCCCCCGGAAAGCTTACGCGTATCCCGGGTGAGAAATTCATCCAAGGCACAGGCTTCAATCAGTTCATCCAGTGACCTGGGGTTTGGGTAGAAGCGTTGAAACATCCGCAGGGCTTCATCCACCTGAATAAACTCTTGCAGTGCGGTGTGCTGGAACATGATTCCCGCCTCATTACGAAATCGCTGCCCCAGGGGTTCACCCTTATAGAGGATATTGCCGGATGAGGGGGTGATGATACCTTCGAGCATCTCCACCGTTGTGGTTTTACCGGCACCATTGGGGCCAAGCAGACCGAAGCAGATTCCCCGGGGAATGTGGAAACTCACCCCGTTGACCGCTTTGACGCCAGGATAGTGTTTACAGAGGTTTTGTGCCTCGATCATCTCAGTTCAGTCGGCCGATGCGGATTAGCTGTGGAACATGACTTCGATGTTCTGGATATCTTCGGCAACACCTTCGATTTGGATGATATTGACTTCAGGTTCCATACCCAGTTTTTTCATGGCGGGCACTTCCGGCATCTCGAAATCCGTATCCTGGTTCAGATTGGCCTGCAGACGGGCAACCAGCACAATATCCGTATAATCCCCATCCCCGCCACTTTCGTACTGAAGATTCAGGAAATTCGCCGGGACTTTGATCAGGCTTTCAGGAAAATCCCACATCTGCAGAATCCGTTGTCCGACCTGAGGGCTCAATATATCGATCACCCGGTCCAGTTCCGTCGCGTTCTGAACCAGTTCATCCCGGGTCTCTGCCATCGCCAGTACGGGCAAGGCTCCGATGTTGTGGATCAAGCCGGCCAGCATCGCCTGCTCCTTATCCAGATGATCCAGGTTGTAGGAGAGAACTCGGCTGATGGCGGCGATCTGCACACTCTCTTCCCAGATCTGGTGAAATTTTGCATCGAGCAGGTCATTGGTGGCCTGAAAGATCTGTTGCATGATCAGACTGATCACCAGGCTGCGCACCAGGCGTACACCCAGGCGGGCAACCGCCATTTGCAGGTTATCGATCGGCACTCTACCCCGGTAGAGTGGGCTGTTGGCAACTTGCAGCAGGCGGGCTGAGAGAGCGGCGTCCGAAGCGATGATGTCCGCAATTTCATTGGCGCTGCTCATCTCCTGCTCTACCGCGTCCCGCACTTTCAGTGCCACTTCAGGGAGTGTCGGCAGGGTGAGCTTGTTGCTGTCGATGGCTTCGTTAAGGTCGTTTAAAAATTGTTTTTCGTCGATCATATTGCTGTCTTGTCCTGGACTGCTGAGGCTTTCACCCTTAGCGGTAGAATTAGTGAAATCTTAATCCGTTCGGGGCTGCATCACGATTCAGCAAAGGGGTACGGCAGATTGACGATTTTCAGTGGTGAACCCTGCTCTCCAAGGAGTACTTCATCCTCTTCGGCGCTGGCAATTTCGATCACCGCCAGGAGATCGTAGCCATCGCCATTGGCCTGGGCTTCGACGACTTTACCCGTACCCTGTCCTGAGGTGCTCAGCCTGGCAAACAGCTCATCGCCAGGCTGGGGTGTGGTGTTGGTCTCCACATGGGCCAGATACATCCTGCGCTTCAGTTTGCCCAGGTATTGCATGCGGGCGACAACCTCCTGGCCGGTGTAGCAGCCTTTGGTGAAGCTGACCCCGTCGATCAATTGCATGTTGGTCATTTGCGGGACGAAGGCCTCTTTGGTCGCCTGGTAGATCGTGGGGATACCCGCCTGGATATCCTGAAGCGCCCAGAAATCGGCTGTGGCGGACTGGGCCTGACCCTCAGCGGTCTGCCAGATCTCTTGCAGTTGGTTGATCGGTCCAATGATCTCATATCTGGGTTTTTTGCCCGCTAGTCGGATCAGGGTCAGCTGATCCTGTTGCTGAACATCATTGGGTTGTTCAGGCATCTCATCGAAAAAGGGCTGTAACAGAGCCTCTGCACAGTCTCCGGTCAAACCGACCCTAATCAGTTCGTCACTCACATCGTTGAGCGTTACTTTGGATCTCAGGATATACATCCCTAACCGTTGCACCACGGTGGCGATGTTCTCTGCCGGGGTCTGCAGGTAGTAGTCGTCAGCGCGGCGAAAGCAGCGGAAATTGGCCAGCATGCGACCTTTGGCATTGCACCAGCCTGCCAGGTTGCTGTGAGACTCGGTGACTTCACGAATATCGTTGGTCAACTGGCCCTGCAGGTAGGCCTCCGCATCCTCACCGGATACGCGGATCAACCCCAGATGGGAGAGATCGTTTAGAGCACAGTTCAATTCTGCGCCCTGTGGGTTGTTTTCGGTTCTTGATGCCAGAAATTTGGTCCATTCTTCGTTCATATCAGGAACAGCTCCTGGGTTTGAGGGTCAACTCTGCGTATCATACCCGATCCCACGGGGTACGAAATCCCCCTAATGACGTGTTTTTTGGGTTTGTATGACAGCACCAATGGGCTGCAAGCGGGTCTGCTCAATACAAGGACTTTATTATTAGCCCGGCAGCCAAATAGTTTACTTTCAGGGCCTCGAGTCCCTAACATTTTAAATACTATTGATACAGGCCGCCGGGTTAATAAACACCAAGCATGCAACAGGCATGTCAATCAGTGAGTTGAACAATTCGGAAATCGTGATGAGTAAATTGAAGGCAGGGGCACTGGTGCTCTATAAGATCCGACCGGCCAAGGTGACGGAAGTGGCGGACAAGATCACCATTGAGCTGGAAGGGGGAAAAAGCAAACGGGTGCGGGACAAGGATGTGGTTCTGCTGCATCCAGGCCCCCTCGATGACCTGAAGAGCCTGCAGTCCATGTCAGGAGAGGTTGAGGAGAACTGGGAGCTGCTGGAGGGAGCTGAAACTGACATCAAAGAGCTCAGTGAGCTGGTCTACGGGGATTATACCCCAGCCATGGCGTGGGCAAGCTGGTTACTGGTATCCGATGGGGTCTATTTTGAGGGGGAGCCAGAGGCGATCCGGCCCAGATCTGCCGAGGCGGTCGCGAGTGAGATCGAATCGCGAAATAAAAAGGCGGCTGAAGAGGCGGCCTGGGACAGTTTCATGGCCCGTGTCGAACAGGGTGAGATCATTGAGGAGGATCGAAAAATCCTCGGTGAGGTGGAAGCGCTGGCACTGCAGAAAAGGGACAACAGCCGAATACTGCAAGCGTTGAACCTTCAGGAAAACCCGGTCAGTGCCCACCGGCTGCTGGTGAAGACAGGTTACTGGACGGTGAATGAAAATCCATATCCCCGACGCATGGGGATTGACGAATCCGTTCCCGACTATCCGGTAGCTGATTTGATGGAAGAAGATCGTCTGGACCTGACTCATCTGCAAGCCTTTGCGATCGACGATGAAGACAATCAGGACCCGGACGATGCCATCAGTATCGATGGGGAGCGTATCTGGGTGCATGTGGCCGATGTGGCGGCGTTGGTGCAACCGGATAGCGAGATGGATCTCGATGCCAGAAGCCGGGGCGCCAATCTCTATCTTCCCGATCGGATCGTTCCGATGCTGCCACCCAGGATAACCGACCTGTTGGGTTTGGGGTTGCAGCAACGCTCACCCTCGCTCTCAATCGCCTTTAAGCTTTCGCAACAGGGTGAAGTCAGTGACGTGGAGATCCACCCCAGCTGGTTGCAGGTGGAGCGGATCAGCTATGCCGAGGCGGAGCGTCGCTTGGATGAAGCGCCTTTCAAAAGCCTGCAGGAAGCCTGCGAACGCTACAGATCCCGCCGCAAAGCGGCAGGTTCGGCCTCCATTCAGCTGCCTGAAGTGAAAATCAAAGCGCAGAATGACCAGGTGGAAATCATTCCGTTGGAGAAGCTTAAGAGCCGTGAAATGGTGACCGATTTGATGCTGATGGCCGGGGAGGGTATCGCAAACTACTGCCTGCAGCGTGATATTCCGATACCCTTTGCCACCCAGGCGCCACCGGATGATGCGCAGCAACCGGCGGATCTTGCCGGCATGTATGCTTACCGGCGTCAGTTTAAACCGACTCAGGTCAAGACCGAAGCCGAACCCCATTCGGGATTGGGGTTGCCGGCCTACAGTCGGGCGACCAGTCCGTTGCGCCGCTACTCGGATCTGTTGACCCATCAGCAGTTAAGAGCCCACTTGAAAGGTGAGGATTTGCTCGATCTGGCCGCAATTTCACAACGCATTGCTCAGTCCGAAATGGGCAGTATGGCGAACAGAAAGACCGAACGGGTGTCGAATAACCACTGGCGGCTGATCTTTTTAAGAGACCACCCGGAATGGCAAGGTGAGGGTGTCATTGTCGCGCAGGAGGGAGAACGGGCAACCGTGTTGATCCCCTCAATCGCCTTTGAAGCCAAGCTGCGAATCCGAGGTGATTTCTCACTGAATGACAGTGTGAAACTGAAACCCAGGGAGATCGACATCCCGGATCTCAGCTGCTATTTCAGAATTATCTGAATGCGCTTTGGATTCTGTTGGGTGGCTAGGGTCAGTTCTGCTGTTCCGAGCTGTTTCGATTCAATCACTTGAGGTGTTTCAACGATGAGATGGATAGCGATCGCACTCTGCCTGTCCGGCTGTAGCACCAACTTTCAATCTAGCTTGAATCCTGCAAACCCCTACCACCAGATACCCGTCGGTTCCAAGGTTGTTCTGAAGCAGGCACTGGAGGTCTCCGCTCATCGAACCCGATTGTTTTTGCAACTGGGTGAGACGATGCAGCTTGAAGATTTCGATCGATACAAAGCCAATTGCAATTTCGAATTAAGCTCGCTGACAGATGGCGTGCAGACCATTCAACCGCAAACATTCACTATCAGACGGGTAGAGGGATTGATGGTTGAAGTGGTAAAGAAATTACCGGAATACAGATTTGTTCCAGTTGGCTTGGACGACCAGGGTACCCCGATGGTTTCTCAGGGTTACCATTTCTGGCTCGATTCCGAGCAGCAGCCCGAGGTTCTTCGTCTCTCCTGTCGGGGGGCATTTGACGACATGTGGGAGACCCAGCCACCCTCGATTGAAGAGATTCAGCAGACCATGGGTGATTTAGCTGAATTACAGCTGGCTTTGTAGAATCAAATGATTGCTGATCAGAATTGCAACTGATGTGAGTAAAGTGAAAACGCTACGGATATTGTGGATTGTCCTCGGCATTTCATCGATTCAAATACCCCGCTTTAAGTGTGGTTTAGGCGTTTCGGTCGTAAGAAAATCTAGTCGTTAACGATTGCTCTAAATCACTGATTCACCATTTAGTCGTGGACTTTCCCAAGATGTTTACAATTTTGCTGAAAGCATCCTGTTAGAGTGTGCTATATAAACTAGATAACAGGTAAGCAACAACCATTGGTTAAGAAAAAATGTGCTGAGCCATGAGGGATTTGAATTGGGGATTGGAAGGTGCCAGTAACGATCCACACACAGAGCATCAATCCCATGACTGCCTGGACTGAGGTTTGCTTCATTGTTTAAACAGCATTTCTTGTGGGGCAAGGGGCATAGAAACCGGGCGAAGGGGTAAGGAATATTTTTCAGCCATTGTGTATGGCTTCAATAAAGATTCTTTGTGTCTTTGTTTGAGTGGCTAGATGCTGTTCCTGAATTTACTTTATCGTTAAATCAGCGCGAACTCTAAGTCGGCATCAAAGCTGTTGCAAGATGAGAGCACCATGGCCAGTAGGACTGTGTCAAAAGTCAATAAAAGCGAACAATCAGATCGTATCAAAAAATTAATTGCAGAAGAGCAAACCAGGATCCTGTTCCAGCAGGCGCCGATCTCCAATGCAACGGTCTATGCAGTTGCAACACTTTTTTACTTCATATTAATTCCTCATATCGATTCGGGGATCGTGGAAATTTGGGTGGTCTCCCTGTTTGCAACCGCTACCTTTCGGCTGGCTCTCTGGTTGTTGAGACAACGTGAACCTCAGAAAATGAGCACGACCCAGTGGCAGCGGGCCTATTTGACTGGATGTCTTATGGTCGGGGTGGCATGGAGTTTGATCGTTCCCCATATCTACCTGACAGAAAATCTTACCATTGCGATCGGCTTAAGCATGCTGTTGTTCGGTATCGTCTCATCCGCGGTTGTTATTCTTTCGTGTTACCTGCCGGCATTCGTGGTCTATGTCTATCCTCAGTTATTTACCCTGATCGCCACTTTACTGTTTTATGGTGATTTCACTCACAATATTTTAGCCATCGCTACTTTCGCCTACTTGGTGATGACCACCCTGTTTACCCGCAATGTACATCGTAATTTAGTGGAGAACATAAGCCTTGAGGTACAGAACAAGCAGCTCATTGACGAACTCAGTGAAGAGGTGAGAAACCGCGAAACGACTATCAATTTACGTACCTCCGAGTTGCAGGAGAAAAACAGTGCATTGAGCAAGGAGATCAGTGAAAGGGAGTTGGCAGAATCGGCACTACGCAAAAGTGAAAAGCGGTTTGAACTGGCCATGCGTGGAGCCAATGACGGGGTTTACGATTGGAATCTAAAAAGCAACGAAATCTACTATTCACCCCGTTGGAAAAAAATGCTCGGTTATGAAGACGATGAATTGCCGAACGATTTTTCAACCTGGGAGGATCTGGTTGAAGAAAAGGACCGGGAACGATCCTGGAACATGCTCACTGACTATATCCAAGGCAAACGGGATAACTTCCATATCGAATTCAAGATGCGGCACAAGGATGGCCATTGGGTGGATATACTCTCCCGTGCTTTTCTGGTACGAGATGCAGAGGGTAATGCCATTCGTACGGTCGGAACCCATGTGGATATCACCGAAAAGAAAAGGCAGGAAGCACACATTCTCAAACAGGCCCATTACGATGGGCTGACCGGTCTGCCAAACCGGTTTCTGGCGATGGATCGACTGACCCAGCTACTCAAGGAGACAAATCGGGATCATCAGATGATCGCAGTTTTGTTTCTCGATCTCGATGGCTTCAAACGGGTTAACGACACCCTTGGACATGAGACCGGTGACCGATTGCTTGTTCAGGCAGCGGAACGCCTTAAATCAGCGGTTCGAGATGCGGACAGCGTCTGCCGCCTCGGAGGGGATGAATTTGTGGTCATGCTGCGCAATCTATCGGAACTGACCGATGCCAAAGCGGTGGCAAGCAACCTGATTGCACAGTTTCGCAATCCTTTTACCTTGGATGATCGGGCGCTGGTGGTAACCACCAGTATCGGCATTTCTGTCTATCCCAATGACGGCGATACCCCCACAGAACTGCTTCGTAACGCAGACACAGCCATGTATCACTCCAAGGAACAGGGCAGAAACACGTTCAATTTTTATACCTGCGAAATGAATTTGAACATCTCCCGCAGCTTGGAAGTCGAAGAGCAGCTCCAAGGTGCCCATAAGCGCCAAGAGTTCTCGGTGCTTTATCAGCCGGTGATCGATATGCAGAAAAATCGGGTGGTTGCCGCCGAGGCTCTGCTGCGCTGGCACAATCCTGCCCTTGGGATGGTCTCCCCGGATGAGTTTATTCCGATTGCTGAACAGACCGGGGTGATTCTCGATATCGGCCGTTACGTCTTGCAGCAGGCGGTCATCAATGCCCTGCATTGGCAGCAGCTGATCGATTACGATTTCAGAATTTCAGTTAATCTCTCTCCCAGACAGTTTAGAGATACAAAGCTTGTAGAATTCATAACAGATCTTCTGCAGCATAGTGGGCTTAGGCCCGAGGCGCTGATCCTGGAGATCACTGAAGGCGTATTGATGAGTGGGCAGCGAGAGATTGTCACAGCCTTGGATCGGCTACACGCTAAAGGTGTCGGTTTGGCCATGGATGATTTCGGTACGGGTTACTCATCTTTGAGCCATTTGCGTAATTATCCTTTTGATGTTTTGAAAATTGATCGCAGCTTTATCAACGATCTGATGGTCGATGATGCCGACTGGGAACTGGTCAACGCTTCTGTGTTGATGGCGCATGGGATGGGGTTAGAAGTGATCGCTGAAGGTGTGGAAACAGAGGATCAACTGAAGCAACTGCAACATATGCAATGCGATTTTGCTCAAGGTTTCCTGTTCAACAAACCCATATCGGCAGAATCTTTCAGCAGAATGCTACAACAGGCTGCCAGCGTTTCTTGAAACTGTATTGTCTCGTCTTATTAGTGTTAACAGGCCCAAACATGCCCTAACAGCTCCTAAGATCGTCACGTTTCGGTTGATCCGATTTTTACAACTGCCGGTTTTCCTTGCTGATGAATCAATCGCACTTCTTGAATGGTGATGAATTGCAATAATCATTAGATTCCTTAGCAATAAAACAAGTATATTTACGACTGCTTGGTGTTCCTGGAAAGGGCAGTATGAACAATCTTAGAGTCTGTTATGAAGGTTAAGATAGAGATTAATCGGGATATCGGTAAAGAGGAGGTGGTCGCGGTGTATCGTGCCAATGGGTGGTCATCGGCGGATAAGCCGGACAAACTGCTGGCGGCCCTCAGGCAATCCGATACCCTGGTCACGGCCCGTATTGATGGTAAATTGGTGGGCATTGGTAATGCCATATCCGATGGTCATCTGGTGGTCTACTATCCGCATATGCTGGTTGACCCTGAGTATCATGGGCAGGGTATCGGACGTAAGATGATGGCATCGATGATGAGCATCTATAAAGATTTTCATCAACAGATGCTGACCTCGGACAAAAATGCCGTTGGATTTTATCAGACGCTTGGATTCAGTCGTGCAGGTAGCACAGAGTCAATGTGGATCTATGCGGGGCAGGACCACTGAACAGGCCCTCGCTAAAAAAACCGCGTTAGGGTGAGCTCTGCATAATCATCCCTACGCATGGAGTAGAGAGGATCCTGTTCCGCGATATCCGACCATAAGCGGATTTGTGCACTGGTTTTCCAGTCACTGCCGATACGGCGACTGGCTTCGAGATTGAACATCCAGCTCTCTTCATCCAGATCCTTGATAACACCTGCCAGCAATTCGCTGCCATCCACGTCATTTGCGGTGAGTCGAAAGCCGATAAAAAGGTCATTCTGAAATGGTGTGGTCGCTGCATCCCCGCGGTTGTCATAGAGATATTCACCCAGTAGACCAAGATCCATATCGGTGTCGGCAATGCCGACCAGGGTGTATTCGAATCCACCGGTTGCCGCATTGTAACTGCCACTGTCGATGGAGCGATGTGTCGCTTCCAGTTTCCATAACCAATCCCCCTTGGTGGCCTGCAGGTCGAGACTGGTCTGGCGCATCTGTTCATAAAAGGGTATCAGGCTGATCTCGCCCCGGTTACTGATTCTGGGGGTCAGAAGGGGATCCCGGCTGGTACCATTAAAATGTGCCAGGCCGATGTCCCAGTCACCGATATAGTGTGACCAGCGCAGCGCGAAGTCCAGATGTCTCTCTTCCCGGTCCGACTCATACTCCGCATGATCTTGATCGACGGGTGGTTGGGATCTTAAACGTCCATCTTCGCCAGGGAAGGTTCGTTCACGAAAACCGATCAGGGTGTAGAAGTCGAGGATACCCCAATCTCTCTCTAATGAGAGCTTGATCAGAGGTTGACCGAGTTTTTGTTCACCATCAGGATTCTCCACCAGATCTGTCTGGTTGATAGTGTCGACCAGATGCAGGGCTTCGGTAACACCCCAAAAAACCTTACCGACACCGGCCTGTATTTCCCAACGGTTGCCGGCATAGGTCCAGATCAGCTCCCGGATGTCGCCATGAGTCCGTTCTTCATCTTCACTGTCCCAGCGAAAGAAAGGGACGAACAACAGACTCTGTTTACCGCTGTCCCAGCGTTGGTAGTATTCGGGCTGAAATGCCAGTGAGATAAGATGGTCCGATTGATTCTCGTGAGCGGCGTCCTGAGGGAAGTAGCGACCTTGTAACTCAGCATAGCCACTCCATTCACCGGCCGATAACAGACCGGGCATCAGACATACGATCCAGCGCCATAATCTCACGGCAAAGCTCTCCCTATCTGGCCCGTTTCAGGCTGTTTTTGTTGAAATCGGCATCACTGAGTCCGCTGCGGAAATCGTATTGCTTCCAGGTGAGCAGGGTGCTTTTGCCTGTCTGGTGGTTCTCCATATACATCTCATCGGCACGCCAGTATTGATCCAGATATTGTTGATATCCGCGAAATACCAGGGTCTTCAGCAGCACATTTTTTCGATCGTAGTAGTCGATCTTAATCGGTATGTAACGCTCCTTGTCTACCCACATCTGTTGGCGTGTATAACCTGAATTGGGGTCAACAGGATAGCGTTCGATGAGAAATGATGCGATACCTTCGTGTTCACTCTCTTCTATGAATTTATAGGTGTACTTTTCAACCTCCTGTGAAGAGATATCCTCATAGGCGAACTCGCTGCCCATGAAGGGCCCGGACTTGTTTCTGGAGGCGATTCTTTTGACCCGCTTGAGCGCTGGAAGATAGAGCCACTGATCATCATCACCAACTTTATGCGAGAAGCTCAGCAGTGCCGTGCCCTTAACGTCTCTGGGTTCATCGAACACCACCAGGGTTTTGTCTCCGTCGTTCTCCACCTCCAGGGTCTGATTACGCATATCCCGCAGGCTCTCTTCACCATGGCGGTTTTTCAGCAGCATAGTCATGCTGGCCTTGAAGTCATGGAAACCGGTATCTCTGGCGTCGACCTCTTGGGCGATCTCAAGGCCCCGCTCTTCGGCTGTCGCAGCCAGGGTCACGGCCGGTGTGAGCAAAAGCGTTGCAAGTAAAAAGCTGAACTTCATGTTTTTTTTCCTCCGAAATAGATCAGTAACGGCGGTAGAAAGAGAAAATCGGCAACCAGAGCCAGACCCAAAGTGATTGCCGTCAGCAATCCCATGCCGGCATTGAG
>JAKSBX010000216.1 GCA_022360905.1 Chromatiales bacterium
GAATCGGTCACCGGATAACCGGCCGCCCAGGAGACCCAGAAATCCGCAAAGCGGTTGGCGAACAGACGCAGTTTCGGTGCGTTGTGGCGCTGTTTCAGCCGGGCGGCAATGATAATGCTGTTTGGGTTGGCCTGGGCCGCACGGATCAGTTGGGGAATCTCGGCCGGGTTGTGCTGTCCATCGCCATCCAGAGTGATGACCATCTCTGCATTGAGCTTGATGGCCTGGTCGAAGCCGCTCTGCAGTGCGGTCGCTTTGCCCTGATTCTGTTCATGCCTCAGCAGGTGGACCTTGAGCCCATCGAGCTGACTCTGGCAGTCATCTGAAGAGCCGTCATCGACAATGATCACATTTTCCGTCTGCTGTAGGGCCGCCGTGGCCACCTCCCGAATGGTTGCCGATTCATTGTAGACTGGAATAACGACTGCGATTTGCATGAGTGTTAACAGACCCTGATCAGGCCATTGCCCCGTTGATCGAGACCACCTGGCCAGAAATATAGGCCGCCTCATCCGAGGCCAGAAAGCCCACCAGAGCGGCAACTTCATCGGGGGTGCCGGCCCGTTTCATGGGGACGATCTGTTTGACGGCGTCAGCATTGAAGGCGGAAGCGGTCATGCTGCCTTCGATGATTCCCGGGGCGACGGCATTGGCGGTGACCCCACGAGAGGCCAGCTCCAACGCCAGGGATTTGATGGCACCATGAAGCCCTGCCTTGGCGGCGGCATAGTTTGCCTGTCCCCGGTTGCCCATCACGCCGGCGATCGAGGATAGCGCAATCACTCTTCCCCAGCGGGTCGCCAGCATCGGCAGTAACAGGGGCTGGGCAACATTGTAGAAGCCGGTCAGGGAGACATCGATCACCCGTTGCCACTGTTCCGCCTGCATGCCTGCCAGGGGGGCGTCGTCATGAATACCCGCGTTATGAACGAGGGTCTGTATCGGTCCGGATTCGAGTAATTTCTCCAGCGTTTGCCGGGCTGCCTCGCTATCCCTGATATCGAAAAGACAGGTCTCCCCGCTGCCGCCGGATTGGCGAATGGCTTCAACCACGGCCTCGGCTCTGTCGGGATTGCTGTTGGCATGTACGATGACATGGGTTTCAGGCGAACTGAGCTGTCGGCAGATTGCCGAACCGATATCCCCGCTACCACCTGTGACCAGAGCTCGCTTCACTGATTTTCCTCCGAATGTACAATCACCGCTGCTCTTCCTTCTGCGACCAGGGTGGATTCCGTTTTGAGGACGAAATCATAGAGCATGTTGCCGCTGTCAGCCAGCAGCTGGGTTGCCTGGATGTTGAGAGGGGCATCGAGCTGATCCAGATAACGGGTATGCAGTTTAACGCCGCGCAAACTGACCAGATAACCGCCGGGCTGCCGTTCGCCCGATTGTTTGGCCAGCAGTCCGCCATGCAGTGCCATGGTCTGTGCGCCATACTCGGCTGCATGCACCGCTGATAGCTGCCCGTTGCTGCGCAATGGATTGTCACGGTTGCGATGGCTTGATGTCTGGCATCGGATCTGGGTTTCATCCCAATCGATCACCTTCTCGATCAGCCGCATAGCCCCGGCATGAGGCAGCAGATTGTAGAGCTCGGCGCCCTCGAGTGATCGCTCTAGCATGGCTGCAGTTCCGCTTGCAGATTCAAACCTGGCAGATAGGGTAGGGTGATGCTTGCCGATCGATTCTGCGCAATGGCTTCCAGTATCGGCAGACTGCGGGCTGATGGGGCTGACAGTCGGAGTGTTTCCAGTGCCGGTTTCGACAGCCTGCTCTCTGTACCGTGCGGGAGTGTGCTGAGGTTGAGTCTGGCCATACTGGCGTCGCTCTCTGCATTCAGCAGCATGGCGATGGAAAATGGCTCATCGATCGGCATGAACGGTTGCAGCAGTTCCGGCGGCGGTTGATCGTAACAGACCAGTAAGACCGGTATCTGCTCCACCACGGATTGTACAGCGGCCTCCAGCAGGCCTGTTGCAAAGCTGCCATCCAGCCCTCCCAGACTCGATGATCCCTGTCTGGAGCCTGCACCGATCGACCAGTAACCCGCCGGTGCATTGTGTACCGAGTTGTGAAACTGGGTCGGAGATACCGGCCGTCCCACCTCGGTCAGAGCAAGGCAGATCTGATCGATGATATCCAGATCACCCTCTGAAGAGCTGAATACCGAAGCCAGACTTTCGTTGTTGTCGAGATCCTGAAGTGCCTCTTCAGCCGCTTGCAGGGCAATTTTGATGGTTCTTGTGGTGCGGCGGCGCTCATTGGGTTTCAGCATCGAGGGCTTGAGTAAGGGCAGTTCGCCACCCTGATAATCTGTCTCACTCTGCAGCAGCGCAGTGGCCTCCTGCCAGTTGTTAATCCCCTGGGCCACCAAACCGATCTTCTCTATGGTTACGGAAATCATGCGGCCGCTCCGAAAATCAGGCTGCAGTTATTGCCCCCAAAGCCAAACGAGTTGCTGAGTACATGACGCAACTCCCGACGGCCCTGATCGAGCAGAATATTCGCGCCCAGTGAGTCATCCTGTTGTTCGGTTTGAAGGTTTTGCGGCAACAGGCCATCCTGCAGACAGAGGAGGGCAAAGATCGCCTCGGTGATTCCCGCCGCCCCCAGGGTATGGCCGGTGAATCCCTTGGTTGAGCTGCAGGGGGTCTGATCTCCGAACAGTCCGCAGACAGCACTATCCTCCGAAGCATCATTACTTCGGGTGGCGGTGCCGTGCAGATTGATATAGTCGATATCGCCGATCTCGAGGGCAGCCCGTTCGAGGGCCTGTTGCATGGCATGGCGCGCCCCGGCACCCTCTGGATGGGGAGTCGACATGTGGTGAGCGTCCGAGCTTTCACCGTAGCCGATCAGGGATGGGTATGAATCCCCATCCTGTGGTTTTTCCAGGATGGCGAAACCGGCACCCTCACCGATATTGATGCCATTGCGTTGGGCATCCCAGGGGCGGCAAGGCTCAGTGGAGACCAGATCGAGCGCATTGAATCCGTAGAGGGTGGTCAGGCAGAGCGAATCGACACCACCGACAATCGCCGCATCACAGACTCCGGCGGTGATATAACGGTACGCCGCGGCAAATACCTTGGCGCTGGAAGAGCAGGCTGTTGAGATGGCGATCGCGGTGCCATTCAATCCCAGGCAGTCACGAACGAAGTGGCTGGATGAGGCAATGTTATGGGTGTATCGCGGTGTGAATTCTGCCGGTAGAGCACCCTTGTCACGTGTTCGATAGGCCGTTTCGGTGGTGGCGATGCCTGAGGTACTGGTGCCCATGAAAACACCGATACGATCTGAACCATAGCGTTCTACCGCCTGTTTGACCGCCGGCAGGAACTCATCCTGTTGCAGGGCCAGCTGGGCCAGGCGATTGTTGCGGCAGTCATAGGCCGACAATTTACCCGCCAGCGGCATATCCTCCAGCCCGGCTACCCGTCCGATCCAGGTGGAGAGATCCACATTTTCCAGATCGCAGGGCTGCAGGCCACTCCGGCCTGTGCGCAGTGCCTCCAGGGAGGCCGCGTTACCACAACCAAGCGCATTGGTCAGGGTAAAGTGGGTTATCGATAAGGGGGTCATTTCAGAGCCTGTGTTCTATTGGGTTCGTTTATCTCGGTCGTTGATATTATTTCAGCGTATAACCAATCCCGATGCGAGTGCTTATGCAGAAAAATCGTGCACTGTGGATCGGGCTTGTTTCAGCCCAACCAAGCTGTTCTCCTCACACAGCCATTGGCACATGTTCAGATACATCGGGACCAACCGGTATAGAGTGAATCGGTCCTTGCTTAATAGTACTTTGTTCTGATGTCTTAAGTCGAAGCTGGCTATTATGCGAGGCGTAGCAAAATATGACAATGTTATGTACATCCTGTAATTCACAAATTCCGTTGGCTCAGAGCGCGTTGTTTGAAGAAGTGGATACTCGGTTCGTTGGTCTATTTGATCGCTTTCAGGAAATCGTTCAGTTGTTCACGGGGCAGTTTTCCGGTGGAGTTTCTCGGCAGCGACTCGACGAAATGGAGCGGTCTGGGGAGAAATGCCGCATCGATGGATTGAGCCAGCTGATGGAGTATCTCCTGCTTGCTCAGCGACGGGGCCACCACCAACGCGGTGAGTCGCTGTTTCTCAATGTTTGGATTCTCAGGGGGTACGAAGACCCCGTCAATCACACCGGGTATAGCCAGCAGTTTTTGGTTGAGATCGCCAATGGAAGCCCGTTTGCCGGCGATCTTCAGCATATCGTTATTGCGGCCCAGCAGTCTGAAGCGCCCA
>JAKSBX010000288.1 GCA_022360905.1 Chromatiales bacterium
AGGGTTTGAGTAAGCACCATTCAGGTCTGTTTAATATTGCCTTGTACAGATTAAGGGTCTTTGATTGTGAGTCACTGCCATGGCTTATACTCTTCAAAATCAAGTGCTGCATAGCTTTCAACTAGATGAAATGTATTTATTCCGGACAGTAGTGGGCGAATGCCGGGATCCAGGTAGCTCCAGAACTGGATTACTTGGGTTACTCACTTTTAAGGCGTTTATTCAACGCACATTGTATTTTTTCAATATGACTGGGGTTGAAGTCACGAGTCCTGTTGTAGATTGGCGACTGTTTGCGGTGATTGGCGTCCATTAGCGGCCATGAGTTTCAACGCTCTCTGAAATAGTAGTGGCAGTCGCCACAACTCATGCGTACATCGTTGACAGCTCGTTTCATCGTCTTCATGTCGCTTGGATCGACTTCTTTCAGTGCCATGATCTTACGGCGATTGTGTTGTATGGCGCTTTGAAATCCTCGTGGGTCGCTCCAGATCAGGGACAATGCCTCTGACTCCGGATGTTGATCCCCAACTGGGAATAGATCCTGGTAGATTTCATTGAGGTTCAGCAACGCATCCACATGAGTTGGGATATGGTTTTCGATCGACAGTTCACCCTTCACATAACCTTGCAGAGCTTTGAGGTGATTGGAAGCATTTTCCATAACTCTTGAACGATAGTGATAGATATCCTCCACACTGTCATCCGTGGTGGCGGTGGCGGGCAGCAGCAACGTCAAAATCAAACTGAGACTGGCAAGAAGTTTCATGTTTTCTCTTACAGGTTAATTGCAGAAATCAATTGGATTCGGGTTATCAGATCCTAACGGGAAGTTGCCTCGTTCAAGCTCACATTGAGGCAGCTCTTCAGTAACTCCAAGACTGGCTTGCTTTCCCAATCCACTGCACCGATCAGCATCCCTTTTACCATACCCTGCTGATCGACAAACAGGGTCTGGGGCAGGGCGCCAACCCTGTGGTCGTAGGAGATTTTACCAAACCGGTCAGCAGCAATCGGCAGATGGGTGATGTCATGAGTTTTATAGAAACGCCGTGCTTCCGAGGTACCCTTACCATCCCGAACCAGCGGCAAGATCATCAATTGCTTCTGTGAGATGCGGGCCTGAAGCCGATCCATGGAGGGCATCTCCTCTCTGCATGGGGTGCACCAGGTGGTCCAGAAATTGACCAGTAGCGCCCTTGGACCGGGAAGCGTGTCAAGTGGGATCTTTTGGCCTTCGTTGTTGTAGAAGGCGTTTTTCGAAACCGGTTTAGGATCGGCATAAGCACGAAAATGACCGCTTCCGAATGCCTGGCTTTGACATTCCTGCGGGGCCTGTGGCTCGGCCGCCACAGGCCCCCCGATCAGGAAAAGTCCAAGCAGGAGCAGCTGAGTGCTGCGAGGGTTGAAAAAAGTCACTGCGCGGCTTGCTGTGCCAGCTGTGCGAGCACCTGGTCCAGGTCATCCAGCAGGCGGCAGTCCTCCAGGCTGTAGGTGTTGCGCAGAGAGCTGGGTTTGCGATAGATCACCCGGGTGCCCACATCATCCTGGAAAACTGCAATCTTAAGCGGTAACTCCAATCCGGCTGCAGGGTCGTGCCACATGATACGGGCATTCTGATTCGTTTTACCGAATGCAATCACCTGCTTTACCGAGTTTGCATCGCCGTGGTCATAGACAGAAAAAACTTTGAAACGCTGCTCTGCAAGCTGTTTTTTCAAATTCTCCACGATCTCGCTCGCGGAGGCCTTGGCTTCGATTTTTACCACATCACCATCGGCTGCCACTGCGGGGGCAATCATCAACAGTGACAACAATGGGAGTAGTACAATTCCCCTGAGTAAACGGCTCATGATTCACGATCTCCTGACTGCTGGATCTGAAATAAGTACGATTACTTGAGTGACTTCAAGAATTCAATTACGTTCTTGCGCTGCTTATCCGACATCGGTTTCACGCCGACAACAGGAAAGGCCATTTTATTGTCCGGGATGAGCGCTTTGGGATCCTGCAGATAGGCGTCGAGCGTGGCTTCATCCCAGACGATGGAGTCTGCTTTGCTGAGATGTGCTGCAGAGTATTCATAGCCTTCCACTGAACCGGCAGGTTTTCCATACACGCCCCAGAGTGGCGGACCAACCCTGTTTTGTTTATCTGCAGTAATATCGTGGCAGGCAAAGCACTGCTTGATGGCAACTTTCTTACCACGTTTCACCATCTTCTTAATCATTTTGGCATCGTCCATCGCCATCACTTCAACGCTGGCTACAGGTAGGGCAATTACAATAGCCAGGGCAATCAGAGCAAACTTCTTCATCAATAAAACTCCTTAATACCGGAAACTTGCTGAGGCAGTGACAACGATGTGTCAGCTGAGAAAGCTTCGCATTTTAGTTTAAAACAGCATGGGTTTTGCTAAACTCAGTAAGTCGCAATATCTATGCCATTTAAATGGGTATTTAACTGTTTACCTTAGCTGGAGCTGCCCGATACCGCTATGCTGTTCTTATATATTTGAAAGTTGAGGATTCATCGACTTAAAGCCTCATTTATACAAATCTTCTCCGTTCTACTTTGAGTGGGCTGTTGGCCGATTGACGCACCGATTGAACAGAAGAATTGAACGATTCGTTCAATTCAATTCCATCGATATGAACGGACCGTTCCAGATATCCGCCTTTAGGATGCCCTACGATGGTCTTGGGTCCTGGTTTACCCGTTGGAACAGACGTCGTATTATCTCAGCGGCCGGGGTCGGATATCAGACCCTAGAAAGAGCACCAGCAATGGGGCTCCCGGGCTGCTGATTCTTTATCGGGAGGCAAGGCGTGACGCTGTTCCATAACACACGGATTCATAATCTCTGGCTGGCGGTGTTACTGACCCTTTTTACGCTTCTCTGGGGTAAGGGTTCAGCTGCTGAAGCTATGCAGGCTGAACCGGCACAAGAGCCTGTCGGCCTGATGGGAGATTGGTGTCGCGAGAAGAAACGCATGATCACCCACTATGCGGTCAAGCAGGGAAGTCTTTTCATTCGTGGCGGTCGTAGCGGTCGGACACACAGAGCGGATCTCAACTGCAATGACAACTACACTGAGTGCGAAGCCAAGACCGTTCGTGGCTGGGGAACTCCGGTGACCGAGATCCTTCGTCTGGAAGCGGGGGAGATGCACCTCACCCGTATCTGGGGGGGGGCCTGGAAAGACAAAACCTATCAATTCATCTTTACCCGTTGTCCCAAATGGTGAGTGTTTAAGCGGGTTAATAAAAGCTCAATTGCACTGCAAAAATCAGCATACCCAATAGCAGCAGCAGGCCCAAGACAACCATGCTCAGGCCGAAGCCGAAAAAGGCGATTTGGACCGCCCGGGGTGGCTGGGTAATGATACGGGCTTGCAGATTTCCTTCGCTCTGCATGCGTTCGATCCAGGCCGGGTGTTCCTGCTTTAACGCCTCAAGTTCGGCCGCTCCGTGAAAAATGTGTGCATTCAACGGGAAGGCGCTGGGGCGATAGCTCTCGATAAAAAAGTGCACGACAAAAATGTGCGCCATGGCCAATATCGCCTCCACCTTATGAATCCAACGTGCCACATTCATCATCCAACCGGGCAGTACGGTTGTGGTGAGCACGGAATCAAACATTACCAGTCCCGTTGTGCCAACGATAACCAACCCCCACCAGACCGCCCAGTAGTCGAACTTCTGCCACCAGGACCAGCGGTCGAATACCGGATGTTCCCTGCGGCCGAACAGCCAGGCCATATGCTGGTGAATCGCCTTGAAGTCGTTCCAGGTCCAGACCAGGCTGTCCGGCCCCTTGAGAAAGCCCGGTTTTCCAATCACGGCGGATCGAATCAGGTAGATGATGTGGGCGGCAAATATCACCAACAGCAGCAGACCGAACACACGGTGTACCCACACTGCACCTTCAGCACCGGCAAAAGGGAGCGCCAGGAGTTTGCCAAATTCAGTCTCAATGTACATCCATGCCACACCGGTCAGGGAGAGTAGCATGAAGCAGACGATGAGGCCTGTGTGCAGCCATCGTTCACCCGGGGTGAAACGTTCTATCACTACCCCTTGGTTATCGGCTGTAGCGGTCTTCCCTCGCTGCTGCCAATGCTGTTTAACTTCCCGCCAGGCCCAGACCGAGGTATAGGGCATGAAGAACAGAAACACCCCAACTGCCAGAGCAAGGATTGCCATGGTCGACCAATAGAGCGCGGGAAAGGTTTCCCGGGTCTGACTCGACCAGGGAGGCTTTTCATGGATTACATAGCTGCCCATGCCGGGGCCGGCGTTTTCGTGACACTTGGCACATACCTTCTCGTATCGGTGCTCGGCGTAGGCTGCCGCCTTCGGGTTGTGTATGCCGGCCACCGGTTTTGATATGTGGCAGTCCCGGCAGACCAGTTCGGTACGGGCATAATGTAGGTTTTTCTGCTGTCCCTCGTGGCAACTGAGACAGTAGCGGGCGTGGTAGAAGGATTTGACATTTTCATGGGCGTCCGCCTTGACGGAGTTGCGCCGCACTGGACCCTGTCCGGGGCCGATCGTCTCCAGCCAACTGCTGTGCTGTCTATTTGCAGGAATGTACAAACTCGGATCGTTGGGGTCCTCAAACCCGCTGTCGGCTAAAGCTGGGAAGCTAAATAGAGCCATCAGGCAGATTATGTAGCTGGCAAAGCCGAATAGGCGATACGTAGGATAAGGATCGGTTAAGGGAAATTGAGCCATCTTTTACTTGGGTCCAGCCAACCTCTGGGGATTTTATGCACCGCACTCAGCGCATCGGTAAATGGCGGCGGCACTGCCTGTCGTTGGCAGTATCCATGTGCCCAATCTTCCTGTTGACTGTTCTGGATCGGTTGTTAACGACTAACCTCAAGGATCCAACCATTCGCCATGGATCAGGGTGGGGTGTTTCAGTTCATTTGTGCCGAATTATTATCCCTGGCCCGAAGAAAACAACTTAACAACAATATATATGGCTTGTACCGATCTTTCATGCTTTGTATGCTGCAATAGAGATTTTTTTACACCTAGTGATATTGGGGTTTCCCCATGCAAACGGTTACAACGGTGGTGTTCAGGAAGAGCTAGAATGGCTTGCCCGGATCGGCCTCAAAGCCCGGGAAGGTGATCGGCAAGGATTCTCATGGATTCTTTTGAAGAAAGGCAAAACAGAGAAAACAATTATGAATAGAACTCGCGTGATTTCCTGGATTGTATTGATGCTGCTTATGTTTGGCGGCGGCCAAGTCTGGTCTTACGGCAAAACCGGGGCAGCATCGAATCGTGATGCGATTCCCCATACCGCCAGTGTATTGGAGGCGATCTCCACAGCCGGTTACACCTATATTCGTGTGGAGGAGTCCAGCAGCGTTTTCTGGATAGCCGTACCGGAAACCCAAGTTGAAGTTGGTGAGAAGATCAGTTTTTACGAACAAATGCTGATGGAGAATTTTACCAGTAAGTCGTTGAACAGAACCTTTGACAGAGTTCTGTTTGTCGAGGCCATCAGCAAAGGTGAGCAGCTTCCGACCAAAGCCCATGCTCAGCCGTCAAAAAACAAACAGCCAGCAAAACCGGTCGCGGCGCCACAGCCACCCGTTGAACTGGGTGACCCGGTAGGGCGCTTCACGGTAGAGCAGATCTTTGAGAAAAAGCAGGAGCTGAGTGGCAGTGTTATCGAAGTGAAAGGCAAAGTATCAAAAGTTTCAAGCCAGATTATGGGTCGAGACTGGGTGCACATAGAAGATGGAACAGGCACCAAACAGGCAAAGAATCACAAGATCATCTTGCGTACAACCCAAGCCGGTATTGCGGTCGGCGATGAGGTTGTTGCCAAAGGCATGTTGTTTACCAATAAGGATTTTGGTTATGGATACTTCTATCCGGTTATTCTGGAAGACGTGGTATTCGACAAATAACCCGGTAATCAAAGATTGAAACGATCCGTCCCGATTGGTGGTTGGCGAGTGTTCGCGGTGATTGGCGTCCATTTGCGGCCCTAACTACTTTCGCTATCAGCAAATAGTAGAGCTGGTAATTCACGCCGTTTGGATCCATTCTGAGCAGCAGTGGTCAAAAACCGGTATCCAGAGTGTTGCTTCAGTAGGATTCCGGATTACTTAACCGTTTTGCCAGTTTGGCAAAGTCTTCAACAGAGAGTGACTCGGCACGTAGGCCAGGATCGATTCCGACAGACTCAATCGCTTCAGTGGTTAGCGTCTTCTTCAGGCAGTTACGCAGAGTTTTGCGGCGTTGTGAAAAGGCCTGGGCAACCACCAGGCTGAAGTTGTCCCAATTGTCGATCTGATAAGGCAGACTGTCGTGCGGGACTAAGCGGACGAAGGCTGAATCGACTTTCGGCGGTGGATTGAATGCCCCGGGGCCAATGCTGAACAGTGGCGTCACTTCTGCCCTCGCCTGCAACATAACCGATAAGCGGCCGTAGCTCTTTGACCCTGGACTGGCGCCCATCCGATCCACCACCTCCTTTTGCAGCATGAAATGCATATCTTTTATGCTGGCTGACTGATCCAGCAGGTGAAACAGCAGCGGTGTGGAGATGTTGTAAGGCAGGTTGCCTACGACCCGCAGGGGGCTCTCCGGTTCGGCCAGTATGGAGAAGTCGAATTTCAGTGCGTCGATGTTATGGATTTGAAGTCTGCCAAGCGTTGCACAACGATGTGCCAAGGGCTCGATCAGATCCCGGTCGAGTTCAATGGCATGCATCTGGCTGACCAGAGGCAGGAGTTCTGTTGTGATTGCCCCCTGCCCAGGGCCGATTTCCGCCAGGTTGTCATCAGATTGCGGGGCAATGACCTGGACTATGCGCTGGATGATGCCGGGATCATGCAGGAAATTCTGGCCAAACCTTTTTCTGGCTCTGTGTGGTGTCGGGTTGCTCATGCTGAAGTTGGTAGAAAACAATATATCAGGAATTAATGGATTGAGATTATCCACTAAAACCAGACGCTTAGGAAATCAGTCGTGGGATATTAACTCGCATCGAAAGTCACGGCGGTGATTTGAGTCAAGCTTCACACTTGCACACAATGAAAATATTGAGATTTCCATGGAAGGATATGCAATATGACTCAGCCTGCCATCAGTGAAAGTGCACCGCACCCACCCATCATATCAACGATACTGGTCGGAGCGACCCACATTTACCAGATTCTCGACCGGTATCACCTGTGGCTAATCTCTAATTTTGCATAACTAATTGTAATTAAGATGCTTTTCTAAACACGGCAATTAATTTCTGCCTTTTTTATTAACTATTAACCATCCCTAAATCAACTCTTGTGGAAAATAAATATTTGATTTCCTAACACTTGTTGAAACGGGATTTTTAAAAAAGAGTTTCTGTTTGTAAATCAATGGGTCGAAATCTGCTGCGAAAAGACAGATCGGCTTATTCTTACTAATATACTAAACCTTTTTCTACAACAGTCGCTAAAGTATCTACAACAAAAAAAGAGCAAAGGAGCAACACCCTAACCGTAACCATAGTTAATCACGGAGAATCAGTGGTGACCCCAACCACATCCGAAGTCAGCAGCGATCTCCAAATCGGTTTCACCTCAGCACTAGGATCCTTGCGAAAGTACACCCTGGTTGCCGTAATAACTTGGACGTTACTGATCACTGGCGTCTTCGTCTGGACAGTACATGACCAGGGTAACCGTGAGTTCGCCACCGCACTCAGTGTCGCTCGCGCCTACTACCAAAAAGATCAGGCAGTGCGCCAGTGGATTGCAGCTCAGGGTGGTGTCTATGTGAAGATCACGGAACAGACACAACCTAATCCCCACCTGGCGGACCTGCCACATCGGGATGTCACCACCGATGCGGAGCAACAGCTCACCCTGATGAATCCGGCCTATATGATTCGCAAGATCAACGAGCGTTTCAGCCGGATGCATAATGACTATATCCACATCACCAGCCTGAAACCGCTGCACGAGGAGAATGAGCCTGACGAGTGGGAGCGGGCGGTGCTCGAGACCTTTGAAGGGGAGTCGGACGAGGTAGCTAAAATTGTGGATTTTCGTGGTCAACCCACACTGCGGATGATGCGCCCGATGGTCACGAAACGACGCTGCCTGAAGTGTCATGAACGGCACGGCTATGAAGTCGGCGACATTCGCGGTGGAGTCTCCATCGCCATTCCCATGGCCCCCTATCGGAAAGACAGCGGTGAACATCTGCTGCTGATCGGTACCACCCATGGGGGAATCTGGCTCTGCGGACTGTTGGGTATAGGATTTTACACACAGCGAGCGCGCCGTCACCTTGAAGATCGCCAGAATGCCATGCACTCACTGGCCCGGGCCAGTAATTACAACCGGTCCGTCATCGGCGCACTGGGAGAAGGATTGCTCGGATTCGACGACAAGGGACGCCTGACCTTCCTCAATCCGGCAGCGGAACAACTACTCGGTTGGAAAGAAAACGAACTTCTCGGTAAATCGATTCACGGTTTTATCCACTATCTGAAAATGGATGGTTCAACCTGCAGTGAGGACGAGTGTCCCATGCTGGGTGTGCTGCAGAGCGGTGAATCGCACTCCAGTCGAGATGACCAGTTCATGAGCCGGGAGCGTGAGGCCATACCCATCTCCTACATCACAACCCCCCTCTTCGACCAAGATCAAATAGTAGGTGGCGTGGTGGCCTTTCAGGACATCACCGAGCAAAAACAGAACCTGCAGCGAATCGAATACCTGGCCCATCACGACAGCCTTACAGGCCTTCCCAATCGGGCTGCATTTCTGGAGGCGGTGGATAATGCCCTGGCCCATGCCCATCGCTACGAGCACGGTCTTGCCCTGCTGTTTTTGGACCTGGACAACTTCGGCGTGATCAATGACAGCGCCGGGCATACAACCGGCGATGAACTATTGAGCCAGGTGGCGAAACGCTTGCGACCTGAGATTCGCCAGCCTGACTTTGTAGCCCGTCAAGGTGGTGACGAGTTCCTCGTTCTAATGATGCCTGATGGAAAAGAAGAGCAGATGGAAGATGCTGCTGGGCATCTGGCTCTGAAAGCCACAACCCTTGCCCAACGCATACTGGATATCATGCGTGAACCCTTCGTGTTGGATGGTAAAAGCTACTATATCAAAGCCAGTGTCGGCATCAGTCTGTATCCGGAGGACGCCAAGGATAGAGTTGAGTTATTGAAGAACGCCGATGCCGCTATGTACACCGCTAAAGGAGATGGGCGCGACACCTATGCACTTTATGCTGGCGATCTGGCTCAGCGGATCCAACACCGCCATATGTTGGAGACAGGGCTCAACCAAGCGATGATAAAAGAGGAGTTTCACCTGGCATACCAACCTATTGTGGACCTGAACGATGGTAGAATATTGGCAGTGGAAGCCCTTCTGCGTCTGGAATCGGCAACACTTGGCAAAGTCTCGCCCGAAGAGTTCATCCCAGTGGCGGAGGAGTGTGGTCTGATTCTACCCATCGGTCGTTGGGTACTGCAGACTGCCTGCCGGCAGATGGCAGAATGGTGTGGCATGGGTCTGGAACTGAAGGTGGCCGTTAATCTATCGACGCTTCAGCTTCAGCGAGAAGATTTGGAAACAATCGTACTCCAGGCCTTGGAGGATGCAGAGATTCCTGCATCGAAGCTGATTCTTGAGATCACGGAAGGTGCCACACTGCATGCCTCCCCCATCGTCATCGAGCGGCTGGAACGGCTCCATGAGCTGGGCATCGGACTGAGTCTTGATGATTTCGGTACCGGCTACTCCTCTCTCAGTCGCCTTAAGAATCTACCGGTAGATACGTTGAAGATCGATAAATCTTTCGTAAACGGTGTAGTGACAGACCGGGATGATGAACAGATTGTACTTACCACCATCGAGTTGGCGAAGAATCTCAATAAACGGGCATTGGCTGAGGGTATTGAGAGCAGAGAGCAATGGCAATGTCTCGTACGCAACGGGTGCCAGCGGGGGCAGGGATACTTTTTCAGTCGCCCGGTGGATGCCGCTGCCATAGAAAAGCTGCTACGTGAGGATGGGCACTGGAATCGCAATCTGACCGACTGAGTCTTTTTGATAAAATAAATATTTCCGTTCCATAATGACCAAGCTCTTGAATGGAGAGTCTCTTGAAGACGCTTTTTCTACCAATTCAGAGAGGAATCTCTGTGCTCAATAGTGTGTATCAGATAGTTATCGCTCCTTTTTTTTCTACCCGGTGATCGGGTAGTCTGCCTGCGGCCACCGGATTAATCTCTCTTGTCTCTATCATGCTCTTTCTTTTCACCTGGTATAGACAGAATATTTCAGTTGGCACTAGACTGCTGTAAAGGGTCAATGATATGCCGCAGCGTGTCGCCCATGCTATTGTCCATAATCGAAATGGTGATTTGTTAAAACAATGATTCACCACAAACCATTCCAATCGCGATTAAAAAATGACTGCCAACATACGATTAGCCAACCTCTTCTCTGCCCTCAACGATGAGCAGATCAAGCAGATTCTGGAGAACAGCAACACGCTGAAACTGCAGGATGGCGAATCCTTGTTTGAGAGTGGTGACAAAGCCGAGCGGTTCTATCTCGTGATTGGTGGCCAGATCAAGCTGTTTCGGGGGTCGCCCAGTGGAGATGAGAAGATCATCGACATTATTCAGCCCGGTAACACCTTCGCGGAAGCAATCATGTTTATGAATAATCCAGTCTATCCGGTCAGTGCACAGGCTTTGGGGCCGGCGCGGGTAATGTCTTTCGACAATAAACGGTTTCTGGATATTCTGAGTCACTCCAATGAGACCAGCTTCAGGATCATGGGAACCATGAGTCAGCGGCTGCGAGGCTTGATCCGGCAGATCGATGAGCTGACTCTGCAGAGCGCCACGACCCGCCTTTGTGCCACCCTGCTGCGAACGATGGAGGGGGCCGGGAGTGAGGTTTTCAAGTTGCCGGCAGCCAAGGGTGTGATGGCGGCGCGTCTCTCCATGAAGCCTGAAACCTTTTCCAGGATTTTACACAACCTGAGCAGTAAACAGATCATCAAGGTAACCAGCAATGAAGTCTCGGTACTGGATGTGGAGCAACTCAAACAGCTGGCACATACAGAGGCTATTGTCGGACTCGAGCCCGATAGTTCAGCTTCTATACCCCATCCCTGTGTTTCCCACAAGGATCTTGAGTGAGGGACGGATAGATGGCTGAGGTGAACTGTCTCTATTGCGGCAAAAAGATCTCCGATGATCAGGCAGAATGTCCCCACTGTGGTGCCGTATCGCACTTCCAGAAACGCGGTTTTCGTTCTGGAGCAAGAAGGAAATTCATCATATTTTTCATTGGCTTGGTTGTTTTCTGTGCGTTTTTTATTGTCTGGTTTCCTCGCTGACTGAACGGGTTTCCGATAGATCGCCATTTGACAAAGATCAAAGCCTCGATCTGCTCCTATTGATATCAATTTACACCTCGATAGGATTCAGGAGAAATTCCAATGGCTCAGCCGTTTACAAAAATAATGGCGCGTAACATCTTTTACGGTGGTACCGCCTTTTTCTTTCTGCTCTTTCTCGCCCTCACCTTCGATACCATGGGCCAACTGCCACAGCGGGATAATCGCGCTGCGCTCGCCGGGGAGATGGGACCGGCGATTGCCAAAGGCAAACTGCTCTGGGAGGAGAACAACTGCATCGGTTGTCATACCCTGCTGGGTGAAGGCGCCTACTTTGCCCCGGAGCTGGGAAATGTCTACAAGCGCTACGGCAATTCAACGGATGCGATCAAGGCTTTTATCGCCAGTCGCCCGGCGGAAGGTATCCCCGGTCGCCGCAGTATGCCGCAGTTTAATTTCAGCGACGAAGAGCTCACCGCGATTGCCGAATTTCTGAAGTACGTTTCGGAAATCAACACCGCCAATTGGCCGCCGAACATCCAGGGTTAAGCGAGGAAAAGAATATGCAATATCAATCACAAGCGGTTGCCAAACCCTATTTCATCGCCGCCATCGCCCTGTTTGTGGCGCAGGTACTGTTTGGTCTGATCATGGGCCTGCAGTATGTGGTCGGTGATTTTCTCTTTCCGGAGATCCCCTTCAACGTGGCTCGTATGGTCCACACCAACGCCTTGATCGTGTGGCTGCTGATGGCTTTCATGGGGGCCTCCTACTATCTGGTGCCGGAAGAGGCGGAGACCGAACTCTACTCTCCAGGACTGGCCACTCTGATGTTCTGGGTGTTTCTGGGTGCCGCAGCGCTGACCGTAGTGGGTTATCTGTTACTCTCCTATTCCACGTTGGCGGAAGTTACGATGAACAAACTCCTTCCAACCATGGGTCGAGAGTTTCTTGAGCAACCGACCATCACCAAAATCGGTATCGTCATTGTCGCTTTGGCGTTTCTGTTCAATATCGGTATGACGATTCTCAGGGGACGCAAAACGGTCATCAACCTGGTGCTGCTGTTGGGGCTGACCGGGTTGGCCGTGTTCTTTCTGTTCGCGTTTTACAATCCTGAAAACCTGGTACTGGATAAGTACTTCTGGTGGTGGGTGGTTCACCTCTGGGTTGAGGGCGTGTGGGAGTTGATCCTCGGCGCTATCTTGGCTTTCGTCCTGGTTAAGACCACCGGCGTCGACCGGGAAGTGATCGAAAAGTGGTTGTATGTGATTATCGCCATGACCCTGATCACCGGCATCGTGGGTACCGGGCACCACTACTACTGGATCGGTACACCGGAATATTGGCAATGGTGGGGCTCTATCTTCTCCGCTATGGAGCCGATCCCATTTTTCATGATGACGGTGTTCGCCTTCAATATCGTGAATAAGCGTCGTCGCGACCATCCCAATAAACCGGCCATGCTGTGGGCTCTGGGTACCGCCGTGATGGCTTTCCTCGGTGCCGGTGTGTGGGGCTTCCTGCATACACTCTCACCGGTTAACTACTACACCCATGGCTCACAGATTACTGCAGCGCATGGTCATATGGCCTTTTATGGCGCCTATGTGATGATCAACATTACGATTATCTCCTACGCCATGCCCCTGTTGCGCGGCCGTAATGCCGCCAATCCGGTGAAGTCCCAGGTTTGGGAGATGTGGTCTTTCTGGTTGATGACCATCGCCATGGTCTTCATTACCCTGTTTCTCACCGGTGCAGGCATTCTGCAAGCCTATCTGCAACGTATGGGGGAAAATCCGCAGCCCTTCATGGTGGTGCAGGAGCAGATCTCCCTCTTCTACTGGCTGCGTGAGATTGCCGGTGTGATCTTCCTGATCGGTCTGGTGGTCTATATTGCCAGTTTCTTTGTTGGTCAAAACGACCCAGAGGCCACCACGGCCAGTTGATAATACCCTCTGAAGGATGATTTCCTTCATTCTAACGGCCGGCACTTCAGTGCCGGCCTTTTTTAATTGTCCTTGAGTAGTCATGAAGGCCGATAGATCAGTTTCAGAAATTAACTACCCGCCGGGTGATCTGGCGATATGGATCTTCATCCTGGCGGAATTAACGGTGTTTGCAATCTTCTTTGCCGCCTATGCGTTTACCCGCCTGCAGCATGTGGAGCTGTTCAATGAGTATCAGCTGACGTTGGACAGAGAGGCGGCATTGATCAATACCCTGGCGTTGATCACCAGCTCCTATTTTGTGGTTCGTGCGGTTAGTGCGATTAAGGTGGATGATCGCAGGCGCTGTGTCTACTGGCTGTTGGCTGCGCTCTGCATGGGGATGTTGTTTTTGCTTGTTAAAAGTTGGGAATATGTCCACCATTACAGTGAGGGAATCAATCTCAGTAGCAACATTTTTTATATGTTCTATCTTTCCCTGACATTTTTCCATTTCATGCATGTCATTATGGGGATGGTTATCCTTGTAGCGATTGCAGTCATGGCAGCCAGGGGCAAATACAGCCGTCAGGAGCATACCGGAGTCGAAAGCGGTGCCTCATACTGGCATATGGTCGATCTGGTCTGGCTGATACTCTTTCCACTTGTCTATGTGATGCGGTGACCGGTCATGAAGCGACTTAGCGATTTTATTGGTATTCGTCCCTGCACCCTGATCTATCTGTTGCTAATCTCCTTTAGTCTGGCCACCTTTCTGGTCGGTAAACTGGGGTTCAGCGGTCTTGGGATGTCGCTGTTGGTGTTGTTACTGGCGTTGATCAAGGGACATCTGGTGGGAAGTTATTTTATGGGGCTCGGCGGTGTGCGTGGTGTATGGCGCTGGCCGGTTTTTATCTGGCTGTTCATTCCAGGTATCTTGATCGGAATGGCCTTCTATCTATCTTATCAGTGAGGTGCCCGGTTTGAGCGAACTACCTTTCTACAAACCCCAGGGGAATGAGATCGAGCTGTTTGAGCAGGCCTATCGTCATCAGCTGCCCCTGTTGATCAAAGGGCCTACGGGGTGTGGCAAGACCCGCTTCGTAAACCACATGGCGGCCCGCCTGGGGCGGCCCGTCTATACCGTGTCATGCCACGATGATCTTACGGCGGCGGACTTGGTGGGGCGTCATCTGATCGGTGAAGGGGATACCTTCTGGAGTGATGGGCCTTTGACCCGGGCCGTCAGGGAGGGGGCTATCTGCTACCTGGACGAAGTGGTGGAGGCGCGCAAGGATACCACCGTTGTACTCCACCCGCTTACCGATGATCGACGCATTCTGCCGATCGAACGTACCGGAGAGATTTTGCATGCTCCACCCGAGTTTATGCTTATCGTCTCCTACAATCCCGGTTACCAGAATCTACTCAAAGGCTTGAAGCCGAGCACCCGCCAACGCTTTCTGGCGACCCGTTTCGATTTCCCGGAATCCGAGTTGGAACAGCAGATTCTGATCAGTGAAACCGCCATTGATGCAGCCCTTGCGAAACGTCTGGTGATTCTGGCCAACGCTCTGCGTGCACTCAAGGATCATGACCTGGAAGAGGCGGCTTCCACCCGTTTGCTGGTCTACACAGCCACCTTGATCGAGGGTGGTTACACACCGTTGGAGGCGTGTCGTGCGGCCCTGGTCGAGCCTTTGAGCGATGATGAGGAGACGGTTGCCGCGTTGATGGAGGTTGTCGAGGTAACCTTCGGTGGCTGAGCAGAGTCGGCAGGCTGAGGGGCTCAACGAGGGTAAAACCTTGTCAGTCATCAGTGAAGGTCTCTATCTGCTGAATCTGTTGTTTCCGTTGCTGCCTTTGCTTGCGCTGGCCTGGCTTTGGCTACGTCACCGGGGTAGCGCTGGTAATTTGCTTAACAATCACCTGCGCCAGGCATTTATAGGCGCCGTTATTGCAACGCTGCTTTTCACAGCGGCCAACCTGTTGATCATTTTCCTGGGAGGTTATCGCTCTCTGCATGCCTTGGTCATTTTTGAGCTCTACTACATCATCTGTGTCCCTCTGTTGCTCATTCCGGGTCTGCTTGGTCTTATCAAAGCCATGGCGGGACAGACTTATCGTTTCCCCTTGATCGGGCGGGTTGATGTTTAAACGCAGCTCAATCCTGCAGCGTCGACGCACGCTCTTTCAGGCCGCTTTCTTCTGTCTGTTTATTCTTGCGCCGCCCCTCGATCTGTTTCGCTTCGACCTGAATCTCAACCACTTTATCCTCTTCGGCAGCCACTGGACGCTTGGTCTGGATGCTTTGATCGAAGGTGATATCAGTTCGTTGCAGGGAAGTCTCAATATTATCCTGCGTGGTTTTCTGCCTCTGCTGCTAATCGTCGGCGGAGTGATCTGGATCGCCTGGCGTTTTGGGCGATTTTATTGTGGCTGGCTTTGTCCTCACTTCTCGGTGGTGGAGATGATCAATCGGTTGATGTTTTATGCCAGCGGCAGGCAAAGCCTATGGGAGCGTCAGCCACTGCCCAGCCGTCAGGCCGATGGTACGATGGTGAAATTCGACTGGCGCTACTGGCCTGTCACACTCTTGGCCGCCGCTTTTTTTGCGCTGCTCTGGGCGGTGGTCCTGCTCACCTATCTGTTACCTCCGGCAGAGATATACCACAATCTGTTGCATGCCTCGTTAACCCCGAACCAGGCCCGTTTCATTGGTGTCGGTAGCCTACTGCTGTTTATTGAATTCACCTTTGCCAGGCATTTCTTCTGTCGCTTTGGCTGTGCCGTGGGTCTGTTTCAAAGTCTCGCCTGGATGGCCAACGACCGGGGCTTGGTCGTGGGTTTCGATCGTCGCCGGGCAAAGCTTTGTTCAGACTGTAACAATGCCTGTGACAACATCTGTCCGATGCGCTTGAAGCCGCGATCGATTAAACGTCGCATGTTCACCTGTACCGAATGTGCTCAGTGCATTACGGCCTGTGAGCAGGTACAGGGGCCATTAGAGCGGGAATCGCTCCTCAAATGGGTCCGTGATGCCGAAGCCGTTGCTGTGGCTACCGGCCGGCCTGCAGCGGAGGAGAACCGTACGCCTGAAGATGTAAGTGTGCCGTTCAAAGGTGGCCGCTGATGGAAGAGCGGGTTGGTGAACTCTGGCATCGGCTGATCACTCGTGCCGCGCAGACCCGTTATCCTGAAGCGGCCGTTACCCTGCGGCAGGTGAACACCAGTGTCGGTATTCTGTTTCGAGCGCTGGGGGGAGATGGTGGTTTACAGGTGGAAGCCGCCCATGCCACGGAGCATACCGCCCGACGCAGTTTGTTGCATCGCATTGCCGGAGATAACAAAAAGGTCGAACTGGCCTGGCGTGATGAGCAGTATCTTCGGCTACCCGCGGTGATCGACTGTTTTCCCGCCACTCAGCTCAACCGGGATCTGTATCGCTGGCTGGTAATTCTTGCGGTGGGTGATCAGTTGGAAGATGAACCCTGGTTCAGTCGCAATCAGCGCCTGAGCTGCAAGGTACTGGAGCACTACCCCAGTATCCGGCCTCTCTATCAGCGGCTGGTGTCGGCTCACCTGGCGCAGCGACTGCAGCCGCCATCTCACCAGTCATCTGAAGTGGCCCAGGAGTCTGCCATACGCCAGGCTCTGCTTGAGCCCGGCAGCATTGAACGGCTGCCTCATGCGGCCCGGCCGCCGCAACCTGTGCCGCTCTGGCTTCACCCTTCCCCACCGCTCAGCATGAGCCGCCAACGTAATCGGGATAACCCTGAGAGTAACGGCGGTGGCGGTAGTAAAGGGCTGCAAGATGAGACCAAGCGTCTTGCACAAGAGACGGACAAAAAAGAGACCAAAGGGCGGGGGCTGGTCACCATTCGTATGGAGAATATCTTTACCTGGGGTGGCTTTCTCAAGCTGGACCGGGATGCGGAAGAGAATGAGGATTTGCAGAGTGCCGCCGATGCCGCTCAGGATATGGACCTAATCAGCGTCAGTCGCGATGCCAAGGGCTCTGCTGGGAAGTTGCGTTTCGATCTCGATCTGCCGGCCGCGGCCGAGGATGACTTGGTGCTGCATGAGGGTATCCTGCTGCCGGAATGGGATTTCAAAAAGCGTGAGCATATTCCCGACCTGTGTCGAGTGGTTCCGATGCTGGCGGCCGATGCCGGCAGTGTTGCACTGCCTCCGCATCTCTATCGGACGGCAAAAAAGCTGCGGGCACAATTCCAGTATCTGGCACCTTCACGAAAGTGGTACAAGGGTCAGCAGGAGGGTAGCGAGATCGACCTGGATGCCTACCTACGCTTTGCCACCGATCGAATTACGGGGCACGCCTCCTCTGCTAACGGTCTCTATCGACAGTTGAAGGTGGGATCCCGGGATCTGGCCTGCCTGCTGCTGGCGGACCTCTCGCTCTCCACGGATACCTGGGTGGACAACCACGCGCGGGTGATCGATGTGATCCGTGACAGTCTGTTCCTATTTTCAGAAAGTCTCTCCGCTACCGGAGATGCTTTTGCGGTCTATGGCTTCTCTTCCCGCAAGCGCGATCCGATCCGCTTTCATCAGATCAAGCGGTTTGATGAACATTACAATGGGGCCATTCGTGGCCGCATTCAGGCCATTAAGCCCGGTTACTACACCCGTATGGGGGCGGCGATCCGTCATAGCACCTCGATTCTCAAACAGCAGCCGTCAGAGCGCCGCCTGTTGATGATCCTCAGTGACGGCAAGCCCAATGATCTGGACAAGTATGAGGGTCGATACGGCATCGAGGATACCCGGGAGGCAATCCGAGAAGCCCGTGAAGTGGGGCTGGAGCCCTTCTGTGTCACCATCGACAGCAAGGCCAATGACTACCTGCCGCATCTGTTTGGTTCGACTGGCTATGTGGTTATCCGTAAGCCATCACAGCTACCCCGTGAACTGCCGCGACTCTATGCCAAATTGACCAGTTGAATCTTTCGGCGGAAAACAGTCGGGTTAATCGTCGAGCTAGTGACGGATTGTCTGACGCTCTAAGGCTTGCGACTTGCGGCTATCAGCCGCAAGCGCAATATCCTTTGATTCATACCGCAGCGATAATGGAATGAGGGGCTACACCATTTTTCCGTCCAGCACCGGCGTTCACTGTTTCATCTCACCCTTTACTCGATCGGGCTCACTCACTGCCACACCAAGATCCCGTGCGGTCTTGGCCATCAGCAGGGCAATCAGGTCGCTGGCATTCGATTGGCTGCTTCCTTCACCATTACCGCTGACCACCACTTCAGGTACCAGTCGCTTATCGCGGATCGCGCCCGCATAGGCCTCTGAGACCTGTACAAAGGCTTCGAGTCGCTTTTCCAGGGCGTTATCCGCTTCCATCAGCATGCGCCGCCTGTCCGACTCGGCCTGGGCCAGGGTCTGGATCCGTTCGGCCTCCAGTTTGGCGGTCTCGAGTTCGATCTGTTTTCGCTCGAATTCGATCTCCGCCTCCCGCTTGCGGGTGGTGGCCTCGGTGACCTTTTTCACCTGATCCTGTTCAGCCTCTTTGGCTTTGGTCTCACCGGCAATGACCCGCTCGATCTGCTGTTTCTCCAGTTCGATCTTCTTCTGGGCTTTTTCCGCTTCACCCTGGGCAATGATGCGCTTCTTACGCTCCTCCTCCTTGCGCGCATTCTGTCGTTCGATCGCAACCTGGGCAGCCGCCTCGCGCTGCTCTTTCAGCTTGTCCTTGAAGGCGGGATCAGGATCGACCTCTTGGACGTTGGCTTGCACCAATACGATGCTGAACTTTTTCAGCGGATGATCCATGGCATCCTTACGCATCTCCTCACCATCGCTGTTGCGCCGGATGCGGACCCGTACCTGCACCGTCTGATCCTGTTGGATGGTGCGCGCCTCACGTTCGGTGATCGATAGGGCGCCATGAGTGGCGCGTTCTTCTTCGATGTTAAGCAGGTAGATGCCGTTACGGATCTGGTCCAGTACGGCATTTTCAAAATCACCGCCCTTGCCGCCGATATACTCCTGGGCGGAATACATCCGTCCGGAGTTACGCATCGCCTCCTGCATGATCGGCATCAGGGAGGAGTGGATCAGGTTATCCTGGGAGCGATAGGCGACGGCCATGGGCAGGAAGCTCTCCTCGCTTTCAGGAAGCTGGAAACGGGCGGTCATACGCATGTTGGCGGTAACCGAATCGTGGAAGCGGATCTCCTGGATCGGCGCCACACCGGAAAACTTACCCGACTGCCCGCCAAAGGAGACGGTCAGATATTTTTTGAATGGGATCGCCTCGCCAAAAAAACGGGGGTGGAAGCCGGGCTGCAACACCGCCTGTTGGGTACCCCAGGGATATTGCACCAGATAACTCATACCGGGACTGGCGTAGAAGATAACCCCCTGTGCGCCGCCCAGCACCAGGCCCGTCAGCATTATTCCGAAAAGGGCGGAAGTGCCGAGGAAGGCCCCTTTCTCCTGCTGTTTGCGAACCGCATTATAGATAAAGCCGAGTAGCGACACCGCGATCAGGACCATCCCGGCGATGGTAATGAACTGCATTAACATGAAAGGCTCCTTTTCTGCTTTCTTTCGAGAGTTACCCCGATGGATATGGGGATGAAATTACGAAAATCCAAACTGTCTTGAGTTTCCAACCTATGTCGTCACAAGCTGGGAATACTTGATCGAAATAGAACGCACCGCTGTGGTGCAGTACCCGCAAGAGCTTGAAAATGTCTCGACAATTATGCTGAATTTCAGGCTGTCGAAGCGTTGTATCGCTGTGCCTTAATTCAAAGAAATAGTCATAAACCGGAACGGGAAGAGTGCTACACTTGGTTGACACAGAGAATATGAAGTGACTCATTATGCTCAAGTTTCAGGAGCCACCAAAAGAATACAACGATGTCTTTCTGGAAGACACTGACAAACCGCTGCCCAAGGTTCTCAACCCTAACACCCGTTATATGTTCCTGAGCACCATCGCCAAGGGTGGTAAGTCGTTGATCAAGACCTGCAAGGATATGCATCTGAACCGGGTGGTTGCTTACAAAACACTCCGAGCCGAATTTGTTGATGATGAGATAGAGAATATCCGCCTGCTGCGCGAGGCACGGGTTTCTGCCATGCTTCAACACCCGAACACGGTACCCATCTATGAGATCGGCCGGGACAATCGGGGGCACTACTATTTCACCATGAAGCTGGTGCATGGTTATACACTGCGGGAAATATTGAATTACCGTGAGCGTTATGATCTGACTCAGCTGGTCGAGGTTGTCGTGCAGATTGCGCATGCCTTAGGTTACGCTCATGTGCACGGTGTCGCGCATCGCGACATCAAACCCGAGAACATACTGGTAGGCCCTTACAATGAAGTGCTGTTAATGGATTGGGGGCTTGCCAAGGTCTGGAGAAAGGATGGCAGCACATTGGAAGAACCGCGGGAAAGCAAAGCTGTGGTTGATGGTGATAAATCGATTACCGGCTATGGCAAGCTGCAAGGCACTCTGTGCTATATGTCTCCAGAGCAGATTCGGCGGGATCCTGATATCAGCTTCAGCACCGATATCTACAGTCTGGGATCGGTGCTCTATGAACTGTTGACCGGGCAAACCCCATTTGACAGTGACAAGACCTATGAAATCCTTGACATGGTAGAAAACCAACAGCCTGGCAAGCCTTCGGAAGTGAGTAAATACCCGGTACCGAAAATTCTCGAAGATCTCTGTATGAGATGCCTGGCAAAGGATCCCGCTTCAAGACCGGAGTCAATGACAGAGGTGATACGCACTCTGGAACATGAGTGGGCAAGCGTGATGTGATGGAGCAATTATCTCTGTCACTCTGTCCCTGATACAGAGATAAAAAAACCGGAGCGGCTATACCGCTCCGGTTGTTGATCGCACTCAATCAGAGTCGGATCAGCCAAGAGCCTCTTTGGTGATCTTGACGATGATTGCAGCAACCTTGTAGGGATCTGCATTGGATGCCGGACGACGATCTTCCAGACGACCTTTCCAGCCATCCTCAACCGTACCAACCGGAATACGAATCGACGCACCACGGTCGGAAACACCGTAGCTGAACTGGTCGATGGACTGGGTCTCATGCTGACCGGTCAGACGTTGCTCATTGTGCGCACCGTAGACGGCGATACAGGGGCCGACATTCTTGCCGAACTCATCGCAGATCTTGGTGAAGATCTCTTCATTGCCGGCGTCACGCATAGCGCCATTCGAGAAGTTGGCGTGCATGCCTGAACCGTTCCAGTCAGTATCGCCAAGCGGCTTGGGATGCCAGTCGACGGCCAGATCATATTTCTCAGCAGTGCGTTCCAGCAGGTAACGGGCCAGCCAGATTTCGTCACCGGCGGTTTTGGCGCTTTTGGCAAAGATCTGGAATTCCCACTGACCTGCCGCCACTTCGGCATTGATACCTTCAACGTTCAGGCCGGCCTCCAGACACAGGTCCAGGTGCTCTTCGATCAGCTCACGATTATAGGCATTACGCGCACCGACCGAGCAGTAGTAAGGGCCCTGAGGAGGTGGGTAACCGCCAGCGGGGAAGCCTGGTGGCAAATTGGTAACAGGATCCCACAGGAAATACTCCTGTTCGAATCCGAACCAGAAATCTTCATCATCATCTTCAATGGTGGCCCGGCCGTTGGAAGGGTGCGGGGTGCCATCGGCATTCAGCACTTCGGTCATTACCAGGTAAGAGTTTTTACGCGCCGGATCAGGAATAACTGCGACTGGTTTCAGCAGACAGTCAGATGCGCTGCCCTCGGCCTGTTCGGTAGAGCTACCGTCAAACGACCACATCGGGCAGTCTTCCAGTTTACCGCTGAAATCGGAGCGGACCATGGTTTTACTACGCAGGCTCTGGGTCGGCTTGTAGCCGTCGAGCCATATATATTCCAGCTTACTTTTCATACTTTATATATCTCCAACGAAAGATCAGAATTACGTATTGGCGTAATGCGAAAGAAATCAGTGACGGTAAGTCGTGTAAGATTTCCGGCGGACAACATGGTCATGATCAGGCCTTTCTGAATGCACCAATAGGACTAAGCGTGACATGTGGCTTGTTCCTGATTTGAGCATCGAGCCTGAATACGCCGTCGATCACAGCTAGCGCGATCTCAGAGCAGCATCATCCATGCCACTTTCCGTTTTTGTTTTATAAACAGATAGATAGTAATATTTTGATGGCTGGATTGCTTTGCTTATGCACTACAATGGTGCGTGTGCGCTAATTAAGTGCGCTGTATTGGTGCGCCGGTGTGTCAGGAGATTTTATTGAGTAAAAGTTTGGGAAGGGACAAAAAGCGAGAGATCAGATAGAAGTAACAGTAGGGGGTGTTATGCAGAATAATACCGATACTGCTGCTGCGAAAGATTTTTCCGGATACTGCAAAACTGATCAGCAGCAGTAAGAGGCCAAAAAACAGGGCTGTCAAATAGGCCTCGCTTAGCAGAGCTCCTATCAGTATCAGATGGATCAGTACGAATACGACAGCGGCAATGGCGACTTTTGATTCCAGAAATCTATGCAGTCCCTGAAAATCCCCAATGCCATGCCATATCTCCCGTTTGCAGAATTGCAGCAGATTTTTCGGGAAGCCGTCGTGAATGGCTTGCAGATCCCTGTCTATGATGATTTGAGCACCTTGCTTTCTTGCTCTGACGCAAAACTCAAAATCTTCCCCGGTATTCAACACTTCGTCGAATCCGCCGATCTTGTTGAAGGTTGTTTTGCTTAGAATCAGGTTCCCACCATTGATGTAGCTAACCTCTTTCTCCGAAAGTGGCGCGAACCAGTATTTGTCAAGATTGCTGGGGTTTTCCGGGATCATGTAACGTGAGCCCGTGATAAGGTACTGGTCGCGGATCTCTGGGTAGCGCTGCTTCATTGCCAGTGCCCAGCCCCGGGTCAGGCGAACATCCGCATCGATGAATGCGATCACCTCGGCGGCAGCCGTAGCGACACCGAGGTTACGTGCCTTGGAAATGGTGTCTTTGGGGATCGTGACTAAGGTTACACCAGCCTTTTGAGCGAGCTCCGGTGTGGCATCGGTTGAACCGTTATCCACCACAACAATTTCGAGATCCAGGTCATACAGATTTTGACGAATGGATTCGATCAGGTTGCCGAGATGCGCCGTTTCATTATACGCGGGGATCACGACAGAAATGTCCGGTTGCCTCCTTGGCGCGTTGTCACTTGGCATATCGATAGGCTGTCAGTGAATGGTGCACTGGGTCCAGTGTTGAGATGAGCGCTAGTTTAACGTAATTACCGAATCTAATCATCTGCAATAAAAGGCTGAAAATGGTCTGGTATGCATTTGGAATATTGACTCAAGTGGCATGAATTGATCTGAAATGGTAGATGGTTTTATGAACAGAATATGAAGCTTTAACTTTCAAATAGATTCGAGTCTTGTAGCCCTGGGGCGGGGGTATCCGGACTTTGTGACGCCAGCAATTAAGCGTGTGGTTAAGACATCGGTTTCTGTGTCGATACCCCTGCTTGCAGAATGTATATGGTAAAGCCTTTGCGACGTTCTGTGGATGGAATTGATCATCGGGTCTGCGATCTGAAGAGCCATTGTTTTGCTTTGTTTTAGTAGGGTAAACGGGGCTGCCCTTGTTTTTACTGTAGCGGTTTAACGGTTCTTGGTGAGATTCATTTCAACATGAGCATGGCTGCTTAAATATTTAAACGGTGTTATCAGCTGCGATATGGTGCCTATAGGTAAAAAATAATTGTTGTATGGGTCTCTCCTGGTCTATCTATAGACATTTCTGAATTGCCATACTTTGGGGATAAAGAGAGGCTTATTTTGGGTAATTTACGTTGGCAATGTCGGTATTGATATCTACAGGTTAATGCCTGACGATGAGCTCTCTCAATTTGTTAATTTTCGTGAAAAAAATTGTAATCTGTTGCATTGGAGTTGCCTGAATAGGCGTTTTGTAAGCTTCTTCGGGGAACCAATAATCAACTGATCTTGTATTGGATTAATTGTGGAGCGACCATCAAAAAAGGAATTTAATTACTAAAAGGTGATTGAATCTACTGAACTGCCGGCCCTTTTATTGAGGTTGTTTCATGACAGGAACTAGAATGGAAGAGGTCAAAAATCATTCTGGTATCGATACTGAAGACTATTTTGATTTCCACAAAAGTCACTTATTGCAGTGGAAAGTCTAATAACAAAACTCAACAACTCACTTGGCAGTATCTGGTTCAGTCTGAAATTTGCATTCGAAATCGCCAACTGAACAGGCGGTTGTTAGATATTTGTGGTTGTTCACTACCAGTATGTTGCGGGTAATCTCAAGATCTCCATTGAGTGATTCGTATCATGATTGGTAGGGATCTGCTTTTCTGATATTGAGTCACTTATAACAGTAGTCTGGTTAGATTGTTAAAAAGCGTGTGGAACTCTCTGGAGAGGTCCTGCAGTAAAGAATAATTCACTGATTAAAATCAGTCTTGCAGCACAATTATTGGCAGAAACAGTAGTATTGATATTGGGGTGGTAATGGGAGCTCGCGTCAAGCATGTAGATATTGCGAAAGGGATTTCTATTGCCTTGG
>JAKSBX010000170.1 GCA_022360905.1 Chromatiales bacterium
CAAAGGGCGCTTCGGCGCCCTTTTTTATATTCAGTCCGCCGATGAACGCTAATAAACGCAAATTAGGATTGTTGATCTTGTTGTTAATACTGTTCAGCTATTTTTTTTGTTAGTCTATCCAAGGAACAGTTGTTGAATCAGCCTTCTTCAGAATTGCGCAGCTGGATTGTTCGTGTTGCTCGCCCTTTGGGCCGACATTCAGTCATTCAACGTGCTCTATTTTTTACGGTATGCGTCGGAATGGCAGATTAAGCAATGATGACTTTGATCGTTGGCCAGGGTCTTAAGATGATTTGCATACATGATTCTGGGCTTAGGTTTTCTGTAGGACTTTAATTTTTTCAAGGAATCGACAATGAATTTTCTATGGCGTGTGACGCTGGTTAGCATCATCTTTTCACAGAGCCTCTATGCGGGTGTCTATAAATGGACAGATGAACATGGACGGGTGCACTTCAGCGATCGCCCGGTTTCCGACTCCTCCACTGAAGTGAAAATCAAACAAACCCCCTCCTCCGAATCCTCCGGCAGCTCTCCGCAACAGCGCCAACAGAAGATGAGAAAGATGCTGGACGCCTTCGAAGAGGAGCGCAGCGAAAAGAAAGAGGCCAAGCAGAAGGCGAAACAAGAGCGGGAAAAAAGAAAGAAAAAGTGTATCTATGCTAAGGATAGATATAACTCTCACAACCGGGCTCGTGGAATCTACAACTATCAGAAGGATGGGGAAAGGAGCTATCTCAGTGAGACTGAGCGTAAAAATCATATGAAAAAGCTTAAGGCCGACGTTGATCGTTGGTGTAAGTGAAATGGTCTTGGCATGACTATTTGTATGTTCTAACGGTGTGGTACTTATCGTTCAGTCAAAACACTTTTAATATTTAAAAAAATAAGTCATTCGTCTGCAGGTTGTTGTCTCCCCCCTAGACAGAAAGACATACGTATCATCATTTCAAAAGTTTTGAAAAAGTAAATATTACCTCCAGTCGTGAGTGTCATATTCACATGCACTAATTAAACAGCATCAAATACAATCTGCTTCAATAAGCTGACAAAGTGTTGTGGATTACCAGTTGCTATTCAGGTTGACTCACTCAAGAAGAAAAATGTTGTAGCTATAACACTTCTGCTTCTTTTGGCTCCAAGCTTTGCTGGCTGGCGAAAACTTCTACACCCGCAAGGAGACAACCGATGGAAAAGGCAGATCTACCCGACCTGGGGGATAAAGGTAACCAACATTATGGTAGAAAAAAGTATCCGCAAAAAGGCACCTCAGGCCTGGCAGTCGCCTATGTACAAAACCTGTTGAATGCGCGAATGCCCCCTCCCCCGCTCTGGGTCGACGGTATCTTCGGGCCTAAGACCGATTCCCGGGTCAGGCAATATCAGGCGAGTCGTAGATTAGTGGTCGATGGTATTGTCGGTCCCATGACACTGGCGAGTCTGGAGGCTGGACCGCCTGCAATTCGCAAGCGACCGAGTATGGGTAGTCTGGTAATCCCCGCAACTGGTGGTGTATAAGCTTGATTAAAAAAAGAAAAGGGGCCGTTAGGCCCCTTTCTGTTGAGTGATGATCGAATCAGTGTACACTGCCGAAGGATAGATCCAGGGAATAAGGTGGCAGGGGAATCCCGGCGATCTTGCAGGCCTGTACAACCGGTCCTCTTGGGAAGAGGGTATAGAGATATTTCTTACCGCCCCGGTCTTTGACCTGACCGGTCATGGCTTTGAGCACCAGTCTGGCGCTACAGGTAGTACCGTTCTGTTCACAGTGTGCACGTAGGAAATGGATCACTTCCCAATGGGCGTCGGTCAGTTCGATATGCTCTTCGGCAGCAAGCTCGATGGCTTGTTCCTCTGTCCAGTCCTCGAAGCCCTCGGGAGTGTTGCTGTTCTCCACAGCCATAGGATTCATCTCAGGCATTGGCTTTCTCCAGTGGTGATGGTTGTATTTTTAGTGGTCGTTATATTGGGTTTTAGTGCCCCACGCAGTTTAAAGATAGATCAGATCTGGATAAAGACCAAGAAAAATAGTAAGGAATAGTGTAAAAGGTCAGAGAAAGCATCTACAAGCGCGACAAAGTGCCCTGTTTTCCGCTAACATGAGATGCTGAAATCGCCCTCCATGCTTAAATAATCATAGGAATAACAGTAAGTTATGTCAGAGAAGCTGCCATTTGTTCTGGTCGATGGATCATCCTACCTGTTTCGTGCCTATCACGCGCTGCCCGACCTCAGTAACTCACGGGGAGAGCCGACTGGAGCGATCGTGGGTGTGATCAACATGCTTCGTCGCCTGATTGCTGATTTCAATCCGCAGCATATGGCTGTGGTCTTCGATGCACCGGGGGGCAGTTTCCGCAATGAGCTCTATCCGGAGTACAAGGCCAACCGACCACCGATGCCTGAAGATCTACGCAGTCAGATCGAGCCGCTGCATGAAATCGTTCAGGCAATGGGGCTGCCGCTGGTGATGGTGCCTGGAGTGGAAGCGGATGATGTCATCGGTACCCTGGCTGTACAGGCGACGGAGGCGGGCATGGAGACGGTGATCTCCACCGGAGACAAGGATATGGCCCAGCTGGTGAACCCATCGGTAAGCCTGGTGAATACCATGTCCGAGACCACCACGGATGAGCAGGGGGTTGTGGATAAGTTTGGTGTTAGGCCGGACCAGATCATCGACTATCTGGCCCTGGTCGGAGACAGTGCGGACAATATCCCCGGAGTGCCCAAATGTGGTCCGAAAACCGCTGCAAAATGGCTTAAAAGCTACGATTCGTTGGATAATCTGATTGATCATGCTGACGATATCGGTGGTAAAATCGGCGAAAATCTCCGTTCCAGCCTCGAACAGTTGCCATTGTCGAGACAATTGGCAACGATCAAGTTGGATGTAACGCTCGATAAGGCGCCCGCAGATTACAAGATCGGTGAGCAGAATACGCCTCAGCTCCGAAGCCAGTTTCAGCGTATGGAGTCCAATCGACTGCTGGCCAGCCTGGACGATGGGAGCGTCGAGGAGCCAATAGAGGAGGAGGTGCAAGCCGCTGCTGAGGCCGATTATCAGACCATTCTTACCCAAGTCGAGCTGCTCGAGTGGCTGAAGCGCCTCAGCTCGAGTGAACTGTTTGCCTTTGACACGGAGACCACCAGTCTCGACTACATGCAGGCTGAGCTGGTGGGTATCTCCTTTGCGATCTCCCCGGGTGAGGCCGCTTATGTGCCGCTGGCTCATGACTACCCGGGTGCACCTGAGCAGCTCCCCCTGGATTGGGTGCTGGAGCAGTTCAAGCCACTGCTGGAGGATCCTGAGCGGAAAAAGGTGGGGCAGAATCTGAAATACGATATGAGCGTGCTGGCCCGCTATGGCATCCAGATGCAGGGTATCGCCTTTGATACCATGCTGGAGTCCTACGTGCTCAATTCCACGGCAACCCGCCACGACATGGATTCGTTGGCGAAAAACTACCTGGACCACACTACGATCCACTTTGAGGATATCGCCGGGAAGGGTAAGAAACAGCTCACCTTCAATCAGATCGAGCTGGATCAGGCCTCCCCTTACGCGGCAGAAGACGCGGACATTACCTTAAAGCTCCACCAGGAAATCTGGCCAAAGTTGGAAAGTGAGCCTTCACTAACTAAATTGTTCAATGAACTGGAGGTGGCTCTGGTTCCAGTGCTCTCGCGCATTGAGCGTAACGGGGTCAGTGTCGATAGCCACATGCTGCGTGAGCAGAGCGATGCCTTTGCCCGGCAGCTTCACGAGCTGGAGCAGCAGGCCTACAGCCTGGCTGGGCACAACTTCAACCTGGGTTCGCCGAAACAGATCGGTGAGATTTTTTTCAATGAGCTTCAACTGCCGGTGATCAGCAAAACCCCGAAAGGGGCCCCTTCGACCGCTGAGTCCGTGTTGGTCGAGTTGGCGCATCAGGGGCATGAGTTGCCGTCGGTGATCTTACAGCACCGGGGCTTGGCGAAACTGAAATCCACCTATACCGACAAGCTGCCGGAGATGGTCAATCCGACCACAGGGCGGGTGCATACCTCCTATCATCAGGCCGTGGCCGCTACCGGCAGGCTCTCCTCAACCGATCCGAATCTGCAGAATATCCCGATTCGCAGCGAGGAGGGGCGTCGTATCCGGCAGGCCTTTGTGCCTCAAACCGGCTGGAAGATGCTGGCGGCCGACTATTCACAGATCGAGCTGCGGATCATGGCGCACCTGTCTCAGGATCAGGGTCTGCTCAAGGCCTTCTCAGAGGGTAAGGACATTCATAGCGCCACGGCGGCCGAGGTCTTCGGCACAGACCTGGAGCAGGTGAGCGCCGAGCAGCGCCGCTCGGCCAAGGCGATCAATTTCGGCTTGATCTACGGGATGTCGGCCTTTGGTTTGGCACGTCAATTGGGCATCGAGCGAAAGGCGGCCCAGGAGTATGTCGATCTCTATTTCGATCGTTACCCCGGGGTGGCCGAGTTTATGGATCGAATCCGTGAACAGGCCCATCAGCAGGGCTATGTGGAGACCCTGTTCGGTCGCCGCCTCTACCTGCCCGATATCAACGCCCGCAATCATCAGCGACGTACCGCAGCCGAGCGCACCGCCATCAATGCGCCCATGCAGGGTACGGCGGCAGATATCATCAAGCGGGCCATGCTCTCGGTCGATCGGTGGATTGAAGGGGAGAAACCGCCGGTTCAGATGCTGATGCAGGTACACGATGAATTGGTCTTCGAGGTCGAGCCGGGGTATTTGGATCAGGCCAGGGCGGCTCTGACGGCCCGTATGGAGGGGGCGGCGGTACTCGACGTGCCTTTGCTGGTGGAAGTCGGTGTGGGCGACAACTGGGATCAGGCCCATTGAGGGAATTGCAAAATAGTTGAGTAACTTGCTGAACTTTTTCCCCTCGGCCCAGTCAGAGGTTCTGTAAGTCGTACGGCACGGGTCGCTTTTCCTCCCTTTGCGACCCACCCCTTCCCGGTGACCCCATCCGGGAAGATCCGGCCCCATCAGTCTCTCCCCTTAGGCTGATGGGGCCACTTTTTTTGGCTCCCTATTCCTGCTCCAGCTCAAGCCAGATATCCAGCACCTGGTGGCATTCATCGATGCCCTGTTTTTTGAGTGAAGAGAAGCGCTGTACGGATATTTCCGGATGATCGTTCAGGCTGCGTTCCACTTTCAGCTGGGTACTCTTCGCCGCACCGGTTTTCAGCTTGTCCGCCTTGGTCAGCAGGATGTGGGGAGGCAGACCGTGATGGGTATTCCACTGCAGCATCTGCAGATCGAAAGGCGTCAGGGGGTGGCGGATATCCATCAGCAGGATCAGACCTTTCAGGCATTGCCGATATTCGATGTAGTTGGCCAGGCTCCGCTGCCACTGCTGTTTGATCGATTCAGCCACCTTCGCATAGCCATAACCGGGCAGATCGACGAGTCGGCGCTGCTCATCCAATTCAAAAAAGTTCAACAACTGGGTTCTACCCGGCGTTTTACTGGTACGCGCCAGCGACTTTTGGCTGCAAAGGGTATTCAGTGCGCTGGATTTACCCGCATTGGAGCGGCCGGCAAAAGCAACTTCGTAGCCCTGATCAATGGGGGACTGGGAGAGTTTGGCGGCACTTTTGAGAAAGTGGGCCCGGTGGTAATAAGGGTTCATGGTCTTCCTAAGCTCGATGAACCCTCGATTTTAGCCTGTATGGGCGTTAGGCAACTAGCCCCAGAGACGCTGTATCCAGGATTTTTTACCCAGTTTCGGCTGGGCGCCAGCCTGGATGAAAAAGCTGCTGTATTGCATATCCTCTTCCATGATGTGTTTGGTCAGCCAGGTTTTGAGGAAATGCATCAGTTCGAAACCGATAGCGGTCTTGCCGGCTGCCACCTTATCCAATAGATCTGAAACAGACTCGAGCAGCTCTTCGTGAACCTCTTTATGTTCTTCATAGCCAGGATAATTGAGGATGCGCATCAGGCTCTCTTCTACAGCGAAATGAATACGAGTATATTCTGCGAGATCGGACAGGATGCTTTTTACCACATCACTGCCATGGCGCTGATGAATCGCCTCATGCATTTTATTGACAAGATCGACCAGCATCTTGTGTTGTTCGTCGATCTCTTCGATACCGACGCTCAAGGCATCGGACCACTCTACGAATTTACCCATTTGTGCATCCTTACTACTCAGAAAGTTACTATTAGTCTGTCAATTTAGTAGCGTTAGATTGTGACAGGCTTCACGTAAATGCACAAACATAAACGGCAGGTAGTGAATAAACTTTAATCAGCCCTTTCCCAGGTTCCCGATTTTCCGCCACTCTTCTCCAATAATCGGACCTCTTGGATCGCCATCCCCCGGTCCACCGCCTTACACATATCATAGATCGTCAGCAGGGTGATCTGGGTGGCACAGAGTGCTTCAATCTCGACACCGGTTTGTCCAACGGTCTCAACATGGGCGCGGCAGTGGATGGTACTGGTTTCCCGGTCGGCTTTCAGGTCGATCTCGACCTTGGTGATCGCCAGTGGGTGACAGAGGGGGATCAGATCAGGTGCTTTTTTCGCCGCCATGATACCGGCTACCCGGGCGATGCCTAATACATCCCCCTTTTTGTGCCGACCTTCGACGATCATCTCAAGGGTCTCCGGCTGCATGGAGATGCGACCTTCGGTCACGGCCTTTCTGTGGGTTGAGGCCTTGTCGCCCACATCTACCATATGGGCCTCCCCAGAGGCGTTGAAATGGGTAAATTCAGCCATCAGTAACCGGCCTCCCGCTCAATCTGTTTAGATACTTCCCGGGCTTCGAAGGTCATCTCCTGCAGATTCGCCATGACAAAGGTGGCGGGTGACTTTCCCACACCGCCGATTGTACCGGGGTTGACCAGGTGGGTGGTGCCGCCTTTGATATTGGTGAATTGTTCAAAACCCAGCTTATGGCTGTGTCCGCAACAGACCAGATCCCAGTCACCGGTAGCCGCCATGGCACGTGCGTAGTGGGGGTAGTGGACCAGGAATATCTTACGACCGGCCAGTTCCACGCCGGCATCCATGCCGTGATAGTGGATATGGCTGTCATCACTATTGGCCAGCCGGGCCAGGGTATAGAGATCACCACTATTGTTGCCGTGGATCACATGCACCGGCAAACCATATTTTTGTAAGCAGTGCAGTGTGCTGGGTGCGACTACGTCACCGCAGTGAAGTACCGCTTCGGCGCCATCGGCCTTGGCCGATTCCACGGCGGCATCCAGCAGCGGAATATGGTCATGACTGTCGGATACGATACAGACTTTCATATTTCACTCCTGGATAGATAGGTTTTGAACCCCTGACCACTTAGAAGTGTGGTTTTTCCGGTGCATCCTGGAACATCTTGACTGAGTTGCTGACCTCCTGCTTGGCAGCCTCTGCGCCTTCCCAGCCTGAGACACGTACCCACTTGCCCTCATCGAGATCCTTGTAGTGCTCGAAAAAATGGGCGATACGCTCCATCAGCTCTTCCGGCATATCTTCGTGGGATTTTACATGGGTCCAGCGACTGGAGATGCTGTCTACAGGTACTGCGACCACTTTGGCGTCGTCGCCCGATTCGTCGGTCATTTTCAATACTGCCACAGGTCGACAGCGGATCACAGAACCGGGAATCAGCGGAAAAGCGGTGGGCACCATGACATCACAGGGATCACCGTCGTCTGACAAGGTATGGGGGATATAACCGTAGTTGGCCGGGTAGTGCATGGCGGTGCGCAGGATGCGGTCGACGAACATGGCGCCGGTCTCCTTGTCCACTTCATACTTGACAGGGTCGGCGTTCGAGGGGATTTCAATAATGACGTTGATTTCGTCAGGAATACTCTTTCCTGAAGAGACACGGTCTAGGTTCATTTGTCTTACCTTGCAGTGAAAAACAGCGGTGATCGAATCCAGCCAGTGGGCCGGTGGTGTGTGAGATGTGAAGGGTACGGATTACCAGAGCGGGTGTCCAGTGGAAGCCCGCCGGTTGGCTCGACCCGAGGGACGCATTGTCGCATGGATTAACCTGACCAGGGCGAGTGGTTGGTTGTAGTGCAATGGTTGCGGTCGATAGCCATCGGGCAAGCGATAGTCAGCATTTCCGTGCAGACTTCGGTAAGCGCCGAATTTTCAATGATATGGCTGAGAATCGTCTGCGCATGATCGGTTTGTCTGAAGGACTAGCGGTAAAACCATAGTATAGAAATGGTCTTGGGCCATAAAAAAGGGGAGCCGAGGCTCCCCTTGAAGGTTTGTTGCTGTGCTCTGTTAAATAAGCGGCACAATCAACAGGGCGACAATGTTGATGATCTTGATCAACGGATTGATCGCAGGACCGGCGGTGTCTTTGTAGGGGTCGCCGACGGTGTCACCGGTGACGGCCGCCTTGTGGGCATCAGACCCTTTACCACCGAAATTACCATCTTCGATATACTTTTTCGCATTGTCCCAGGCACCGCCGCCGGCGGTCATCGAGATGGCCACGAACAGACCGGTGACAATGGTACCGATCAGCAGACCACCGAGGGCTTGCGGACCGAGGAACAGACCGACCAACAGAGGGACGGCAATCGGCAGCAGTGAAGGGATGATCATCTCCTTGATCGCGGCTTTGGTCAGCATGTCCACAGCATTGCCATATTCCGGTTTCTCGCTGTGGTCCATAATGCCCGGTTTCTCACGAAACTGACGACGCACCTCGTTGACGATGCCGCCTGCCGCACGTCCCACGGCCTCCATCGCCATGGCGCCGAACAGGAAGGGTACCAGACCGCCAATCAACAGGCCGATCAAGACCATGTGGTTGGAGAGGTCAAAGCTGATGGCCGTACCTGTATGGGTCTCCAGACTGTGGGTGTAGTCGGCAAACAGCACCAGAGCCGCCAGACCGGCGGAACCGATGGCATAGCCCTTGGTGACCGCTTTGGTGGTATTGCCCACCGCATCCAGCGGATCGGTGATGTTGCGGATCTTCTCATCCAGCTCAGCCATCTCAGCGATGCCGCCGGCGTTGTCGGTAATCGGACCGTAGGCATCGAGAGCAACGATGATACCGGTCATGGAGAGCATCGAGGTGGCTGCAACAGCGATGCCGTAGAGGCCGGCCATATCGTAGGCACCCCAGATGGCTGCACAGATTACCAGCACCGGGGCGGCGGTGGATTTCATCGAGATACCCAGGCCGGCGATGACATTGGTGCCGTCACCGGTGGTGGAGGCTTCTGCAATGTAGCGGACCGGGTTGTATTCCGTGGAGGTGTAGTATTCGGTGATGACCACCATCGCAGCGGTTAAAACCAGGCCGATCAAGGAAGAGCCGAAGAGTGCCATCACTGGATCGGATACCGTCACATCGCCAACAGTGAGTACCACATTGCCCATCATGTAGTCGGTGACGAAATAGAAGGCGACCGCGGCTAAGGCACCCGCCACAATCAGCCCCTTGTAGAGGGCCGGCATGACGTTGGTATCGCTGTCCTTGGCCCTCACGAAGTAGGTGCCGATGACAGAGGCGATGATGGAGACACCACCCAGAACCAGCGGATAGATGACCGCTTCGTTGCCTGCACCAGTGACCAGCAGGCTGCCGAGCAGCATGGTGGCCACTACGGTTACCGCATAGGTCTCGAACAGATCGGCCGCCATACCGGCACAGTCACCCACGTTGTCGCCCACGTTGTCGGCGATAACGGCGGGGTTGCGTGGATCATCCTCAGGGATTCCGGCTTCAACCTTACCGACGATATCGGCACCCACATCCGCACCCTTGGTGAAGATGCCGCCACCCAGTCGGGCGAAAATGGAGATCAGTGAGCCGCCAAAGGCGAGACCGACCAGGGCATGCAGTGCCTGGCTGTCTGAGACACCCATCATGTTCAGGGCATAGTAGTATCCGGCAACACCCAGCAAGGCCAGGCCAACCACCAGCAGGCCGGTGATGGCGCCGCCACGGAAGGCGACCTGCAGCGCGGCATTGATGCCGTTGTGGGCCGCTTCAGCGGTACGCAGATTGGCGCGAACCGAAATGTTCATGCCGATATAGCCCGCCAGACCGGAGAAGATGGCGCCAATGGCAAAACCGATGGCCGTGGCGCTGTCCAGGCCGAAGAAGATCACCACCAACACCACGATTCCGACGAAGCCGATCGCTGTGTACTGGCGGTTCAGATAGGCTTGAGCACCTTCCTGTACGGCACCGGCAATCTCGCGCATTTTTTCGTTACCTTCCGGCTGCGCAAGAATCCACTTAACGGATATGAAGCCGTAAGCCAGTGCGGCGACTGCGCAGGCCAGGGCAAAGATCAGTTCTGTATTCACTTATAGATCCTCCTGAGATATTAAAAAAAGCTTGATGCAATTCGCTGGCTCAGCATTGACCGACCTCCACGCCGATTGGATCTTTGTCACAATCGTATTCGGATACTGAGCACAAAAAAGGGGCTGAAGCAGCCCCTGATTGTCGTTATTTAAAGTTCAAAAACGTCTAGTTTTTTTGGTACTGCTACCCCTTTCATGGTGACATAATCGGGCATGCCGTTATCCAGATATGGTGGGTAGGCCTCCCCTTTGATCAATGGGTAGAGGTACTCTTTACAGGCCTCTGTGATACCGAAGCCATCCTCGGTGATGAACTCCATCGGCATCATTTTTTCCACATTGGCGACTTCGCTGAGCGGTGCTTCGCCGATCGACCATTTATAAGGGTTGGAGGATTCACGAACCACAGTGGGCATGATGGAGTTTTTACCCTGTAGTGCTTTCTCCACGGCTGCCTGACCCAGAGCGTAGGCCTGATCCACGTCAGACTCGGAAGCGAGATGGCGTGCAGCGCGTTGCAGGTAGTCCGCAACCGCCCAGTGGAATTTGTGACCCAGGGCATCCTTGATCATGTTGGCAACAACGGGAGCGGCGCCGCCCAGCTGGGCATGGCCGAAGGCGTCCCGGGTGCCCTGTTCGGCGAGGAACTTGCCATCAGGCCAGTGACAGCCTTCAGATACCACGATGGTGCAGTAACCGAACTCCTTAACCTTGGCATCCACATTGGCAAGAAACTTCTCCTGATTGAACTCGATTTCAGGAAACAGTACCACAACCGGGATACCCTGGTCTTCGACCAATCCACCGGCGGCGGCAATCCAGCCCGCATGGCGACCCATCACCTCGATGACGAAGATCTTGGTCGAGGTGGCTGCCATGGAGCGAACGTCATAGGAGGCTTCCAGCGTGGAGACGGCGATATATTTGGCGACGGAACCGAAGCCCGGGCAGTTGTCGGTGATCGGCAGATCGTTGTCGACAGTTTTTGGGACATGGATGGCCTGTACAGGAAATCCCATTTTTTCAGAGAGTTGGGAGACCTTGTAACAGGTGTCGGCTGAGTCGCCGCCACCGTTATAGAAGAAGTAGCCGATGTTGTGTGCCTTGAAGACCTCGATCAGGCGCTCATATTCGCGCTTATTCTCTTCCAGGCTCTTCAGTTTGAAGCGGCAGGAGCCGAAGCCGCCGGAGGGGGTGTGCTTGAGTGCCGCAATATCTTCTGCAGACTCCTGACTGGTATCGATCAGGTCCTCGGTGAGTGCGCCGATGATGCCGTTTCGGCCGGCGTAGACGTTGGCAATCTGGTCAGGATGTTTGCGGGCTGTTTCGATCACACCGCTGGCGGAAGCGTTGATTACTGCGGTAACGCCTCCTGATTGTGCATAGAAAGCATTTTTTGCTGTCATAGATGATCCCCTTATGTTATTGATATTACTATATTTTTTTAAATATATTCGGTCGTTTAGATATCACCTTTTTCCCGGGCTGAGTGATCAGCCTGGGCCTGTAGCAGTGACACCACACATTCTGTTAGGTCGTCGTATTCGTGCACCCCGGTACCGTACTGCTGATAGCCACGGTAGAAGAACTGGCAGCGGTACTTTCGGCTACCGGTTTTGAAAATAATGAAGTTACACCCTTCCTGATCCCAATAGATAACCGGGCAGTTGCTCAGCTCCCGGTCTGAAGGCATCAGACGGATCTCAGCATCTGCAATCTGTGTCTCGACCTTGTGACCATATCGCTCGGTCAATGTGGTTTCGATGATCCAGTGCTCAGAATCTGTAATATCTGGAATGTCAGGCATGGGGTTACTCTGCTTTCAGTCACTTCGTGAGGCAGAGAAGAATAATCTAATCGACCCTTTTAGTACATAAAGTCCGTTGACTTTACTGGAAATCTTGGATTAGCTTAACCAAGCGAACCAGATTCGGCTAATCCAAAAGTTGGATGCAGCCATGGAATTTCTTAATTGTTAGTCAGTTGAAATCAGTGAACGCAACTCGGCAATTCGTACAACTTATTGATTCGTAGAGCCTATGTATCGTGCTGTAGACGTCCTTTGTGCCCAGGGCCAAGGTTTAACTAACAACCAGAATACAAAACCACTAATTCTATGTACAGTGCGGCAGATCAGGAATCTGCCACGATCCTGGATCAAAAGGGATCTAACCTTGTAAGATGCTGTTTTTCAAGGGATTGTACAATAATGTGATCTGGCCATGGGGGAATTGTAAGGAATGCGTATCGTGATACTCGGGGCGCCTGGGGCCGGTAAAAGAACCCAGTCCGCTCTGTTGGCTGAAAAGCTTGGACTCGCCATCGTAACCACGGGTGATTTACTCAAGCAGGCGATCGCTGAAGAGAGCCACTTGGGCCTGGAGGTGAAGGCGCTGCAGGATGCGGGACGGATTGTAACGGAAGATATCATTCTCGGACTGTTACGGGAGCAGCTGCTGCTTCCAGCGATGGCGGATGGATTCATTCTAGACGGTTTTCCCAGAAACCTGTTGCAGGCACTTACCCTGGATGAGCTTTTGGTGGAGATCGGACAGCCGCTGGATCTGGTGTTGCTGATCGATATCGATAACGACCACCTGATGGAGCGTCTGGTCGGCAGGCGGACCTGCCGAAGCTGTGGCCAGCTCTACAATGCCTACCGTAATCCACCCATTGTCGATGGGGTCTGTGATACTTGTGGTGGCCGACTCCACCAGCGTTCAGATGACAATGAGGAGACAGTCAGCAGCCGGATTCATGTTTTCGACCATCTGATCGCACCCTTGATCACGCACTATGAAAAGAGCGACAGGCTGGTCAGGGTGGACGGCAATGGAACTCTTGAGACAGTATTCGGGCAGCTGCTCCAAGCGATTGAGGGAGCTCCCACTGCCACAACCTCAAGCTCCGCAGAGGCGGATGATCGAGAGGTCCAAACTGGCCAGGAGACCGCTGTGCAGACCGAGGCACAGCCGGATGATCCGGAAACTCAGGTAGTGTCTGCTGCCAAATCCCAGATAAAGGAAGAGAAACGGGCTTCCGAGCTGGTAAAATCGGAAAAGCAGTCATCCAAACAGGTCTCGAAAAAAGCCCTGCAAAAAAAGCGTGTCGCTAAAGCGGCCAAGCTCTCGAAAAAAACGCCGCAAAAGAGAACCAAACCGGCAGAGTCTGAAAAGGCTGTAACGGATAAACCGAAAACCAAGCCTACCGAGAAAAGCACCAAAGCATCGGTTAAAAAGAGAACTCAGGTTACAAAAAAGAAGAAGCTCGCCAGTAAAACCAAAGCCAAGGCGAAAGTTGTCAAAAAATCACCAGGCAAGCCAGCAGCTGAGAGGAAAAAAACCGCCCAAAAAAAGAAAAAGGCCGCTACCAAGCACAGAGCAACAGCCAAGGTTGTGAAAAAGTCTGTTCCCAAGAAGCGCAAACCGGCCACCTCAGTGAAGAAAAAAGCCGGTATAAAATCCAGTTCCGTTAAAAAGACCACCAAAAAGCGTACGGTCAAGAAAAGCAAGCTCTCTGCAACACGCAAAAAAGCGATCTCTGTAAAAAAGAAGGTTGCGAAGAAATCGCTTCAGGCCGTGAAATCCAATAGTCGAAAGAAACTTGTTAAGAAAAAAACCGCAGCTAAGAAAAAGGTAGTAAAAAAGCAGATTGCAAAAACCGCCAGGAAGACGCCAAGCAAGAAGACCACGGCTGTCAGGAAAAAGACCTTATCAAAGAAGAGCAAGACCACACAGGTCAAAAAGGTAACGGCGAAGAGCGCTAAGAAGAAAGCAACCGGCAAAAAGCTACTGGTGAAAAAGGCTGCAACCGGAAAGACCAGAAGCGCCCGAAAAAAGGCGCTTAAGAAAAAGTCGAAAAAGTGATCAACAGATAAGGCCGCTCTTCAAGCGAGCGGCCTTTGATCCATCATCCCTTACGGCGTTGTCTCTGTATGCCGATCAGCCCGATCAATCCTGAGCCGAACATCCAGAATGCGGCGGGCAGAGGCACGGGGGAGGGGGCGGCAATACCTGTGAGCTCGATCTCCAGATCATCGAAAGTAATGAGATTCTCAATGGAAAAAAAGGCTGTACCGCTCAGATCAAACAGTGTGGCATCGGTGGCAATGGAAGAGGGCAGGCTAGACTCTGGTGGTTCCAGCTGAAAGTCGAACTCAAAAATGATGTTGTCGCCGTCACCTGACCTGGCTGCCAGATAAGGACCGACATCCCCTAAGCCATCACTGCGATATTCAACATCCGTCTGATATCCGCTGAATCCGGATACTGACCAGTCATCTATCCCGACACTATTTCCACCCACATTGGTCAGGTCCTGAAGACGCCCTGAAAAAATCAGTTGGCCGGTATTGGTGGATCGGATGACTCTGTCCAGGTAGTTACCGGTCAGCAGTGTGGCACCGCTGGGGTCGGTCAATGTGAATCCGATCAGGTTTTCATGCACAACAGTTCCGGCCAGATCCGGATCTGCAGCGGCTGTTGTACCGTTGAGATCGATGTTGCTACCCGGAGAGAGAATGGCGGCCGAAGCGGTAGTGAACCAGAGGCCAAGTCCGATAATAGCGGTCAGTTTTGAAAAATGGATGGAGAGTCTTTTAAGCATGACAATACTCCTTTATCGACATGAGATAATTAAACGATTGTGATTGTTTATTCTTGAATAACGTACCCGGGAGTATATAGCAGCGTTTCAAAGTTCACCACCATTAAACAGGATATTTACCTGGTGGTGTTACCGGTCTCAATTACTGGCCAGTGTTTTATTTTATTGCCTCTAAATGGCTTGGGTAGATGGATTGTTTTTATGCGGTGTTTATTAAGTTTTCGTTAAAGAAATTATGTTAAACATTGTTCTTTATATTGGGCCGCTTCATCCTGGTTACATCTTTTCGGAATACTCTCTTTGTAGCCTTTGCTTGGTTACCAGTTTCACAGGCCTTGTTAAATAATTTGAACCCCAAAACAGGCTGGGCTATCGAAGCCTCATTGCGTTCGGCAACCGTTGCCGCCGGTACTTGTACCGAGGCCGGGCTGCTGGCCACCTTGGCGTTGTTGCAGGGTCCCGATGCGTAAACCTTGCTGCAGAATCAGGATCTGCAATACTGATTAACACCCTGACCTGATCCTCCTAAAAATTGATAAATTCTATAGATAACATGTGGTTATAAGTTCAGAACTATTTCCGAGTATATTAGTCAGATATTCAGAATATAGTAATATGCTTGGAGGTAGCCATGAGCGGTTTGATTGCTGACTTTCCCTATG
>JAKSBX010000282.1 GCA_022360905.1 Chromatiales bacterium
GTATCGCCACGGCATGCGGCGAACGGTGGGATCGTGGATCCTAGAGGCGGCCGGCCGAGGCGATCCGGACGGCGGCGCCGGCGACGTCCCCGCAGCAAACAAGGCACTGGCGATGCACGGTATGCGCGTCACAAGGCTGCGGGTCGGCCAGGAGACCTTGCAGTATCTGCTGATCGCCAATGTCCACGAGGAGCTATCGCGGATCTTCCGGGATACCAAGTGGCAGGGGCAGTCCGGCTCGGCCGGTGGTTGGATGCAGTCACTGCGACGCATCGAAGGTGCCGCGGCGACCGACGGCCTTCGGTTCCAGGGCGCCTATTCAAGAGCAACGCGGATCCCGATTGACCAGGTCGTGGGGCCGAAGGGCAGCGAGTGAGTCGACGCATGACAGCATTACTTGGCTTTTACTTGCTCCCAACCTCGAACCGATGGTATCAATCATGTCGCCAGCGCGATCCTCTGGTTGACCTTCGGGCCCGGGCGAGCAGCGCGCAAGTGAAACACCAGGTAGCGACCGTTTCGGCAGCGTTTCACCTGGCGTTTCGGCTCAAGCCGTTGTCCCAGCTGGCACATTCCCAATCCGAAACGCTGAAACGCTCGGAACGACAGACTCCGAGTGCGTGCGGGCGCGCGATAAGCGGGCATGGAATCAGCGTTTCAACGTTTCATAATCCGATAAAGGCTTATAAATCAGCCATTTGGGCTGAAACGCCATGCGAAACGCGGGCGAAACGCTGCCGCCGCGGCGTTTCGGTTCGGCGCCAAGTCATTAAAATAATGGGGTTTTATGATGACAGAGCAGAAGCCAGGGCTGCAGGCTGCCGTCAATCAGACGGTCGATGCGAGTGAGCCGCCGGAAGGCGCGGCGACGGATCAGCTGCCGCTGTGGCCGGCGGCGAGGCTCGACGAGCGTGCGAAGGGTGAGGACCGGAAGCCGCGCGGCCGCGGCCGGCCGCCTGGCGCGCTGAACAAGAGCACAAGCGACTGGGTCGACTACATCCGGGCGCGGTACCGATCGCCGCTGGAGATGCTGGCCGAGGTGTTCTCCAGGCCGGTCGCCGAGCTGGCCGACGAGCTCTGCTGCAAGAGAGAGGACGCCTTCAAGCTGCAGGTGATCGCCGCGAAGGAGCTCGCGCCCTACCTGCACTCCAAGATGCCGCAGGCCGTGCTGCTGGAGCGGCGATCGACGGTCTACTTGTCGATCGACATGGGAGACGGCGAGCAGCGGATCCCGATCAACGCTGATGAGGGCCTGGTCATTGAGGGCCAGCTCCTCGAGCCGGGAAGCCTGGAAAATCAACAAGTTAGCCCGTCGCCTCGGACAAAGTCGGAAGATAGGCAGTCGGAAGATGGGAGCTAGCGCGTTGATGTTGCTCGCATTCTACGGGTTCGGGCGGCGGTTGCTGAAACCCTCGCCTCACCTCTTTGTCGCGTCGATCGGCGCGGCGGCCGCGGCGCGGTCGATGTCGATCGCGGCGCGGCTCAGGTCGATTTCGACCGAGGGGGGGGGCCCCAAATTCGGCCGCGGTCGCCGCAGGCCAGGGAGGTGGCACGGAATTTTTTTCGCGTTCATTGACCTGGCTGCGGCCTGAGGCCGCCGGAATTCCCGCCGTCGATTCTCGGGTCGGGGTGAGGCGGAGCTCCGCGGCATGAGCACGGCGATCAACCTCAGTTTCAAGCCGCCTGGGCCCGTCGCCGGCGCCTACCTCCGGAGCCAAGCCCGGGTTCCATTGTGTATGGGGCCTATCGGCGGCGGCAAGACATCGACGTCCTTCATGAAGGGTCTGGGATTCGCGCAGCGGCAACGGCGCTCTACCAGCGACGGGATCCGGCGTTTCAAGCTCTGTGTCGTGCGCGACAGCTACCGGCGCCTCGGGCGCTCGACCATCAAGACCTGGTGGCACTGGATGCCGAAGGAGATCGGCACCTGGGTCGGCGGCGACGAGCAGCCGGCGTCCCATGAGATCACGATCCAGTTGGGCCATGACGACTACCTGCAGTACCTGGTCGAGTTCATCGCGATCGGCAACGACAACATCGAGGACGTGCTGCGCGGCTACGAGCCAACCGCCTTCTTCCTCAACGAACTCGACCGCCTTGCGGCCGAGGTCCTGCCCTATTGCGTCGGCCGCGCCGGCCGCTATCCGGACACGGATCGCCACGGCGGGCCCACCTGGTGGGGCGTCTTCGGGGACTTCAACGCGCCCGACGAAGACAACTACATCTTCGATCTGATGATGGATCCACCGGAGGGCTTCGAGTTCTTCGTGCAGCCCTCGGGCCTTTCACCTGACGCGGAGAACCTGCAGAACCTCCCGGGCGGCGCCGACTACTACACCGAGCGAGCCAAAGGCCAGCCCGAGTGGTACGTGCGGCGCATGATCGAGAACAAGTTCGGCTATTCGAGGGCCGGAAAGCCA
>JAKSBX010000196.1 GCA_022360905.1 Chromatiales bacterium
TACAGATGAACACGCCTTTCAACGGGACCTCAAACTGATTTTCAACTCCTTATTGAGCCATGGCGACGGCGATGCCGCTGAAGGGGCACTGCAGGAGCTGATACACCTGGCTGAAACCTTCGGTTTTTACCTGATGTCCCTGGATATTCGGCAGGAGTCGAAACTGCACACCGAAGCGGTGGCGGAAATCCTCAAACAGAGCGGTGATGCCGATGACTACCTGCAGCTCGATACTGAACAGAGACTGGCCCTGCTTGACGAAATCATCAGCAATGGTCTGAGCAAACTACTGCAGCCAAAGCGCTTATCGGAGGAGACCCGGAAAATGCTGGCGGTGTTCGAGCTGATCGCCGAAACCCAGCAGAACATCAGTCCAAAGGCGATTGGCCAATATGTCATCTCCATGACCCACCAGGCCAGTGACATTCTGGAAGTGGCCCTGCTCGGCTCGCTTTCCGGACTGCTGGGACAGAAGCAGGACAGCTGGTTCTGCCGACTGGAAATCTCACCTCTGTTTGAAACCATCGACGACCTGAAACGTTGTGAGCAGATTCTGCAAAGCCTGTTTGCCAATCCCTGTTATCAGAACCTGCTGAATGCCAACCAACGCCGACAGGAGATCATGCTTGGCTACTCAGACTCTGCCAAGGATGGGGGCATCATGGCATCGGCTTGGAACCTCTACCAGACCCAACAGCGGATCATCGACCTGGCAGACCGGGAAAAGCTGCGCTGCCGGCTGTTCCACGGCCGCGGCGGTACGGTGGGACGAGGTGGTGGACCGACCCATCAGTCGATCCTCGCGCAGCCGAAAAACACGGTCAATGGAGAGATCAAGTTTACCGAACAGGGGGAAGTGCTCTCCTACAAATACAGCAACCAGGAGACCGCGATCTATGAGCTGACCATGGGCATCACCGGGCTACTCAAGGCCAGCCAGGGCCTGGTATCTACAGTCAAACAAGAGAAGCAACAGTACACCAACATCATGCAGGAGATTGCGGAATTTGGTGAACAACAGTTTCGCAAGCTCACCGAGCAGACCCCGGGGTTTCTCGACTACTTCTACGAGGCTACCCCGGTCAATGAGATCGCTCTGATGAACATCGGCTCCAGACCCTCTCATCGGACCAAGGGAAATCGCTCCAAATCCTCGGTAAGGGCGATTGCCTGGGTATTCGGCTGGGGGCAATCGAGACAGAATCTACCCGGTTGGTATGGCATCGGTACCGGCCTGGCCAAATGGCACAGCAACAAACCGGGCCGGCTGAAACAGCTTCGTACCATGTACCAGGAGTGGCCCTTTTTCCATGCCCTGCTGAATAACGCCCAGATGGCGCTGACCAAGTCGAACATGACCATCGCACAAAAGTATGCCGATCTCTGCCTCGACAAGCCGACCAGCCGAGAGATCTTCCATCAGATCAAAGCCGAATATGAACTGACCATCCGTGAAATTCTGGCGATTGCACAACTTGATCAGTTGCTCGATGATTCGCCTGTTCTGCAGCAGTCGATCCGCCGCAGAGACGCCTATCTGGATCCACTGAATCACATTCAACTGGAGCTGATCAAACACTACCGATACAGCGGTCTGAGTGAAGAGCAGCAGGAGCTTTGGCTGACACCCCTGTTACGTTCGATCAACGCCATTTCTGCCGGCCTACGCAATACCGGGTAGGCAGAGAACAGATCTGCTCAGCCCGACAACCTCTGCCTGCAAGAGACTGTTGGCTGAAGAGAGGTGCCGCGGTTCCTCAACTGCCACAATTGTGAACAAGCCCAGGTTTTAGCCCTCGAACGCCCTGTAGATTCCCGGCCATTAGCCGACTAATAGTCGTAAGTGCCACGCTCTCCGTCATCGGGAATGGAGAACCCTTGGTGCAATTGGTCTTTTGCTGATGGTTTGTCTTATGTTCCTCAAAAACAATATCAAAGCCCTGCTACTCCCGCTGTTGCTCAGCCTCACTTTGATCGCCTGTGGCGGCGGCGGATCAGGCGGCGATGACGGAGGCTCACAAACCACAGTCGATGACAATACTCAGGAGGACAACAACACGCCGCCTGACGATACCGGCAACGATACAACACCCCCCGATGAAGGCGATAACACACCGGCGGATCCAGACCCACAGCCACCGGCTGACGATGAGGTGACACCGCAACCGGTCAACCAACCACCGGTAGCCTCGATCAGCGGTAACCAAAGCACCACCTCAGGCGAAACCGTCACCCTGGACGGCTCTGCATCCAATGACCCAGATGGGGACAGCCTCAGTTTTTTCTGGACACAGACCGGGGGAGAGACGCTCAATCTGGTGAACAACAGTAATCCCAGTCTCAGTTTCATCGCACCGGAAGTGACGCAGACCAGCAGCCTGAGCTTCCGCTTGACGGTCAATGACGGTGAATACAGCGACACGGCAGATATCACCATTCAGCTGTCGCCTGCAACGGATACCATAGCCCCGGCGATCACCAGCCGATCACCCCTGGCCGATGCGGTTGGCGTCTCAACCACGACCCAGATCAGCGTCAGTTTCGATGAACCACTGGACGCAACCCTGATTGACAACCAGAGCCTCCTGCTAACCCAGGCAGGATCATCGGTAACCGCCAACGTCAGCTATGATACTGACACCGATCGCCTGATCCTGAGTCCTGATAACCCACTACTTGCCAATACCGGCTACACGGTAACACTCGGTAGCAATCTGCAGGATCCTTCGGGCAATCCGGTCCCTGGTGAAAGTTGGAATTTCACAACCGGATCAAGTTACAACCTGGGTAGCACCAGCCAGGCCACCATCGATGCGTGCATGAGCGAAAATGACAAGCTGATGCTCACTCTGGTAAATAATGCCCGGGCGGTCAGCCGGGATTGCGGCGCCACCAGCTATGGTGCCGTCGAAGCGATCGCCTGGCACTGCCAACTGGAAACCGCCGCACAGAACCACTCCACTTCCATGGCAGACAATGACTTCTTCAGCCATACCGGCCTGGATGGTTCGAGTCCGGGAGACCGAATCACTGCCGCCGGATACAACTGGCGTGCCTATGCCGAGAACATTGCTGCCGGATACAACGATGAGGAGGCGGTCATGACCGCCTGGCTTGAGAGTCCGGGCCACTGCGCCAATATCATGAACACCAGCGTAACGGAGATGGGTGCAGGGGTCGCTGAGAACTCATCGGCCCGCTACCGAATCTACTGGACTCAGAACTTTGCGGATCAGTGAAGCCTCGAATCGACTCACCAAGCCGTAACTCTCCCCAACAAGATTGAGTCAGGCGTTCTGCCCTTCACTACCGAGGGATTCCACAACACCCTGCAGGATACCAAATCGCTGCTTTGCTTCTTGCCAGGGTTCACTCTCGGCTGCTGCTGTAAAAAAACCCTCTCCTTGGCGGCAGATCTCCGCCAATTGTGCAGGATCGAACAGGGTGATTGCAGCTTCAAACTCATCCTGCTCAGCACTCAACAGCACCGGTAACAGCTCATTTTCAAGTATCAGTGAATCAGGATCCAGCAGGTCAGCCACCAGTGCGTGCTCAAGCAGCGCATAATGGGTTTTGCGTGCGGCTTCCTCCTGCTGCAACTCCTGATGCGCCAGGGTGTCATTGCCGGCCCCTTTCCAGACGGCGCTCATGATCACCTCGACCAATTTCATGATGGCCTGCTTGTTCGGCGCCTGATCGTCGGCCAGACGGCAGGCGTTTTCGTAGGCCTTATCGAGTCGCTCTTTCAGATCGAGGATCACATCGCTCTGCTCGTGGGGCCCCAGGGCGACAGCTTCACCTACCAATTTGCGCAGACTCTCGATATAGGCCACCAGCTCCTCGTGATCGAGACGCTGAGCTTCCGTCAATTGTTCCTGAGTCAGCCGATTCTGTGGTGATTGAAACAGTGGGTTGTCGTGCTTGCGCATCAAATGACGCTCAAAACGTCCGGGAAGTTCACTAAACAGCAGATTCATATCGGGCCTACCTTCTCGCTACTCCAGTCAGCCCCGCAGGACCGAAAAGTCAGTCCAGCACGGCAGCAGGATGAATACTACCCCAGCCGGCGGCTAAAAGTAGCCGCAGACCAGTGACACGGTAAGTGTCACAAACCAATGATCCGCATGTAACTGGGGTATCCACAGCTCTTCCCTGATCTGTTATTGCTCTTGTTGCAGGTGCATCAGGGTAAAGAGAATTGCCTATTTGTACCATGAAACCCGGCCCGACAGTGAGCCTCGCTCTGTTCCCGAGGGGAAATCGAACTACAATTGCCAATGACTGATTGAGGCCTATGACTGAGCAAAATCGGCACAGGAACCAGCCCTCATTAGTGAAAAAGCCCGATTAAAACCTTGCAGTTCATTGACTTAAGTCAGTTTAAAAGGAGCAGGCAGCAATTACCCTATTTTCCGCAATGTTATTGCTTGTCTCCCGTGAAAAGAGACACTCTCTGTTGTCTATTTTTTTGTGGAGTTTTTGGTCAAGTCAATTTTGGAGGACAAACCATGTTAGGTAGTGATAAAGCAATAGTCGGTGCATTAGCAATCCTTGTGCTGGGTATCGTTATCTCAGTAATGATTGGCTAATGGCAGAATAGGGCGGTGACCAGCATTGGCGCCGCCCTGAAAACTACCAGGCCTAGGCTCTCTGTGCAGGTCAGATTATCGTATAAACCGGCCTAAGAACTGGGCTGTCACCATGTCCATGCTTCTGACATGATTATCAAACCAGTTGCGCCACTCAATGAAGAGATAGTCAGCCAAGGTTTCCAGATTGAAATCCCGTAGCCATTGGGCCTGCAGTGCTTCAAGGCGTAACAACACCTGATCGTGCTCCCCTTTATGCACCGGATAGGGTGGGAAGCCATGCTCCATCATCATACTGTTTTCACCCTCAAAATGTTCCCGTGTATGATCGATCCAGGCCATGACTGTGTGACTGATACTTTCAATATCGGGCTTAGACTGTAACCCGTTGATCAACAACGTCCCCAGTTGATTGATTATTTCAACTTCTTCCCGATGCACCCGATTCATTACATCCAGCTCGACAAGTGGCATTTGATCGCTGGCTACAATGGGTAGCTGATATTTGCTCATGGCGCACTCAAAGATTTCTCGTGTTAAAAAAGCGCATCATAGAGGATGGTGAGGATGACAAACTTGACTTGAATCAAGCAATTAAACAGTTATCAAAATCGTTTACGATCAGCTGTATCGAGGCTCTAGTATAGTGTCTCATACTAATGCGTCTCACCCGCAGGGAGGCTTGAAGCCCTGAAAGTGAGCTAGGGCCTTAACATAATATTGGCGCGCAATCGTTGAAGGATCACATCAATAGGGGATATTGGTGACTCTTCTATTTTCCGTGTAACCGCCACTATAGGCATGGGTAAGGGTCTTTTCCAACTCCTCCATTCCAACCGGTTTGGTCAGCAGATCAGAGAAACCGGCATCGAGTATCGTTTGGTGCTGTTCTGGAAAAGCATGTGCTGTTGTCGCAATCAGAATTGGTATCGTCGTACTCTCTGCTCGTAATCGACTCGCCACATCCATACCACTGATATCGGGCATTTGAATATCCATCAGCACCACATCAAACCGGTTGTTTCGTATTTGTGCCAATGCCTCATAGCCATTGCTGGCTACCGCATAGGGATTTCCGAGCTTGGCAAGAAATGCACAAAGTAACATTCGATTGATTTCGTTATCATCGACCACCAGTACATGAAAGTTTTGTCGCTGTTGTTCAGTGATACAAGCCGTCCTAGGTGGCTGCAAACAAAAATCATCTTTCGCACAGACTTTCAATGGTAACTCTAAACTGAAACAGGAACCTTCATTCAATCGGCTGCTGACATCCAGTTCGCCATTCATTTTAAGCACCAGACTCTTGACGATCGCAAGACCCAGTCCAGCACCTTCCGTTTTTCGGGTCTCAAAGTTCTCTACCCGGGTGAAATTATCAAAGATCGTGCTCAATCCGTCTTCTGCAATACCGATACCGGTATCCTCGACTTCGAATCTAAGCCACACTCTCTTACTGCCGGACTTCAACAGTTTTATATTCAGGCTGACATAACCAGACTCGGTGTATTTAATCGCATTGGAAATCAGATTACTGACAATTTGGCGCAATCGGTTTGCATCCCCATACAGCCTCTTCTGAAGCTGATCATCGATACAAAGTTTGAGTGCCAGATTCTTACGCTCTGCGATCGGACGCATGATAGCAAGAATCTCCTCCATTTCTGTGTGCAGCGAGAAGGGTTCTTCATTCAGACTGATCTGGCCCGATTCAATCGAGGTGATATCCAGGATATCATTCACAATATGCAACAGACTTTTGGCCGCTTTGCCGATCTGTGAAACATAGTGATTATGTTTCTGATCCAGGTGCTCTTCCTGTAACAGTTCGGTGAAACCCATAATGCCGTTCAACGGTGTACGCAGTTCATGACTGACATTGGCCAGAAATTGGTTTTTCGCTTCACTCGCCCGCTCGGATCTTTCCTTGGCTTCAATTAACTGGCTTTCAATCTCTTTTCCCTGTTCAATCTCATGGGTCAGCTCCAGGTTCTTTTTAGCGATTTCAGCATGAGAGTCCCGCACCTCACCGAGTAGCTTTTCATTATCCAGCCACAACTGGATATTGCGTCTGACGTTGCGACTGTAACTTTTTGCAACCCAGAGCATAAACATCATGTAGATCAATATCAGGATCAACACGCTTTCAGCAAGGGCGGTTCCCTGCATCAGCAGCGTGATCAGGGTTGGCGTCAGTAAGGCAAATAGTGTGAGTACATAGTTTCTGAATATCTGTGCGCGGGTAATTATGCCGCCGGCTGTTACGCCGCCAAGTATAAACAGCGTTAACATATGATAGTTCTCATCCTCTATCATAAAACCGAGCGGACCAAGAAAGCCCCAAGGCACTTCGCTGACCAATACCAGGATACTGTAGATACCGAGCCATCTATCAGCGTTATTTAGATTGACTCTATTTTCGAATAGGCGGGCAACAAAAAACACCGAAGCTGAACAAATAACATTGATACAGACCCAGGTAAGCAGTAACGGTGTTGAAACCAGGCCCCAGAAAAAATAGGTGATTGCTGCAAAAGTCGCGAAACTGCCGATACTGGCTTTTGTTGCAAGCTTGTATGATTCCTTGGCTAATTCCAGATTGAGCTTGTTATTCATCTTCCGTTGAAGTTTAAGTTCCATCTATCTTTAGTCCATGCGTTTAATCTGTTCCTTGTTGTCGATTTCCAACGGTCTGCTTAGCTAATAACCCTTAGATAGTAATACCTGTACAGCCAGCAAACAACAATTTGCATTAAATGGGGTTTTTTTATTAATCCGGTTCTGCTACTAACCCGGCACCTTAATAGGTTATGTTCAGGGCATTCTTGAAGCCCCTAACAACCGATATCCGTTTCCGCATCGAATCCCGGGTTAATGGCTTCATACAGTGCCGAGTAGTCTTCATCTCCGTAACCTGCCTGTTGGCCACTGTTTAGAACGCTCAGAGTGGCATCGGCCACTTCACCATTCATACCGGACGATTCAGCGACCTGTTTGAACAGACCGATATCCTTGATCAGATGCTTGAGGGGAAAGTTGGCGTTGCTGTAGTCGTGCTCGAGATACTTCTGCAGTTTTTTATCGAAAGTCGGTGCATAGAGTGCACTTTCACGCAGTAACTTCATAAACGGCTCAACGTCGACACCCTCTGCCCGGATCAACCCCAGACTTTGCGCAAAACCAACGGTTAGTGCAGCAATCAATTGATTCATTGCCAGTTTCATCGCAGCCGCCTGACCGACTCCGCCGACCAGATCGACCTCTTTACCCAGGCCTCGGAGTAGCAGCAGACAGTGGTGATAGACCTCCTCCGAGCCTCCGGCCATAACGATCAGCTCACCACTTCTCGCTTCGGGAATACTGCCCAATACCGGCACTTCCAGGTAGTCTCCAGCCAACTGCTGGACCCTGTCAGCAAGATCCCTACTTTGGTCGGGCGAGATGGTACCCATCTGCAGCACCGTTTTGCCTGCCAGTCTGCCGGCGACTTCATCGCAAAACAGTACCGACTCTATCGCTTCGGCATCACTCAATGTCAGCAGCAGGACTTCCGTGTCGGTAACGGCATCAGCCAGATCCCCGGTTACTGCCACACCCTCGGCCTCGGCCAATTGGAGCCGTGACTCAGTTCGGTTCCAGGCTTTGACCTCGTGACCACGTTGAATCAAGCGATGGGCAACCGGCAGGCCCATTAATCCAAGTCCTAACAGGGTTACTTTCATAATCGTTACAAACTCTACTGATGGTAAGGGCGACTCAATTCATGAACCGCCTCGACAAACACCCCGGCGTGTTCAGGTTCGATCTCAGGATGGATACCATGCCCAAGATTGAAGATATGGCCGCTGCCCTGCCCATAGCTGGCAAGCACTTTCGCCACCTCTTCACGAATCCGTTCCGGCGAGGCGTAGAGGGTACAAGGGTCCAGATTGCCCTGTAGCGCAACCCGATCACCTACCCGGCTTCTGGCATCTGCAAGACTCAATGTCCAGTCCACCCCCAGGGCGTCACAGCCGGTATCTGCCATCGCCTCCAGCCACAGCCCTCCCCCTTTGGTAAAAAGTATGGTCGGAATTTTGCGCCCATCCGCCTGTTTCGTCAGGCCATTCAGAATCTTCGCCATGTAGTCCAGGGAAAAGCTCCGATAGTGTTGCGGCGTCAGGGCTCCCCCCCAGGTATCGAAGATCATCAACGCCTGGGCACCCGCCTCAACCTGAGCATTCAGATAGGCGGTCACCGCGGTTGTGACCTTTTCCAGCAGGCGATGCATCAGCTCAGGGCGATCGAACATCATCCCTTTCACTTTGGAGAAGTTCTTGGTGCCGCCACCCTCGACCATATAGGTAGCCAGTGTCCAGGGGCTGCCGCTGAAGCCAATCAAAGGCACTCGGCCATCCAGCTCCCGCCGTATGGTGCTCACCGCATCCATCACATAACCCAGATCTTCCGCCATATCCGGCAGACCGAGTGCTTCAACGGCCGCTTCGTCGGTTACCGGACGCTCAAACCTAGGGCCCTCTCCGGTGGTGAAGTAGAGGCCCAGACCCATCGCATCCGGAACGGTCAGAATGTCGGAAAAGAGGATCGCCGCATCCAGCGGATAGCGATCCAAAGGCTGCAGGGTCACCTCGCAGGCCAGCTCCGGATTTCGGCACAGATCCATGAAACTTCCGGCTTTGGCCCGGGTTGCCCGGTATTCCGGCAGATAGCGCCCGGCCTGACGCATCATCCACACTGGGGTCATATCCACCGGCTCACGCGCCAAGGCTCTAAGAAAACGGTCATTTTTTAAACTGGTCACGGATGAAGATCCTTTAGCAACATTTTTTTGGTATAAAGAGACGGCTTGGAGGCCAGTCAACCAGGCAACAATCGTAAACCCGGCGACTAAGTATATCGCTTTCAGCCCAGGAGTGAATCTCAAACCTATGTCCGCAGTAAAACAGATCATACTGGCAAAAAAGGATGCGCTGGCCAGCGCTATCGGCAAGCCTCTCTCGGAATTGGCCCAACAGTGTGCCCAGGTCTGGCAGGATCCGGATGCCCTGGACGGGGTGCTGCTCAAACATATCTCCGAGATCACCAATTGCGAATTTCTCTATGCCTGGGATCTGGAAGGCCGGGAGATTTCGTCCCTGGTAATGCCCGATGGCGTGAATAGAAGCTGGCGGGGCAGGGATCTCTCCGAGCGCCCCTATCTGAAGAACAATCTACCTTTTAAAGGTATCATGCTCTCATCGGTCTACCACAGCCAGTTTTCAAACCGTGAGTGTGTCACGGCGCTGCAAGCGGTGCGGCAGAATAAAAATCTGGTTGGCTTCATTGCAGCGGACTTCTCCCTCGACAAACTCAACGCCGATGAGAACGCCAGCATGGAGCAGCCCCAGTGGCAGCAGTTCAAGGGGGATCCGGCGGTTCGTGGTCAACTCTTTATGCAGCAGAGAGTGCAGAGCCGGCTCGATGAGCATATCGACTCCGTGCATGAAACCGTCTACGACCTGATGACCGAACATGGCATCTTTCACTGTAAAATCCACTTCTCCAGCGGACGCTGCTCCTTCTGGGATATGGATGATCCCTACAGCTATCATATTCACGGCGTCGAGGAGATCATCGATCCGGATATTGTGTTGGCCTACCCGCTGCATCCCTACCCGGAGCGTGCTCGGGTAACGCCTGAACAGCTACGTGCGGTGTTGCAGGAGTTCAAAGCGTTGCGCTTTGTCGATGAGACCATCTACCTGCGCAGTGCTTCGGTGAATATCATGAACGGCATGCTCGGCCTGACCTTCTCTTGTGATGGTTCGCACTATATGCCGGTGGAGGAGTTTCTCGATAAGAATCTGAGTTTCTGGTTGGGTACCAACGAGATTTAACCACCCGATCTCTAATGATTGTTGAGCATCATTACCACTTGTTATTACCTGACTTCGGATCTACGTTTTTATAAGGGCGTGTTTACATCCACTTAATTGGCCCTGTTAAACAGACTGTTATCGGTAATTATGTCCAGCAAAGGCTCGACCATTTACGAATTGGATGCGGATAACCAGATCTGCCATATCGATGGCGACTGGGATCAGTTCCTGCAGGCCAACACCGATGAGCCGCAAAACCGGGATAGATTGAGAAAGAAGCAGGTTATCGGTAATAAACTTGAAACCTATGTTCAAGACACCACGACAAGGATGCTGTTGCATACCGTCTTCGATTTCGTAAGACAGACTCAACAGACGAAAGCACTTCCCTATCGCTGCGATTCCGCCGACCGGAAACGTTATATGTCGATGCAGATCGAACCCCTGGCCGACGCAGGCTTGCGGGTCTCCCACACCCAATTGCGCAGCGAACCTATGGACCCTCCGGTGGTGATCAATCCTGTAACCGATGCGAATGAAGCGATCGTGTGGCGCTGTAGCATCTGTAACCGTATTGAATCTGAACAAGTATGGCTTGAACCAGACGAAGCTGCACTATTGTGGTGCAGGCAAAGCTTTAATGTGAGCTATACCGTCTGTCCGGTATGCATGAATTCGGTCTGAATCGGCTGATATGCATGAACCTAATTAACAGCTTTTGTTGTTTCACATCAATATACATACCAGGTTAGTGGGTATAATCGGCATGGGATTCTATCCCCAAACACACTGCCTCCAGATAACGACATGAATGACGACAGCACCAATGATCCAGAGTTTGCAAGTGAGTTGGAAACAGAGGTAAAACCAACTCATATCGTAGGAATCGGCGCCTCCGCCGGAGGATTGGAAGCGATCGAGGCCTTCTTCAAAGTGATGCCCCCGGACAGCGGGGTCTCCTTCGTGGTGATTCAGCATCTCTCCCCGGATCACAAAAGCCTGATGGCCGAGTTACTCTCCAAACGTACCCGAATGCCGGTACACCGGGCTCAGGATGGCGAGCTGGTAAAGCCTAACTCCGTCTATTTAATCCCCCCAAACAAGAACCTACGCCTGTTTCACGGGCGCATCATTCTCTCGGAGCAGGACCGGGACGCCAGGGGAATCAACCTGCCGATCGATATCTTTTTCCGCTCATTGGCGGAGGACCAGGGCGCCAAGGCGATCGCCATCGTACTCTCCGGAACCGGCAGCGATGGCACCAGTGGTATCCGCGCCATCAAGGAAGAACTTGGCATGGTGATGGTACAGGTGGAGGAGACCGCCGCCTTTGACGGCATGCCGCGCAGCGCCATCGCGACCGGGCTGGTGGATTACATTTTGCCGCCCAATGAGATGCCGACCCAACTGCTCTCCTATCTGAAGCACCCGTTTACCGCCAAAGATGAGTATGCCAGCACCATGCTCAACGATGAGGATGGGGTGACACGAATCTTCGCCCTGCTCAGGGAGAGCAACAAGATCGATTTCACCTACTACAAACCCACCACCATCATTCGTCGAATCGAACGTCGCATGGCGGTCAATCAGATCCATGATTTGAGTGACTACGTACGCTTTCTCGAAAGCTATCCGGTGGAGCTCAACAGTCTGCACAAAGACCTGCTGATCGGTGTCACCAGTTTTTTCAGGGACCCGGAAGCCTTTGACGCCATCACCGAGAAATACCTGCCGCAACTGTTGAAAGAGGCAAAGGAGGAGAAACTCCGCATCTGGGTCAGCGGCTGTTCCACCGGTGAAGAGGCCTATAGCCTGGCGATTCTCTGCTGTGAGGTGATGGAGCAACAGAAACTGGCGCTGGACATAAAGATCTTCGCCACCGATGTGGACCGGGAAGCGATCCTGGCCGCCAGTGCCGGCGTCTTCGCCGAGAGCGCGGTGGCGGATATCGAACCTGGCATGCTCTCCAAATATTTTTATCGCCGAGATGAAGGTTTCTATATCAGCCGTCAAGTCAGAGAGATGGTGGTATTCGCCCAGCACAACCTGGTGAAGGATCCCCCGTTTACCAACATCGACCTGATCAGCTGCCGCAACCTGCTGATCTATCTGCAGCCGGTGTTGCAGAAACGGGTTCTCGAACTGTTCAACTTTGCCCTCAATCCGAAAGGCGTACTGTTTCTCGGCAGCAGTGAAACTACCGGTGAGATGGGTGAATATTTCGACCCGATCGATCACAAGTGGCGTATCTATCAATCCCGTGGCCGACGCCGCCAGTCCGAGCTTTCGGAGCCGGCAATCAACTTCGATGCTAAGCGCTGGTACAACAACAATCGTATGTCGGGACGTGGGATGGCCGCTCGCATGCACGAGGAGGAGCGCCTGCTGGAACGTCTGGTGGAAGGTGTGGCAGGCGACTATTTGCCGTTCTGCCTGGTGGTCAGTGAGTCGCTGGAACTGATGCATGTCGCCGGTGATGCGAAAGACTATCTTCAATTCACCACCGGTAAGGTGGTCAACGATGTCTCGAAACTGGTCATCAAGGATCTGGCAATCCCACTCTCCACAGGCCTGCAAAAAGTCTTCAAAAGCAAAGAGGAGCTGATCTATTCCAACATCAACCTGAATCTGGAAGCGAAGCATAAAATAGTCAATATGCGGCTTAAGCCACTGCCGACCAAAAAGCGCCAAGTCATGATGGTTGCCGTATTTATCGAAGAGGTTCGTTCTTCCATTCAATCCTCTACCTCCTCTTCCGAAACTTACAATGTAGGGAAGGAGGCCCAGCAGCGCATCATCGATCTGGAGAACGAACTGCAGTTTACCCGGGAAAATCTGCAGGCCACAGTGGAGGAACTGGAGACCTCCAATGAAGAGCTGCAGGCGACCAATGAGGAGTTGCTGGCGAGTAACGAAGAGTTGCAGAGTACCAATGAGGAGCTGCAATCCGTCAACGAAGAACTCTATACGGTCAACTCCGAGTATCAAGGAAAGATCACCGAACTGACAGAGGTGAATAACGACCTGGACAACCTGCTGTGTAACACCCGTGTCGCCACCCTGTTTCTCGATGAGAATTTGGATGTAAGACGATATACACCGGAGGCCACACAACTCTTTCGAATTATCGACCAGGATATCGGAAGACCGATAAGTCACCTCTCCCACAGACTGCTCGATGTGGATTTGATACAGATAGCCAAAGAGGTACTGATCAACGAGGAGGGACTTGAAAGGGAAAAAATCAATACGGAACTCGGTGAAGAGTTTTTAATGCGGGTCTTTCCCTATCAGATCGCACCCGACACCTACTCCGGCGTGGTCTTTACCTTTGTCAGTACCAGTGGATTGAGAAAGGCACAAAACAAGCTGGTCGAGCAGGAGTTGAGGATGGAGGCCCTGCTCAAAGTCAGCGACGCCTATGTACTGATCAATGAACAGGGTGAGATTCAGGAAGTTAATCAGGCCTTGACCGATCTGGTGGGCTACGATGAAAGGGCCTTGATCGATCAAAACATATCGATACTGATGCCGGATGATATCGCCAAACAACACGACCACTTCATTCAAAGATACCTGGATGGGGGCAACGCAAAAATCATTGGAACAACCCGCGAAGTTCCGGTTAAACGTAAAGATGGTGAGATCATCAATCAACACCTGACAGTTGCAGAAATGGTCATCGGCCACCGACATTGGTTTGTCGGCCTGTTAAAAGCTCAATAACCGTACTTAGTTTGCAACAATGGGCAACGACGACGATAGCAACAAACCTGCGCCTCCTAGCCACGAATATATGCGCGAGAAGGCAGAACAGATTGCTCAAAGACGACAACGCATCAGCTACGAAAAAAAACTGGCTGACCGGGACAGATTGCTCCAGGATTTGCATGTTCATCAGATCGAACTGGAGTTGCAGAACGAAGAGTTGCGACAATCTCAGGCTAAATTGGAGTTCACCCATCAACAGTACCTCGATCTCTATAACGAAGCGCCGGTAGGCTATGCCAGTCTTGATGACAGCGGTCTGATTATCCGCTCCAACCAGATGCTCGCTTCCATGCTCGGCATGGAAAAATACACCCTCACCGGTAAGGCTCTGGCAGAGTTCATGCTGCCGATCGATCAGAATATCTTCCGTAGCCGTTTCAATGCCTTTGTCAAACAGCCGCAGGACAAACATATCGATGTTCGTTTCAAGGTCGGTAATAAGGAAACCGAGACGAGCAGCTTTATCGGCAGGATTCAGGGTCGGCGGCTGGATAGTGACAGCAAAACAGGTTACCAGCACTGGTCAGAGACCATTCTTATCGTGGTCAGTGATGTTACTGAAATCAAAAAATCTGAAGAGAAAATTCATTACCAGGCATTCCACGATCTTCTCACCGGCATACCGAACAGAGCATCCCTCTATGAGCGACTCGAAAATGCCCTATCCCTTGCCAAGCGACAGCACTCTTATGGCGCCCTGTTGTTTATGGATCTGGACCGTTTCAAAAACATCAACGATTCACTTGGCCACCACACAGGCGACAAACTGCTGATCGATTTCACCAACAGAATCAAACAGCATACGCGCAAGGAAGACATGCTGTTTCGGATGGGTGGTGATGAATTTGTCATCCTGCTTGCGGAACAACATCATGACAACAACATTATGGCGGTAATTGCCCAGCGCTTTGCCGAGCATATCGGCGGAGCTATGACCGAACCGTTAATTCTTGGTGGTCACAGCTTTCAGATTACCCTGAGCATCGGTATCAGCATCTTTCCGTTTCACAGTAGAGACAATCTTAACGATGTGGTGCGTCAGGCGGATACCGCCATGTACCAGGCAAAAAAAGAGGGTGGGGCAGTGGCCCGCTTTTTTCAGGCTAACATGCAGGAGATGGCCAGACAGCGGATGATCCTGGAGGCAGAACTCCGGGTCGCCCTGGTGGAGCAGCAGTTCGCTCTCTTTTACCAGCCGCAAGTGCGCACCGATGGAACGGTCTATGCCCTGGAGGCCCTGTTACGTTGGCAGCACCCCTATCGAGGCATTGTAACTCCGGATAAATTTATCCATGTTGCCGAAGACACCAGTATGATTCTCGAACTCGGTAATTGGGCTTTGGAGACGGTGGTAAAGCAGATCATTGCATGGCAGCAACTGAAGTTGTTCGATTCCTCAATTCGTTATGCCATTAATGTCAGTGCCAAACAGCTTGAGTCCTCCAACTTCTACACTCAGGTAAAGCAGATCATCGAGCGTTACGAGCTCGACCCCAAATGTCTGGTTTTCGAGATCACCGAATCCTTGCTGCTGCCGGATAACAAGGTCGCCAATGATACCCTCAAACAGTTGTCGGAACTGAATATCACCTTTTCAGTTGATGATTTCGGTACCGGCTACTCATCCCTGGCCACGATTGATAATGCACCAATCGGACAACTTAAAATCGATCGAAGTTTCGTTAGCCAACTACACTGGTCGCAAGAGCAGGACTCGCCAAAACCCGGCAACCAATACTCTCTGGTCAATGCCATACTCTCCATGGGCAAAGCGCTGGAACTGGATGTGATCGCTGAAGGCGTGGAAACTGAAGAACAATTGAAAGTTCTGACCCATCTGGGGTGTGAATATCTACAGGGATACTATTTCAGCAGCCCCACCCCCATTGACCAGATTCCGGAGATTCTGCCGTCAACGGAAAACGACTGACATAGCAGTCGCTGTAATATCGTTGTTTCGGTTTGAAACCATAGCAAACCCGCCAACAAACAGATCGGCCAGCGGGTTAGTAGTGATCAGGGCAGCTGATAGTTCGCCTGGGTCACGAGATCCACACCGCACTCCAGATTCTCGATCCAGGAGATGAACTCGTTAACCACTTTCTTGCCGACAAACGCCCTACCGTGCTGGGGAACGATCATCTCGATATCGAGTTGACGGACCATATTCGCCCAGAGTCTGCAGACCTTGTTGGAGTTCATATAGCGACGGTGAAAACCCTCCATATAGGGCATCATCTCAGAGAGCTTTTTCACCGGCGCATTGAGATCGCCCGGAGGCAGATTGGCACCCAAATCCCCGGAAAAGAGAATCCGGCTGAGTGGATCGTAAAATTGGAAATTGCCTTCCGCGTGGAGGAAGTGGGCGGGCAGCGCCATCAGGCGGATATTCCCCAATTGCAGATTGGTACCCTCATCCGGAATGGCCACAACCCGGTCAACCAAGCGGCCTGGTCGGGTGAAGTGGGGAATGAAGCGCTCCCACAGGGCAGGCACCACAACTTTACAGTCTGTACCAACCAGCCATTTATTGACGGAAGCAACGATATCCGGGTCCTGGTGGGAGGCAACCACATAATCCAGCTTCTTCACATTCATATAGTCACTGATCGCCATGAACAGCCTGGAATAGGTTAATTCACCACCCGGATCGATGAGTGCGGCGTGTTGATGATCGTAGATTAGAAACTGATTGGCTTGTACGGCTTCGCCTGAGACCAGGTCTCTGAATGCCACACAGATGTGGCTACCGTTATTGAATAGCTCGACTGACATAATATTCTTTAGATTTTTCTGTTAAAACTGTACCGCTTGAAGCAGATCCATCCTTGAAATCGATACAGATGTATCGTCCAGTTTCAAGAAAGCTTAAACATAATACAGTAATTTATAAATAATATTAGTTGTTTTCTCGCTCTCTGAACTTCAAGATTAAGCTATTTTTCAATTTTTGTAAGCGGAAATCATCAATTGACGCTCCTCAACCACCCATGGAACCTGGCACCAAAGGATGCCGTAGCCCTGCAGAATCAGCTCAGAGACAAGGTGATCCGAGTTGATCAGATGACTGAGCCGCAACGGATAGCCGGGGTGGATGTCGGTTTCGAGGCTGCCGGTAAAGTGACTCGAGCGGCCATAGCAATACTTGAGTTTCCCGCCCTGAAACTTGTCGAACAGGCCATTGTAAGAATACCGACCCAGTTTCCCTATATACCGGGACTGCTCTCCTTTCGAGAAGTACCGGCGATTCTGCAGGCCATTGAGAAGCTTCATTGCCAACCCGATCTACTGCTTTGCGACGGCCAGGGGCTGGCGCATCCCAGACGCTTTGGGCTGGCTTGTCATTTGGGTCTGCTGACCGATATCCCCTCGATCGGGGTTGCCAAAACCCGTCTCATCGGCCGCCATGACGACCTGCCTGAAGAGAAGGGGAGCTGGGTTCCATTGATGGATCGGGATGAGGTGATCGGTGCGGTATTGCGCAGCCGTTCAAGCGTCAAACCGATCTATGTCTCGATCGGCCACCGTATTTCACTGGCCAGCGCCTTGCACTATGTATTGGCCGCCACCACGCGCTATAAACTGCCTGAAACTACACGTGCAGCCCATCATCTTGCTTCGGTGGACAAATCCGCTGTTTCAGGTACACCCCAACCCGGTTAGTCAGAATCTCGCAGATGTTCAATATAGCGGGGTCTATCTTTCATCACCAATTTCACACCTTCCGCCCAGGCCTGCAGGGGATCCTGGTCTTTGATTTTCAGATCACACCTTGCTCTACCATGGCTGTCCAAAGGCAACGGAATCATATCCCGGTAGGTGTAGACATTCTCACCCACATCCCCCCCTTCGCAGACACAGGGACAATCCGGTAGAGCCGTTTCAAGTTCCGCATCCTCGAAGATCAATTCACCGGCCTGATACCAGCGGGTGCGTTCGGATGATCCGCTCATGGTCTTGATGATGATGACCCGTGAGAAAGCGATGGTCAGTCTGCCGTTTTCATATTCTACGGACTCTATTTCACTGTTCGGCAGATCGATTGTACTGGAATCCATGCAACACCTACGTTATTCAAGCTTGATATCGCAACCCCATGGGGGCGGCTTTGGAGGCAGCATCTTAACCCCAGTGCGCTGTCTGGACAAAAGCCGGTTTACCCGGAATTTTTTGGGGATAGGATTGATCCGATCGTCAGGCTGAGAAAAAAAGCCCGGGATCGAGCTCAGCTCTCTTCCATCCCGAGCTCTTTGATCTTTCTGGTCAGGGTGTTGCGTCCCCATCCCAGCAGTCGTGCCGCATCCTGTCGTTTACCGGCGGTATGCTCAAGGGCGGTCTCGATCATGACGCTTTCAAAATCCGGTTCCGCCTCATTGAGGATACCCTCGCACCCTTCCTGAAGCCGCTTCTTCACCCAGCCTCTCAGCAGCTGACGCCAATCATCCTGAGGTGTCGTGCCGGTATCGGACTCTTTAAGCTCGGTAGGCAGATCGTCGATATGTATCTCCTGTCCGGACGCCATCACGGTCAGCCAACGGGCGGTATTTTCCAGCTGTCTGACGTTTCCTGGCCATTCCAGCTGACTGAGATAGCGCTCCGTCTCCGGCAACAGGACTTTGTAATCCACGGCCAACTCTTCGGCTGCTGATTTGAGAAAATGGTTCAGTAGCAAAGGTATATCCTCACGACGCTGACGCAGTGAGGGCAGATGGATACGGATAACATTGAGTCGATGGAACAGATCTTCACGAAACGCCCCCTCCTTGACCAGACCTTCCAGGTGTTGATGGGTCGCTGCAATAATCCTGACATCGACCTTGACCGGCTCATGGCCACCCACCCGGTAGAATTCTCCATCGGCCAGAACACGCAACAGTCGGGTCTGTAACTCGGCCGGCATATCACCGATCTCATCCAGAAACAGGGTGCCGGTATCTGCCTGTTCAAATCGTCCAACCCGCCGGGTCTGGGCACCGGTAAAGGCACCTCTTTCATGACCGAACAGCTCCGATTCCATTAAGTCCTTAGGGATTGCCGCCATATTAAGCGCAATAAATGGCCCCTCGGCCCGGCTGCTGTGCCGATGTAGCGCGTGGGCAACCAGCTCTTTGCCGGTACCCGATTCACCATTGATCAGGACCGTGATGTTGGAACGGGCCAGACGGCCGATGGCGCGAAACACCTCCTGCATCGCCGGTGCTTCGCCAATGATCTCTTTACCGCCATCACTGGTATCGATTTTCGGCTGCTCTTCCACCGTCAGCTGCTGACGGCAGGCACGGCGTATCTGTTGGACGGCATCATCCACATCGAAAGGCTTCGGCAGATATTCGAACGCCCCGCCATGATAGGCGGACACCGCGCTATCCAGATCCGAATGGGCGGTCATGATGATAACTGGCAGGGTAGGATAGCGAGCATGCAGCAACTCCAGCAGCTCTAGGCCATCCATGCCCGGCATGCGAATATCGGATACAACCACATCGGGTTGTCCTTTATCCAGTGAGCTGAGCACACTGTCGGCACTCTCAAAACTGGTTACCTCCATCTCCGCCTTTTCCAGAGTTTTTTCCAAAACCCATCGAATCGAGCGATCATCATCAATCACCCATACGCGGCATGCTCTATCCATCTACCTGCTCCAAAGGAAGTAATACTCGAAATATGGTTTCACCAGGCTTACTGGTAAATTCAATCAGACCCTGATGTCGATTGATCAGGGTCTGGGATATGGAAAGACCGAGCCCCATGCCGTTGCTGCCGGAAACCAGTGGGAAGAAAACCCGCTCCTGCAACTCCGGTGGAATGCCAGGCCCGTTGTCACAGAGCTCGATTGAGATCACCAGGCGGTGGCGGATATTGCCAATGGTGAACTGGCGCAGTACCCGACTGGTTATGCCCACCACACCATGCGATCCCGCTGCTCTGACCCCATTCCGGATGATATTGAGAAATGCCTGAATCAACTGATCCATGTCTCCAGTGAGATCGGGAATACTCGGATCATAGTTTTTGATGACATTCAGATTCGGCCCAGATTCTGCCTGCACCAGACTGCAGACACGCTCCAGGACCTGGTGAATATTGACGGCTTTCATCTCCGGAATCCGGTTTGGTCCCAGCATGGTATCGACCAGATTCTGCAGTCGATCGGCCTCTTCGATAATGATCTGTGTATATTCCGTCAGGGATTGATCGGGCAACTCCCGTTCCAGCAGTTGTGCAGCTCCACGCAGTCCGCCCAGGGGATTCTTAATCTCATGGGCCAACCCCTTGACCAGCGCTCGACTGGCCTGGTTACGGGACAGGATCTGCTCCTCCCGGGTGATGCGCAATTGCCGGTCCACTTGTTGAATTTCCACAAGAAACTCACTCACATACTGGCCGGATCTTAGGGGGATCACCGTGCAATCCACCGTGATCTCACGACCCTCCTGTAACTCCAATTGATGCTCCCGCTCCGTGAAGGGTTGCCCGGTTTCCAGCGAGCGGTTCAGATTGTTTCTTACAATGCCACTGGAGCAGTAGATCAACTCAGCCGCATGGCTACCGACCATTTTTCGGGCACTCACACCAAACAGCATCTCTGCGGCTGAATTGATGAACAGGAGATTGAACTCTCGATCAAACAACAGAATCGCCGTACTCAGGTTATCGAGTACACGCCGCTCCATCGAGGGTATTGGTGGTTGTGGATTCATGGCAATTCAACTAGCAAAAACTACACCAACGAACATATCAACGACCAAATCCAGCGCCATCAACGGCCGGTCGGTTCAAAAATGGGAGAGAATCCGTGGTGACAGAGCGTTTTTGAACCCAGGGGACCAGCGAATCTGACTTGCAACAACCTGGTCGTCGAGACAGGTTAAGGGTTAAACAAACCAATATGCACCATTATAGTGCATGGATCATTTCCGATAGAACGCTTGATGGGCAGAAAAACCTACCCTTTTGAGAAAGCTGTGGGAAATCGATTCAGAGGATATCCGAAACGGATATCAATTGACCGCCGCCTGGCGCAGATGGAAGGTGGTCGATCCACTCTGTTTTACCATCTGGCCGTCAGCGTCGATGATTTCAGCCTTGATGGTATGGGTACCGCGACTGAGTTGCTGCAGAACCAATTGTGTGGTTTTGATCTCCGAATCGAGCTTCTTACCATCCACATAGAGATGGATGGCATGGCCGTCGAAAAGCGGCGGAGAGATGGAGAGACCGACAGAGACCGAATTCTCATTGCTGCGAATTGTCTCGTCATTGGATGGCTGTACGATATCGAACTGCAGATAGTCACCTGTGGCAGCGGCATCCGCTTCCTTGTCGAGCTCATCGATTTTCAAGGATGTCTTTCTCTTCGCATCCTGCACACGGATTGTATCCGCGCCTGGCTGATAGTTTTCGGAGTAGATAACCTCACCTTCCGGGGTAGTCCATTTGTAGACGTCCCTGGCATGGAGTGGCAGAACAACTAACAGCAGAAGAAGCAGGATCAGAATACGCATGTGGCAAGCATAGTCACTCTGAAGATAACTAACAAGCGACGAAGTTCGCAAATAAAAAAACACCTTCCAGTTATTTGGAAGGTGTTTGTTTGGATAGGCCGTTTGATCAGAGACTGTAGTAGAGATCGAACTCAACCGGATGGGTGGTCATCCGCATGGTGGTGACATCTTCCATCTTCAGTTCGATGTAACCATCGATCAGGTCGTCTGTGAAAACACCGCCGGCTGTCAGGAAGTCACGATCCGCATCCAGTGCTTCCAGTGCCATATCCAGACTGTGACAAACGGTCGGGATGCTGGCCGCCTCTTCAGCAGGCAGATCGTAAAGATCCTTATCCATGGCATCGCCTGGGTGGATTTTGTTCTGAATACCGTCGAGACCGGCCATCATCATAGCGGAGAAGGCCAGATAGGGATTGGCGGTCGGATCAGGGAAGCGAACTTCGATACGACGCGCCTTGGGGCTGGATACCCATGGAATACGGATCGAAGCGGAACGGTTGCGCGCGGAGTAGGCGAGCATGACCGGGGCTTCGAAGCCCGGTACCAGACGCTTGTAGGAGTTGGTGGAAGCGTTGGTGAAGGCATTCAGTGCACGGGCATGTTTGATGATACCGCCAATATAATAGAGTGCGGTTTCAGACAGGCCGCCATACTGATCTCCGGCGAATACATTCTCACCACCCTTGGCCAGGGACTGATGCACATGCATACCGGAACCATTGTCACCAACGATCGGCTTGGGCATGAAGGTGGCGGTTTTACCGTAGGCGTGGGCAACATTCCAGGTACAGTATTTCTGGATCTGAACCCAGTCGGCACGCTCTACCAGGGTGCTGAAACGGGTACCGATTTCACACTGACCGGCGGTTGCAACCTCGTGATGGTGAACCTCGACCGGTACCCCCATCTCTTCCATGGCCAGACACATGGCGCCGCGCAGATCATGCAGGGAATCCACCGGAGGAACCGGAAAGTAACCACCTTTAACCCCGGGACGATGACCGATGTTACCGTCTTCATAGACCCGCTCCGAGTTCCACTCCGCCTCTTCGGAATCGATCTTCACCATGGCACCGCTCATATCGACCCTCCAACGAACATCGTCGAGGATGAAGAACTCAGGCTCCGGACCAAAGTAGGCGGTATCGGCAATACCGGTTGAAGCAAGATAGGCCTCAGCACGTTTGGCGACAGAGCGGGGATCACGCTCATAACCCTGCATGGTGGATGGCTCAAGGATATCGCAGCGCACATTCATGGTGTTTTCGTCGGCGAACGGATCCATCACACAAGTGGCATCTTCCGGCATCAGAATCATGTCCGACTCATTAATGCCTTTCCAGCCGGCGATGGAAGAACCGTCGAACATCTTGCCATCAGTGAAAAACTCTTCGTTAATCTCACTTGTGGGCAAGGTGACGTGTTGCTCCTTACCGCGGGTGTCGGTAAACCGAAGATCAACAAATTTCACATCATTGTCTTTGATCATCTTAAAGGCTTTTGAGGCCATCTTATTCTCCAGGGTTTGGGTTTATGCAATGCCGATCCGTGTCGGCAAATCTTTATTTTGGCGGCCTGGCAACTATACCAGAAGCTCCGCGATACGCATCATGCCGTGACATTGAAGCGCCGATTGCAGAGCGAATTGCCATGGCCACTCTTCCTTCAGATCCTGTCATACACTGAATTGCGCACAAAAATGGTGCGCGATCGGCCGGTTTCGCCCCATTATAGTGCTAACCAAACCAGACCTGCACGGTTCTAAACACCTCGGAACCGGATAGCGCCTGCTGATAGCGCTGGGTCAGCTGATCGGCTTTTTCACTCGACTCGAAACAGTGGGGTGGCAGATAGAGGTCGATATCGATCCGGCCCGACAGGTAGTGCAGCACGACCCGTTTGCGCTGATCGAAACAATCCATACCTGACCAGTGATCCTGCAGCAGTTTTTCTGCCTCTTCACGCAGTGGCAGGTTGGCACAGGATGGTCCAGCCTCATCATCTTCCGGATCGATGTGCACCGTGACATCCTCCAGCAGATCGACCCGATCGATCAGCCCGAACTGAACCACCTCCGCAATCCTGTGGCCCTCGGAAACACTCAACCAGGGATCGACCTGCACGTGCACATCGGCCAGCGCATGGCCACCCAGTTTTCGGGTTCTCAGCATATGCACGCTGTTGACTCCGGAAACACTGCCGATCACCTGGCGAATCTCCGCCAGAGACTCCTGTTCAAGCCCCGCATCCGCCAGTTCGTGAATCGCCTGCCAACCCAGGCCCCAACCGATCTTTAGCACCATCAGACCAACCAATACCGCGGCAATGGCGTCCAGATAGGGCAGTCCGAGAATGGTGCCGCCAATACCGACCAACACCACGATGGATGAGACGGAATCACTGCGATGGTGCCAGGCGTTGGCCTTCAGCAGATCGGAATTGATCAGATTGGCCAGATGACGGGTATAGAAAAACAGCGCCTCATTGGCCAGGATGGAGAAGGCCGCCACATAGAGGGTCAACATCTCCGGCTGCAACAGATCTTCCGGTGAGAAGAGGCGCTCACCCGCGTCCCAGATGATGCCGACACCAACAGTGAGCAAAAAACCTCCAAGCACCAGCGTACCGACAGTTTCGAAACGTCCATGACCGTAGGGATGCTCCTCATCCGGCGCCTCATTGGCGTGACGGGCAGCAAAAATCACCAGTGCGTCGGTGAGCAGATCCGAGAGGGAGTGAATGCCATCGGCAATCAATGACTGGGAGTGTCCCAGCCAGCCGAACACGATCTTCAATATCGCCAGCACACTGTTGGTGACGGCACCTACGATTGCCGCTTTACGGCTTACTTCATAGCGATGATCCCGGTTCATGCTCTACTCGCCTACCACTTCCACAACCACGATATACTCTCCGTCATCGGTTCTGGTCTCCACCAACCGATGCCCATTGATTCTGCTCCAGGCCGGAATATCGTTCAACGCCCCCGGATCTGTGCAGATCGCCTCCACCAGGGTTCCCGCCGGCAGATCCTCGATGGCGTTCTGCACTTTGATTACCGGCATTGGACAGAGCAGCCGGCGACAATCAATCTGGTGTCGTTTCATATCAGCCAATCTTTCGGGATCTCATGGGGCTTCATGGGATCGACCCGCAACTCACGGGTGTCGCCGGCCAGATCGGTATAGGCCAACACGACCTCTTCCGCATTGCGGCCCTGACTGTAACGGGCCACCAGTCTGCCGATCAGTTCCACATCCTGATCGGTTACTTCACCATCGATCAGCGCCAGTGGACCACCATGACTGACCGTCTTGATGTGGGGAAAGCCCTTTCTGTAGCCCTGTAGGAAATTCGACTCACCCTCTTCGCGGGCAATGATGACTTTGTAGGCCTTGCTGGGTCGCAGGTGACGACCCACCTTGAGCAGCATGATATCGTCCATCTCATAATCCCGGCTGCCCCGGGCCTGCCACAGATCCTTCAATTTCACCGCATACTGCTCATCGGTCAGAAAGCAGCAACCACCGGCCGGTTGTGCATAGTCCTCTATCCCCAGGCTGGCAGCCAAGGCCATTTGCGGCTTGCGGCTGCGCCCGGAGAAATCGAATAATTTTTGCCGATCCACCCAGCCCTCTCTCTCCGGCAGGGTCTCCGGCAGATTCTTCGCGCACAAGGGACGCAGCAGCAGATCCGTTGCACCCGATTCATCGGCAACAATCGGCATCGTCTCTTTGCGTTGGGACATGGGACGCTGGCCGATCACCTCGCCGGTAATGATGAAATCGAAGCCTTTCCGCTCGATCCATTCATGGGCCTTGCGAACCATGAATACCTTGCAATCGAGACAGGGATTCAGATTCGCCCCATAGCCATGCTTCGGATTGGTCAGGACCTGCTTGTACTCATCGACGATATCCTCGATATGCAGCTTGATGCCCAGCTGTTCCGCCACCCAGAGGGCATTGTTGCGTTTCTCCTTATGCTGATCCCGCTTGCGAATGGCATGGGTATGCCCTTCGACACAGAAGCCGGTGAAAAAGTTGATACCTTCCACATGAATACCCTGGTCCTGGATCACCCGGGCCGCCAGCAGTGAATCCAGACCACCGGAAATCAGTGCAACTGCCTTTCTTTGTTCGCTCATGAAATCGTGTCGATGTTAAAACCGCAAATTATACCCGAAACCTGCTTGGTTAGGACGATCGGGCTTAATCTTCCAAGACTCTGAAGTTTCTGAATTCTCCGCAAATGGACGCCATTCACCGCGAATCGGTGCAAATTATTTAGCTGTCATTCAAAAGCACACTGACAATTCGCGTTTATTGGCGGTGATTCGCGTCCATTCGCGGCATTCATTATTTATATTAGAGCGTAAGAACTCTGCAACATCCTTTTACAAAACAGGGAATCAACAGCCTTCCTGTTGGGAATATAATGATCCGACCAAATCGATAATCTGAGGATGGATCTATGAAAACTCTCGCCCGCACACTACTAACCCTCACCCTGCTGTTTTCCACCGCTTCGGTTTTTGCCAATGGACTGCTCGATGCACTGACCAGTCAGCTCGGTGTGACCAGTGAGCAGGCATCGGGTGGCGCCGGCTCGCTGTTTCAGATGGCGCAAAACAACCTCTCCGCAGAGGATTTTTCACAAATCGCTTCTGTGGTACCCGGCATCGACAAGATGATGGCCAGCGCCCAATCATCCAGTAAGGAGTCCGCTACTGTTGGGGCTGTGGCCTCCATGCTGGGCGGTGACAGCTCGGCCGGAAACCTGGCCAGCCTGGCCTCCGCTTTCGGTAACCTGGGCATGGATTCGAACATGGTCGGTCAGTTTGTGCCGATTGTTCTCGAATATCTGCAATCCGAAGGCGGCGAAAGCATCATGTCGCTGATGAAAGGGGCACTTTCACTCTGACCGTAGATCGATCAATAACCGGATCCCGGCAAATTGCCCTGATTCCGAGTGGCACTTAATAACTTAAGGGAATATTCCGCCAATGAGCGCCAATCACCGCGAAAATACGCAAATGTAGCCTCAATATGTGAGTTATTCGCGACATTTTGCGGTGATTGGCGTTCTTTGGCGGTTAATCCGTTAAGTGTGGCCCAATTTTCCTCGCAATTGGGACGTAAATACCTTCAGTAAGTGCCACTCCCCCGATTCCCTATAACGGCCCACGCTGACCGCTGGAAAGTTAGCCATCGGCAGGCGGCATCGTTATACTTACGCGGTTTTCATCCACATCAACGGGGCCTCGTTGTGAATCAAGCGGCAGAACCGAAACAGCGAAACATCCAGACATTTCAGGATCTGATTTTCGCACTACAAGACTATTGGGCAGACCAGGGATGCATTGTGCTTCAACCCTATGATATGGAGATGGGTGCCGGTACCTTCCATACCGCAACCTTTCTCCGTTCAATCGGACCGGAACCCTGGAATGCGGCCTATGTACAGCCTTCCCGCAGACCCACAGACGGCCGTTACGGGGATAATCCCAACCGTTTACAGCACTACTATCAGTACCAGGTGGTGATGAAACCGTCGCCAAAGAACATCCAGGAGCTCTATCTGGGTTCCCTGCAGATGCTCGGTCTGGACCTGAATCTGCACGATATCCGCTTTGTCGAAGACAATTGGGAATCGCCCACTTTGGGCGCCTGGGGACTCGGTTGGGAGGTTTGGCTCAACGGCATGGAAGTGACCCAGTTTACCTACTTCCAGCAAGTGGGCGGCCTCGACTGCCGCCCGGTAACCGGTGAGATCACCTATGGCCTGGAACGGATCGCCATGTATCTGCAAGGTGTGGAGAGTATCTATGACCTGGTCTGGACCGAGGGACCTCAAGGTACCGTGACCTATGGTGACGTGTTCCACCAGAACGAGGTTGAACAGTCCGCCTACAATTTTGAACATGCGGATGTGGACTATCTGTTCGGCCAGTTCGATCAGTGCGAAAAGGAGTCGCGCAAACTGATTGAGCTGGGTCTGCCGCTACCGGCTTATGAACAGGTACTTCAGGCATCGCATACTTTCAACCTGCTCGATGCCCGCCATGCCATTTCGGTCACAGAAAGACAACGCTATATCCTCCGAGTAAGAGGCCTGGCGCGCGATGTGGCACAAGCCTACTACGACGCCAGAGAGCGTCTCGGATTCCCCATGCTCGAGTCATCTAAGGAGGCTGCTCATGGCTGATCAAGCAGACCTGTTATTTGAACTGGGCACTGAAGAACTGCCACCCAAGGCCCTGAAACGCCTCAGTCAATCTTTAACCGAATCGTTCATTGCCGGCCTCAAACAGGCCAATCTGACCCACGGTGAGGTTGTACCTTTCGCCACACCTCGTCGTCTGGCCCTGCTGGTCAGGGATTGCGATGTTCGACAACCCGACAGTGAGATGGAGCGTCGCGGACCCGCCGTTCAGGCCGCGTTTGACGATTCGGGCAATCCCACCAAAGCGGCCGAGGGTTTTGCCCGTTCCTGCCAGACAACCGTCGATCAGTTGCAACGGCAGAAGACCGACAAAGGGGAGTGGTTGAGCTACCGTGTTCACTCGAAAGGCAAGCCAGCAGAAGAACTGCTGCCGGAGATCGCCACCCAGGCACTCAACAAACTGCCTATCCCTAAGCGCATGCGCTGGGGTGATTCGGATGCCCAGTTTGTCCGTCCGGTTCACTGGCTGATGTTTCTACTCGGCGATCAGGTGGTACCCTGCACGCTACTCGATGCGGAAGCTGACCGCCTGACCTATGGCCATCGCTTTCACCATCCCAGTGCGATCACCATCTACAACCCTCAGGATTATGCCTCGGTGTTGGAAGACTTGGGCTACGTGATCGCGGATTTCGAAAAACGTAAACAGAAAATCTCGGAATCCGTACAACAGAGCGCCTCTGAACTTGGCGGCGTAGCCGATCTGGATTCCGATCTTCTGGATGAGGTCACCGCACTCAACGAGTGGCCGCTGCCGATTAGCGCCAGCTTCGAAGAGCGGTTTCTGGCAGTACCTCAGGAAGCCCTGGTCGCTACCATGAAAGGCAACCAGAAGTACTTTCCCCTGTTTACCGGTGACGGCCAGCTGATGAACCATTTCATCACCATCGCCAATATCGACAGCCCACAGCCGGATCTGATCCGGGAGGGTAACGAAAGGGTGATCAGACCACGCCTGGCGGATGCGATGTTTTTCTGGGAGCAGGATGGTAAGAAACCCCTCGCAGATCACCAGGAATCCCTCAAACATGTGGTCTTTCAGAATCAGCTGGGCAGCATGTATGACAAATCCCAGCGGGTTGCCGAACTGGCGAAACGCATTGCCGCGGATAGCGGTGGTGACAGCGAGCTGGCCTATCGTGCCGGACTGCTGAGTCGCTGCGATCTGATGACCAACATGGTCTACGAGTTTCCCGAGATGCAGGGCATCATGGGTCGATATCAGGCTCAGCGGGACGGGGAGTCCGATGAGCTGGCACAAGCGCTGGACGAGTTCTATATGCCGAGATTTTCCGGTGATCAACTGCCACAGACAGCAACAGGCATCGCCGTCTCATTAGCCGAAAAACTGGATACCCTGGTGGGTATCTTCGGCATCGGCCAGAAGCCTACCGGCGACAAGGATCCGTTCGCCCTGCGACGCGCCGCACTTGGCGCATTGCGAATCATACGTGAGCACTCACTTACCCTGGACCTCCCAGCACTTCTCGAATCCGTCGCCGAAACCTTGGGCGATAAGTTAACCGAGGAGAAGGTAGCCACCTCCGTTTATCAGTTCATGCTGGAACGTCTCAAAGGTATCTACAGCGAGCTGGGTATCAGCGTGGATCTGTTTCAATCCGTCGCCGATGTGGCGCCCAAAACCCTGGCCGATTTCGATCAGCGGGTGTGGGCCATCGAGGCCTTCAGCAAGTTGCCGGAGGCGGAAAGTCTGTCGGCGGCAAACAAACGTATCCGCAATATTCTGAAGAAGAGCAGCGATCCACTGGCGGAGAAAGCCGATCCGGCCCTCTATGAGGATCAGGCCGAGCATCAACTCGCTCAGAAAATGGACGAACTGGCACCGCTGGCTCAACCGCTGTTCGAGCAGGGTGAGTATGCCAAAGGTCTGCAGATCCTGGCGGGTTTGAGAGAACCGGTGGACAGCTTTTTCGATCAGGTGATGGTCATGACCGATGACCAGAAAATCAGAACCAACCGTTTGTCGCTACTCTCCCAACTGGAAAGACTGTTTCTCTCTGTCGCGGACATCACGCGTCTGCAGGTACAGGAAAACCAGCCATGAACGAGGACTCGTACCAGCAGATGCTGGCAGCGGTACAGGCCTTTCACGACAAACATCGGTTTCGTGAAACCGGTGGTGAAGAGATGAACTACCGGGTAGCGCTGATGGCTGAAGAGCTGGGGGAGATTTCGGCCTGTGTCACCAAGGGTAAGCCGAAGGCCGATCTGGCTGAAGAGGTTGCGGATCTGTTGATACTGGTGATGGGTACCGCCATTGCTCAGGATTTTGACCTCAACAAGGCATTCTGGGAGAAGATGGCAAAGCTCGATAAAAGGGATTCCCGAATGATCAATGGACGAGTGCGGGTCTCTGAATTCAGAGATGTAGACTGATAGTAAGCACTTACTTCATGAAACTTATTATTCTTGACAGGGATGGGGTGATCAACCAGGATTCCGACGCTTACATCAAACATCCGGACGAGTGGCAGCCGATCGACGGCAGTCTCGATGCCATCGCCAGATTGAGCCGCGCCGGATACCGGGTATTTGTCGCTACCAATCAGTCAGGTCTGGCCCGGGGTCTGTTCGACATTGAGACATTGAATCGGATTCACCAGAAAATGGTGGATGCGGTGCAGCAGGTTGGTGGTCATATTGAAGGCATCGTTTTCTGCCCCCATGGTCCGGATGAGGGTTGCGACTGCCGCAAACCCAACACCGGGCTCTATGAGACGATCGCCCAGCGCAGCCAGACGGCTTTGAACGATGTACCGATTGTCGGTGACTCTCTGAGGGATCTGCAGGCCGCCGCCAAAGTTGGTGCACAGCCCATTCTGGTTCGCAGTGGCAATGGCGAGAAAACCGTCAGACAACTTTCAGGTAGGCTGGTGGAAACGCCCGTCTACGAAAACCTAAACAGCTTTGCCCTACAACTCATCAATGAGATGGACCACCAATGATCCTGCTTAGATCGATTCTCTATTTCACTTTTCTGGTAATCACTACCATTGTCATTGCCACCGTTGGCAGTCTGGTTGCCTGGGCGCTGCCGCGAAAGCAGGTTCATTTTTTCGATACCAGTTGGAGCCGTCTCAACCTTTGGGCACTTAAATTTTTTTGTGGCTTGACCTATCGGATCACGGGTGCCGAGCATCTGCCGGAAAAGAACTGCATTATATTCGCCAAGCATCAATCGGCCTGGGAGACCATCGCCCTGATCAGTGTCATACCTGGTCCCAAATCCTGGGTATTGAAAAGGGAGTTGCTGTTCGTGCCATTCTTTGGCTGGATCATGGTCTACTTCCGACCCATCGCCATCGACCGCAAGTCCGGACGTAAAGCTGTGGAGCAGATTATTGAACAGGGTATTGAACGACTCAAATCAGGCAACCACGTAATCGTTTTTCCTGAAGGCACCCGGGTAGCACCAGGCACCCGCAAGCGCTATGGCATCGGCGGAGCAATTTTGGCTGAGAAATCGGCCTATCCGGTACTCCCGGTAGCACACAATGCAGGGGTTTTTTGGCGCCGACGGGATCTGCGCAAATACCCAGGGGTGATCGATGTCGTGATCGGCCCGCTCATTGAGACGGCGGATAAAGCATCCTCTGAGATCAACCAGGAGGCTGAAGAGTGGATCGAATCCACCGTCGACAGTTTACCCAATGAAAGAAGCTAATCTACTTTGATAATAAGGTACAGACCGTAAGTAATTACTCACTTACATAGCCTGTATCAAGACTACACATCGAGATTTTCAACGGTAAGCGCATGGGTCTCGATGAAGTCCCGACGGGGTTCGACCTGATCACCCATGAGGGTCGCAAAGATCTGATCTGCGGCCACCGCATCCTCAATACTGACCTGTAGCAGACGACGGCTGTCAGCATTCATGGTGGTCTCCCAGAGCTGTTCCGGGTTCATTTCACCCAGACCTTTGTAGCGCTGTACATGCTGTCCACGTTTGGCATCATCCATCAGCCAATCCAGGGCCTGTTTAAAGCTGCTCACCGGATGCTCCTTTTCACCTCTTTTGACCACCGCATCGTCACTCAACAAACCACTGAGCTGGCTGCCCAACTCAACGATCTTCCTATATTCAACGCTGTTAAAAAAGTCAAAAGGAATCATTTTTTCATTGCCGATCCCATGCACTTTTCTGGTCAATAACAGGCCTGCTTCCTCACCGTTATTTTCATCCAGCAGTTGTAAAGTACAGGACTCTGAAATACCCAGATCCGTATTCAGTCTCGATTCCAGCTCCTTGATCCAGGCCTCAATACGGCTTTTATCTTCAATCATCTGCTCATCGATCTTTGGCATATAGATCAGCTTTTCCAAAAGATCTCCATCGTAACGGAGCGAGAGACGACTAATGCTGGCCATCACAGCAAGGAAAGATCTGGCCATGGTTTCGAGGCTTTCACCGGACAACGGTGGCGCCCCAGAGGTTACGATCAGCGCAGCGTTATCCAGGGCCGATTGCAGAAAGTAGTTATTCAGATCCTGATCATCCTTCAGATACTGCTCCTGTTTTCCTTTCTTCACTTTGTAGAGTGGCGGTTGAGCAATATAGACATGCCCCCGATCAATCAACTCGGGCATTTGTCGGTAGAAGAAAGTCAGCAGAAGGGTTCGGATGTGGGCGCCATCCACATCGGCATCGGTCATGATAATAATCCGATGGTATCTCAATTTGTCCGGATTGAACTCCTCCCGACCAATACCACAACCTAATGCGGTAATCAGTGTGCCAACTTCAGCCGAGGATAGCATCTTGTCGAAGCGGGCTTTCTCCACATTGAGGATCTTACCCTTCAGGGGCAGTATCGCCTGAAAGCGTCTGTCCCTACCCTGCTTGGCAGACCCTCCGGCTGAGTCACCCTCCACCAGATAGAGTTCGGAGAGTGCAGGATCTTTCTCCTGACAATCGGCCAATTTACCGGGTAAACCGGCAACATCCAGCGCACCCTTGCGGCGAGTCATCTCTCTCGCTTTGCGAGCGGCTTCCCTGGCTCGTGCCGCCTCAATCATTTTACCCGCAATATTCTTTGCGTCCCCCGGATTCTCTAACAGAAAAGAGTTCAGGTTTTCGGTCAAAAGATTCTCTACAACGCCTTTCACTTCAGAAGAGACAAGCTTGTCTTTTGTCTGTGAAGAGAACTTCGGATCAGGAACCTTAACAGACAACACGGCGGTCAGGCCTTCACGGGCATCATCCCCGGATGTATTCACCTTCTGCTTCTTGGATAATCCCGACTGCTCGATATATTGATTCAGAGTACGAGTCAGCGCGGCGCGAAAACCAGCAAGGTGAGTACCCCCATCCCGCTGGGGAATGTTATTGGTATAGCAAAAGATACTCTCCTGATAGGACTCATTCCACTGCATGGCAATCTCCACGGCAATGTCATTTCGCTCATCAGAAAAGCTGAATACCTTCTCATGCAGTGGCGACTTGTTGCGATTCAGATGCTCAACAAAGGCAAGAATACCGCCGACGTACTCGAAGATATCCTCTTTGCCTGTGGCCTCCTCTTTCAAAACGATCTTGATGCCAGAGTTCAGAAAAGAGAGCTCTCTTAGTCGTTTCGCCAATATGTCGTAGTGGAACTCAATATTAGTGAAGGTATCACTACTCGGCAGGAAGGTTACGCTGGTACCGCTTTTTTGCGTATCACCCACCGCTTCCAAATCTGAGACGGGCACGCCATGTTTGTAGGTCTGCTCCCAAACCTTACCCTGTCTTCGGATCTTGAGCTTCAACTCTTCCGAGAGAGCGTTGACCACAGAAACACCAACGCCATGCAAACCACCAGATACCTTGTAAGAGTTGTCATCAAACTTACCCCCGGCATGGAGCACGGTCATAATGACTTCTGCAGCAGACCTTTTCTCTTCTGGATGTTCGTCAACAGGAATACCTCGACCGTTGTCACTCACAGTCACCCTTTTATCTGAGTGTATGGTCACTTTAATCTCATTACAGTAACCCGCGAGTGCCTCATCGATAGAGTTATCCACCACCTCGAAAACCATATGATGAAGTCCTGTACCATCATCCGTATCGCCGATGTACATACCCGGACGCTTTCTGACAGCATCAAGACCCTTCAGTACTTTGATATTCGAGGAATCGTAACTCATTAATTTTTCCGTGGAGAAAACCTATAGAGGATAAAAGGGCCTATTATACCTACACTTTCACCCGAGTTACGACTGATTTAACGATTAACGATCTGACCATGTTCCACGTGGAACAATCTAAATTGATCCGCTTCGAACGACTCGCAGATTCTCTCGCTCAGGTCCGTGATGTAGGTTTGTGTTTTCAGTTCGGAGATGGTGTGCAGAACCTGTAAGTATTTGGCTGTATCCAACTCAGATTGAATATCATCGACCAGTAGGATTGGTTTCTCTTGCTGCTTTTTCTGTAATAGTTTTGTTTGGGAGAGCATTAGGTTCAATGCCAACAGCTTGCTCTGTCCTCTTGAGAAATAGTTTTTCACTCCCCTTCCATTGACTTGAATCTTCACATCGAGTCGATGGGGACCAGCAGAGGTAAATCCTCTTTCTCTATCGGTCTGAGTAAGCTCATCCAAGGCTTCTTCAAGCGTAATACCTTTTCTCCATCCACTGTAGAGTTCCAGATTGCAGTCGTAACCGTTGCTCTGATTCTCAGTCAGCTGTTTGAGTGATCCATTCCACTCATCCAAATAGCTCTTTTGTATCTGGTTAAGCCGGTTGCCTAAATCAACCAACTGCTTAGTCCAGACTGAAAGGTCGTCGCGATTACCGGATAACGCGCGATTTCTTTGGCTGATTGTCTGGTTGTATCGTTGAGCCAGTTGCGCATAAGTTGGTTCCACGTGGAACATTCCCCAATTGAGAAGCTTTCTTCTGTGTACTGGCCCCTCTTCTACAATTCTTTGAATATTGGGTGTAATGATGGTGAGCGGAATCGATCTGGCCAGTTCGGAGAGCTTAGATATTTTTTTCCTGTCGATATGTACTGTAGTCGTCTCTTTGCGCTTACTCAGACCAATCCTCGATTTAGTGCCATTTTCACTTTCGAGTTCTGAAAAGATTGTGAGCTCTTCTTCGCCAGACTTTATGAGCGTTCTGTTCTGGCTCTGTCTAAAGGATCGGGTTCTTGCCAGGAGGTAGATGGACTCTAAAATTGTCGTTTTACCGGCACCATTTGCGCCAGTAATAAAGTTGAGACTTGAGGAAGGGAAAATCTCCGCATCTGTGATATTGCGGAGATTTTGTATCTTGAGCCTTTGCAGATGCAATTTACGACGTGTGTTAAAAAGTTGCCTGTATTCTTTTTTGTAAATCTACTTATTCTAGATTCGCATAGGCATAACAACATATTTGCTGTCTTTGTTGTCCTTGCCGTAGATCAGAGCACTGCTGTTGGTATCCTTCAGTTCGATAACGATCGTCTCCTCTTTTATCGCAGATATCGCATCGAGTATGTAGCCGACGTTAAAACCGATTTTAAGCTCTTCGCCTTGATAGTTAACTTCAAGCTCTTCCTCAGATTCTTCCTGCTCCGGGTTGTGTGCCTGGAGTTCAAGCAAATTGTTTGACAGGTGAAATCTGATACCTCGGTATTTTTCATTGGAAAGTATGGAGGCTCTGGTCAGTGATTGTTTAATGGCACTCTTCTCTGCTTCAACTTCTTTGTCTGATCCTGTAGGCATGACCCGTTGATACTCCGGAAATCTTCCATCGATCAGTTTTGAAGTAAAGACAGTTTTTTCGAAAAGAACTTTGATATAGCTGTTGCTGAGTTCGACCTTGATATCATTGTCATTGTCACCCAGTAATCTGCTCAGTTCTATGACAGCCTTTCTTGGCAGGATGACTTGAAGATTGGTTGTATCCTCGATCGCTTTTAGCGACTGACTCATTGCCAGTCGATGTCCATCAGTTGCCACCGTTCGAATGTCACCCCCTGAAAGCTCCAGCAACATGCCATTCAGATAATAGCGAACATCCTGTTGTGCCATGGCAAATTGAGTGTTTTCAATCAGCGTATTGAGCACTGACTCCTTGATTGTAAATACTGTGCTACTGGGTGTCGGCTCTATGACCGGATAGTCACGGGCCGGAAGAACACTGAGTGAGAAGCGACTTCGACCGGATTGCAATTTTACTTTGTCTTCACTGATATCGAGGCTGACCGTTGCAGATTCTGGTAGCGCTTTACAGATATCGAGAAGCTTTCTCGCTGGTATGGTGAAATCAGCATCACCATCACATTCGGCATCTGTCTGAGTTTTCAATTCAACTTCTAGATCGGTAGCAGTGAGATTTAATTGACCGTTATTCGCATTCACCAGAATGTTTGCCAATATGGGCAGTGTTTGTCTGCGTTCGACAACACCTGCAATCTTCTGTAGTGGTCCAAGCAAGTTTTCTCGTTCGGTGCTGATTTTCATTTTATCCACTCAGTATCTTAATTATATATTTTAGATATTTAGACCTGTTATTATTATTAGGCCTGTAGATATCTAAGTTCATCTTGTATATCTATTTGTTTTTTTAAGAGTTTTTCGAGCTTTTTCTGCTGTATTGAGCAGCCCTAATCCTGATGAATAGGTGTTGGTGGATTGTGGATAACTCACGCCGTTAAATTTAGCTTTTGTTTTAAACATTTTATCCACATTAACTACTCAGTGTTCTTAACAGATTGGAATAATCTTCGGATATTCTCGGATCACTCTCTCTCAACTCTTTGACCTTTCTGTTGGCATGGATCACAGTCGTATGATCCCTGCCGCCAAAGGCGCTGCCAATTTCCGGCAGACTGTGATTGGTCAGCTCTTTTGCCAGAGTCATGGCAATCTGTCTCGGTCTTGCGATCGATCGGCTTCGTTTCGAAGAGACCAGATCTGATGTTCTTATCTGAAAATATTCAGCCACCGTCTTTTGAATATTCTCAATGGTAATCTGTTTATCATGTGCGGCCAGCATATCCCGAAGTGCATTTTTCGCGAAATCCAGGTTGATATCCCGACCGGTGAAGGTTGCATTGGCGATCACCCGTCGTAATGCGCCTTCCAGTTCACGTATATTAGATCTGATGCGCTTGCCCATAAAGAAAGCAACTTCGTTGGGGAGCTCAGCATTCAGTTGTAGTGCCTTACTCTGCAAAATGGCAACTCTGGTTTCCAGATCCGGTGGCTCTATGGCGACGGTAAGTCCCCAACCGAATCTGGATTTGAGGCGCTCTTCCAGTCCGGTGACCTCTTTTGGAAACCGGTCACTGGAGAGAATAATCTGTTGCTGGGATTCGAAAAGCGCATTGAAGGTGTGGAAGAACTCCTCCTGTGAACGCTCTTTGCCTGCGAAAAACTGAATATCATCGATCAGCAGGGCATTTACTGAACGGTACTTCTTTTTGAACTGTTCGATGGTGTTGTGCTGCAGAGCTTTGACCATCTCTGCAACGAACCGCTCTGAGTGGAGGTAGACAACACGGGCCTGCGGGTTCTTTTTCAGCATCATATTGCCGACGGCATGCATCAGGTGGGTTTTACCCAGACCCACCCCACCATATATAAAGAGTGGGTTGTAAGCTTTGCCAGGATTTTCACCAATCTGTATGGAGGCAGCTCGGGCTATCTGATTGGATTTACCTTCGACAAAGGTATCGAAGATGAAGTTGGGATTGAGATTGCTCTGAATTGGCGTTGTATTGTCGCCACCCGAGGTTACGGTGATTGGCTGAGGCGGCGTAATCGGCTGTTTTTTCTGTGGACGGCTTTTTGAACCGATCTCTATGAGTACCTTGGGTGCCTCTCCGTTACATACGACATTGAGGTGATTTTGGATCTGATCCAGGTAGTGGTTGCGAACCCAATCGAGTACGAAGCGGTTTGGCGCAAGCAGCCGAAGTAGCTTTGCATCTTCAATGATTTGTAGTGGCCGGATCCAGGTGTTGTATTGCTGTGGTGAGAGTACTTGCTCCAGGTGCTCAGTGCAGCGGTGCCAAAGGTCCAATTTCACTCTCCAGCGACAGTCTTTAATCGGCTTGGTATTTAAACAAAGAAGAACTTCCCGCGCGTCCGGACAAGGCCACAAGGAATTTGTCGCCAACGGCTGGAATTATGCAAGTCTACTCTGGGTAGCCAGAGTTATCCACAGTTAAAATTGAATTTGTTGTGAGGGTTTTATACGCTTTGTCTATTGACAAGCCCTAGTGTTTAGGACTAGGCTACGCGTCTTTTTTTCGTCCATACTTCATTGGCGGATTTACCGGTAAGCAGCTATGAAAAGAACATTTCAGCCCAGTAACTTGAAAAGAGCCCGCACTCATGGTTTTCGTGCGCGCATGGCAACTCGTAATGGCCGTAAAGTGCTGAAGGCGCGTCGCGCCAAAGGTCGTGCCCGCATCGCTCTCTGAGCCAGGGTTCATTGCCAATATCTGAAGGGGCTTTCCCCCGAAACCGTAGATTACTCAAACCCGACGAATTTCGTCGGGTTTTTAGTGAAGGTCGGCGCTCGAGCGATCGCTTCTTTCTGGTACTGGCCTATCCGAACCGATCTGTTTATGCTCGCTTGGGTCTGGCGGTCGCTAAAAAGCATTGCCGAAAAGCAGTGGACAGAAACCGTATCAAGCGTATCATTCGCGAGAGTTTCCGGCTCAACCAGGCACGATTGACTGGCTTGGATTTGGTGGTTGTCGCCAGACATGGCGCGGCACTTGCGGATAATCGAGATTGTCTCAATTCACTACAGCACCATTGGCATAGGATTGCAGAGCAATGCGCCAAATATTGATCTTTCTGATCAGGCTCTACCAAACTATACTAAGCCCCTTTGTCGGCCAGCACTGCCGTTTTTATCCCAGCTGCTCTGCCTATTCTCTCGAGGCGATCGAAAAGCATGGGGCTTTGCGCGGATTTTGGCTGGCGCTGAAGCGAATTTCACGTTGTCACCCCTGGCATGAAGGTGGGGTGGACCCGGTACCCGAACCTCAAAAAAAGCAGTTCCATGGATAATCTAAGACTGATTCTCTTCTTTACGCTGGCCTTTCTGGGGCTGTTGATCTATCAAGCCTGGCAGCAGGATTACGGTATTCCCGCGCAACGGGAAGCCGAGCAGGCGGCCAGACAGAATGGCAATCTGGCCACTCCTCAGAGTGGTGAGGATTCCGGGGTGCCGACTGCAGCGGTTAAAGCAGATCTTCCCCAGGCTGCTGCGGGTGGTGCGGTTCCCAGTGGCATGGAGAGCGGCCAGAATGGCCAAGTGATCCATGTGGTGACCGATCTGCTGAAGCTGGAGATTTCCACTCAGGGTGGTACGGTTCAAAGGGCTGACCTGCTGCAATATTTTGAGTCACTGGATACCCCTGATCTGAAGGTGGAGCTGTTATCACCCTCTGGTTCTGACCTCTATATCGCTCAATCCGGACTGATCGGATCGGAGAAAGGTAAGGCTCCGAGCCATGAAGCCATCTATCAGAGTGAGCAGACAAGCTACGAGATGGGTGAGAATCAGGATCAGCTGATTATTCCCATGGTGTGGAAGAGCCCTGATGGTGTGACGGTCACTAAACAGTTCACTCTGAACCGTGGTAGCTATCTGATCGATGTGGATTATCTGATCGAAAACCAGTCTGGTGAGAGCTGGGCAGCCCGTGATTATGGTCAGTTGCAGCGGGTTGAACCGGATGGTGACGGCAATGGTTTTACAACCTACACCTACACCGGTGGTGTCTACTACAACCCGAAGGATAAATACGAGAAGGTCGATTTCGACGATATGGCGAGTAAGAAACTCGATATCGATACGGATCGCGGTTGGCTGGCGATGATCCAGCACTACTTTCTCAGTGCCTGGATTCCACCCAAGGAGCAGGTAGAGCACTACTATACGAATGCATTGAGTGGCGGCAAATATCTGCTTGGCAGCTACTCCCCTTCCATTACAGTTGAACATGGACAGACTCAACAGATCAGTCGTCAACTCTATATCGGTCCGAAACTTCAGGACCAATTGGAGAAGATTGCGGAAGGTTTGGAACTGACCGTCGACTATGGCTGGCTTACCGTGATCGCCAAACCGATTTTCTGGTTGCTGAAGACCATCCACAACATGGTAGGCAACTGGGGTTGGGCAATCATACTGCTGACGATTCTGATCAAGGCTGTGTTCTATAAGCTCTCCGAGACAAGCTATAAATCGATGGCCAACATGCGCAAGTTCACCCCCAGAGTGCAAGCGCTGAAAGATCGTTATGGAGATGACAAACAGCGTTTCCAGCAGGCCATGATGGAACTCTATAAAACAGAGAAGATCAACCCATTGGGTGGCTGTCTGCCGATTCTGGTACAGATACCGGTTTTTATCGCTCTCTACTGGGTATTGCTGGAGAGTGTTGAGTTGCGTCACGCACCCTGGATTCTCTGGATAGAGAGTCTTTCGGAGAAGGATCCCTATTTCATTCTGCCGTTGATCATGGGTGTCTCCATGTTTGTCCAGCAGAAGCTCAATCCGGCGCCGCCCGATCCGATGCAGGCGAAGATCATGATGAGTCTGCCGTTTGTGTTTACCATCTTTTTCGCCTTCTTCCCGGCCGGGCTGGTACTCTACTGGGTGGTGAACAACCTGATCTCCATTGCTCAGCAGTGGTACATCACCCGCCAGATCGAGAATGCGGCAACCTGAGGTTGAATGACGCAACGTGATACCATCGCCGCCGTCGCAACCCCACCCGGCCGCGGTGGGGTCGGGATCGTCCGCATCAGTGGCGCCAATTGTCCACAAATTGCTCAATCCCTGATCGGTGATCTTCCACCACCGAGGGTGGCTAAACTGGTTGATTTTGTCGATCAGCATCAGCAGCTGATCGACCAGGGAATCGCGCTCTATTTTCCGGCTCCCCACTCTTTCACCGGTGAAGATGTCTTGGAACTCCAGGGCCATGGCGGTCCGGTGGTTATGGATCTATTGCTTCAGGCTGTACTCCAGGCCGGTGCCAGAGTCGCCCATGCGGGCGAGTTTAGTGAACGGGCCTTTCTAAATGACAAGCTCGATCTGCTGCAGGCCGAGGCTATCGCCGATCTGATCGATGCCCAGAGTCATGCCGCGGCGCGTCTGGCCAGTCGCACCCTGCAGGGCCACTTTTCCCAACGTATTCACACACTGGTTGAGCAGCTGATTGAGTTACGGCTCTATGTTGAGGCGGCGATCGATTTCCCTGAAGAGGAGATAGACTTCCTCAACGATGGCCATGTTAGTGAGCGTTTACAATCAATAATCTCTCTGGTTGAAAAGACTTTTCAATCTGCACAAAGTGGCAGAGTGTTGCGGGATGGTTTGACTTTGGTGATCGCCGGCAGACCCAATGCGGGTAAATCGAGTCTGCTCAATGCCCTGGCAGGTAGTGAATCCGCCATTGTCACCGAGATTCCGGGTACCACCCGGGATCTGCTCAAGGAGCGCATCACCATTGAGGGTATTCCCCTCCACATCATCGATACGGCGGGTCTGCGTGAGAGTGATGATCCGATCGAAGCGGAAGGCGTGCGGCGGGCAAGAGAACAGATGGCCGAAGCCGACAGAGTGCTTTGGGTTTTTGATGATCGTTGTGATCCGGATCCAATGGCGTTGGACAGAGCAACCTTGCCTGACGGTGTGCCGGTTACCCTGATACGCAACAAGATCGATCTGACCGATAAACAGCCCGGACTTCGACAGATTGAGGATGGGGTGGAGATTTGTCTGTCTGCCAAACAGGGCTTGGGTATGTCGCTGTTGAATGACCACTTGAAGCAGTGTGCCGGATATCAGGATCAACATGAGGGTGAGTTTATCGCCCGCCGCCGCCATCTTGATGCGCTGCAGCGGGGTATGCACTATCTCGACCATGGCCGGCAGAGTCTGCACCGCGATCAGGCCGGTGAACTGCTTGCAGAAGATCTTAGGTATGCCCAGCTCGCCCTTTCGGAGATCACCGGGGAGTTTACGGCCGACGATCTGTTAGGCCGGATATTCTCCAGTTTCTGCATCGGAAAATAGTGATTTGGTGGCCATGGAAGTTGGGATATTTCGACTATCCAATTCATACGGAAATCCCTTGTTGTGCAAAATATCCCGAATTTTTTTGATTCAGTACATTGTTACCATAGCCAGAATCGCTTTAAGGTGTTGAAATAGAGATTCCGAATAAGAGGAGAGAAAGATGCTGGGCGAATCACATGATCTGTTGCATGAATTTCCCGAGTACGCAGAAAAAATTGCCGATCTGCGTAAGAGTAATGAGGTGTTTCACAATCTGATGGACGAGTACGACTGGCTGGATGCCCATATCCGTAATCTGGAAGAGTTGAGCACACCGGTCTCCGATTTTCACATGGAAGAGATGAAAAAACGGCGCTTGATGTTAAAAGACAAACTTTACGCCATACTGCACGATTGAATCTCCGAACAGATTCTCAGCCGGGCTTTTGCCGCCCTGGATGAAACTGTTTGACCTGACGAATCAGCTTCTGGATCTGGGTTTTGTCCGGATTGGGTCCGTATCGTAATTTGATATAGAGGGCGGTAATTCTGCTGATCGGTGCCGTCAAATCGGGCCGCTGTGCAATCGCTCGTTTTGCGTAATCCATCGGTCCTTCATAGGCTTCCCTGCGAATACCCGAGCGGGCCAGTTTTTTACAATATCGGTTGTAAGCAAGAATCTCGGGTGCCGGTTGGTTTCTACCCGAAAGTACCAACCTCAATGTCACCAGTAGCAGTGGTATCGCAATCAGTCCGATGGCGATCAGGCTCCACTGGAGTGGTGTCAGCCTGTCGAAACCGAAATTACGCATCAGTGAAAACTGATGTTCTCGGTTGTAACCGATGATCCAGCGTCGCCACTGAATGTTGGCGTTGTCCAGCATATGGGCAAAGCGCCGCAGGCTTGAACCGACCAGGCCCAGTTCGTCGAGCTGAAACATCGCCGGTGAACCCTCTGCGCCAAAATCATTTCTCAGTTGAAAGCGAATGCGTTCCGGTGCAACGGCGGCGGTCGGGTCGATACGCAACCATCCGCTCTCTTCCAACCAGACTTCGGTCCAGGCATGAGCATCGTATTGGCGAATGATGAAGTAGCCACCCAGCTCATTGTACTCTCCCCCCTGATAACCCAGGACCAAGCGGGTGGGTATGCCGGCAATGCGCATCAGTTGAGCGAAACTGGTGGCGAAGTGTTCACAAAAACCCTCTTGAGTCTCGAAAAGAAACTGATCGATGGGATTGTCCAGATAATGGGGAGGTTTGAGTGTGTAGACAAAGGGCTGCGTATTGAAGTGAGCCAATGCAAGATCGACGATCTCTCTCGGAGTTTCGGCACTACGGCGCCACTGTTCAACCAGATCGAATTGTCGATGAGTTACATTGCCTGGTAGTTCAAGGGCCCGTTGCAACATGCCGGGTAGCACAACTCTGTTTTGTTGTTGGGTCGTGGATCGTACCTGATAAGTTAACGACTGCCTGACCGGTTTCCGGCTCTGTAAGAGAAGATCTTGGGTAAGTCTGAAATTCTGGTTGTTGCTGACTGGCAGGTCTAGGGCATACAACCAGCGTTGCTGATGGGCTTCAAGAAAAACCTCATAGCTGTGTTCGCCAAAAGTATTCAGTTGTATGTGTCGTTCTAATGCCTGCCCCTCGTTGTTGAACCAGCTATGACCATCCGTATCCCAAATTACCAGGCCGCGCCAATATCGTTGTGCCGCAGCCGGAACCTCTCTGTCGAAGCTTACCCGGAAAGCGATCTCCGGTGATTCAATCAATTCAGCAATCTGGCCCGGTGTTACCCGGTCGCTGAGACCCGTTGTACCACTGCTGCCAATCCCTAGATTCCAAAGGGGTTGGCTCAAACGGGGAAATATCACAAACAGAATGACGGCAATCGGTATTGCTTGTAGGGTGATGATTGCGGTTCTGATGAAAGGGTCTGACGTGGTTGTGGATGGTCGGATACGATTGATCTCAATCAGCAGGGCGGTTAAACAGACCATCACCGACAACAGATAGAGGGCCATCGGTATCGACTGATCAAATAGAAAATGGGTGATGATCACAAAGTAGGAGATGAACACGGCAACATAGAGATCCTGACGTCTTCGGACCTCCAGTATTTTTAGCAGCATCATTACCGTGAGCAGTCCTACACCCGCATCCCGGCCGATCAAAGTGTGATATTGAGTGAACGTAAGGAGCACGCCACCCAGGGTTGCCAGTACCAGCAGCCATCGTCCCGGTCGGAAGCGTGGATAGCGAAGTGCTGCAAGTCGCCAGACGAACAGCAGGATCAGAAACAGAGTGATCGGAACTGGAACATGTAGAGCATGAGGCATGATCGCCAGGCCGGCACAGAGGCTGACTAGGAGATGCTGTCTCGCGGTGAGACTGTGATCAGTGATCAGCATCGGCTACTCCATATCTGGCCAAGGCGCTCAGACACTTCTGCATATGGGCACTGCCCAGACCACTGGCGATGGAGACGCCAGGTATTTTCAAAGCATAAGCGTGTCGCAACTCCTCCTGCTGAAGAATGAATCGGCACAACAGACTGAGCCGTCTTTCAGGTTCCTGTTCAGGGATCAGTTCCCAATCGAGAGTGATCTCCACATGTCGATCGCCACCGAACTGTTTGCTCAACAGGCCCTGCTGTCGGGCATAGGCCTTCCAGTCGATCTGTTTTGGCGAATCGCCAGTTCGAAAGGTGCGTAGTCCGACAAAGTCATCACTGCCCA
>JAKSBX010000274.1 GCA_022360905.1 Chromatiales bacterium
GTTACCACCGGGATGGTGCTTTGATGGATGGCTCTTGCAACCTGCTCTTCATTGAATGCCTGCAGATCCTCCAGAGAGCCGCCACCCCGGCTTAAGATTAGCAGGTCGCACTCCTGGCGCTGTTCGGCCAGTTTCAGCATCTGAACAATCTGTCTTGGTGCATCCTCACCCTGCACCTGGACCGGATAGATAATCACCGGCAGAGCGGGAAAACGGCGCTTCAGCACGGAGAGTAGATCCCGTACGGCTGCGCCGGTCGGTGAGGTGATCAGGCCGAGTTGTTTGGGTGGTACGGGTATCGGTTTTTTCTGTTCACTGTCGAATAGGCCTTCTGCAGCCAGTTTCTGTTTCAACTGCTCAAAGGCGAAACGCAACGCCCCCTCACCGGCCGGCTCCATATGTTCGGCAATCAACTGAAACTCGCCCCGTGCTTCATATAGGCTGACCTTGGCACGGATTAGCACCTGTTGCCCGTTTTCGGGGCGAAAGCGCAGTCGTTGCCGTTTCATGCGAAACATGGCGCAACGTACCTGGGCCGCTTCATCTTTGAGACTGAAGTAGATATGACCAGAGGCCGGTTGGGCTAAATTGGAGATCTCTCCGCTGACCCAGAGGAGTGGGAAGCTGGCTTCCAGCACCGCACGGGTCTCCCGTACCAGGCGGGAAACGGAGAAGATCTCTCTGGCACTGTTATTGGCTGGGGGTTGTTGATTCAAGCGGTCTCTTTACTCAGGTAGGTTTCAAATTGATCCACCGGCAGTGGATGGCTGAAGTAGTAACCTTGGAATATCTTGCAGCCTTTGTCACGCAGAAATTTTAATTGAGCATCGGTCTCCACACCGATCGCTACCACTTCGATATCCATCGTCTGAGCCATGGTGATGATGGTCTGTACCAGTTGTGCGTCTTTCGGATCGCTGGAGATGTCGCGGATGAAACTTCGGTCGATCTTAAGCTGATCAACGGGTAGACGGCGGATATAGGCGATCGAGGCATAGCCTATGCCGAAACAGTCGATGGAGAATCTTACCCCCAGTTTTTTCAGTTTCAGGACTTTTTCCGTGGCCTCTTCAAAATTCTCCACCAGGGTGCCTTCATGGATTTCCAGGGTCAGGTGTTTGGGGTCGACCCCGGTGTTGTTAACCAGCTCTTCAATCTGGTCTGCAAATCCAGCCTGATGGAAGTGGACCGCACTGATGTTGATTGCCAGGCTGAGGGGGTCCTGCAGCTGTTCGGACCAGTATTTGATCTTCTGCAGCGCCTGGTTGAGCACCCATTCACTGATCTGCAGGATCTGTCCTGACTCTTCAGCAACGCTGATGAATCGGCGTGGCTCAACCTTTCCATGCTTGGGGTGGTACCAGCGTAACAGTGCTTCAACGCTGATCAGGTTGCCCTCCAGGTCGACCTGGGGTTGATAGTAGAGAGACAGCTCATCATTGATCAGGGCATTGCGCAGATCATTTTGCAGCCTAAGTTGTTGTTCTGCCGCGTCCTGCATGCCGGGTAGGAAGAAGCGGATGGTATTGCGGCCCTCCTCTTTGGCCCGATACATGGCGGTATCCGCATATTTAAGAATATCGTCAGCACTGGCGGTATCCATTGGAAAGATGACGATGCCGATACTGGGTGTGATATGCAGTTCATTGTCACTGATGTTGTAGGGAGCGGAGAGGGCCAGTTGAATTTTTTCGGCGCCTTGGCGGGCTTGTTGAGCGGCGATCTGGGAGTTACCGTCCAGTTCGGCAAACAGCACAATGAATTCGTCACCACCAAGCCTCGAGGCGGTATCCTCATCTCTGATTTCGCTGGTCAGTCGCTCGGCAACTTGCTGTAGCAATATGTCACCGACATTGTGGCCGAGTGAATCGTTGATGGTTTTGAAGTGGTCCAGGTCCATGAACAACACAGCACCGCGATGGTTATGCCGGCGACAACGGGATTGAGCCTGACCCAGTCGATCGAGCAGTAAACGTCGGTTGGGCAGGGCGGTGAGCGCATCATAGGTAGCCTGATAGGCCAGCCGCTCCATCGCCCTCATGCGCTCGATTTCAGCGCTGATTCGGGCCGCGATGATATCCATCACATCGGCCCAGTCGGGTGGCATGAACAGGGGTTTACGGGATACCACCCAGACAAGACCGATCACCGTATTGTTGCGATCCCGAATCGGTGAGCCTGCATAGCCCTGGACATCGAGTAACACCAGATCCTCATCCTTTGGAAAAAGATCCTGAACACCTTGCGGGAAAAGACTGGCTCCCTGCCTGATGACCTTGTCGCAAGGTGTTTCGCTGATATGGTAGGAGAAATCCTCAATCACCCGGCCATCGATGATGTTGGCCAGGGATTTGATCTGGTTCCTGCCCACCAGTTCTCCGATATTCGCCCCATCCGCACCGAACCAGTGACACAACTCTCTGGCCACATGCTCAAAGAAATCCTCACCGGTGATGCCGACCATACTCTCCATCAGGGTATTGAGGGTCTCTGCCGCACGCTTACGCTTCGAGATCTCCTGATGGGTGCCGCAGGCCCGGGTCGGTCGTTGGGTGATCGGATCGAATTCAACGGCTCCCCCGGAGCCTTCAATCCACACCCACAGACCGTTCGCATGTTTCATGCGGAATTCAACTTTGTAGGTTTTACCCTCTTCAATTCGCTGATTGATGATCGGCATGATCCGTTCCCTGTCCTTGGGGTGGAGGCGCTCCCGCCAATCGTCAATGCTGTGTTTCATGGCGGAAGGTTCCAGCCCAAGCTGATCCAGCCAGTTTTGATTGACGGTGAGTTGATCTGTGATCAGATTCCAATCCCAAAACCCCAGAGTGGCGCCTTTCACCACCAGTGAGAGTTGCTTTTCTGTTTCACGCAGGTGGGAGACGTCCACCAGGGTTACCGGGATATGCTGTACCTCTTCGGCTGAGTCCGATAGGGGAAAGCTGATCATGACCTGGATTAATTGGCCCTTTGCGGTCAGCAGCGGCACTTCGCATTTGAATACCGTCTGTTTTTCACTGGAGGCGATCAGAAACTCTTTGAAGGCGCTAAACACTTCGGGTGTGATGCTCTTCGGCAACCACTCCTGCAGGGTCTTCAGACTCTTTACTCCGAAGAGTCTGAAGGTCGCCGGATTGGCGTTGATCACCCGAATCAAGAACAACATCTCACGCAATTGATCAGGATGGTTGTCGAAATAGGCTCTCAGGTCTTCCACGCCCGAATCCAAAAGCTGATCCAGTCTGGCCAGGGCTTTTGAACTGTCGCCTTCACATAACGCCGTGGCAACCCCATCGAAGAAGTTGTGGTATTGAGCCTCGGTTGCCGCGAGTTGTCGGGTCTTCACTCTGACCCGCCATCTGAGGATTTGTGCAATCAATACCAATGCCGCCAACAGGGTGCCTATTGCAAAGATGACCTGGTAGAGCAGGGAGGGTTGTGCTGCCGGGGGGGGATGGGTTTCGAAGAGTGTCTTGAGGCGCTGGTGGTAGATCGAGAGTTCGTCACTCTTCTGGATAGCAAGATGAAAATCGAGTCGTTGCTTGATGGTATGTGCGTTGGGGCTCTGTTGGGATATGGCAAAACGGATATCCAGGGGGATCAATATGATGGGACTGGCCACCGGACTATGGAAATGACCGTGGCTCAGTCCATACAGGCGACTGATCAGGCCAGCATCCGCCCGGCCACTGGCAACTGCCCTCATCACCATGTCATAGGTGGCATATTTCTGAGTGCGGCACTCAATCCTGAAAGTTTTGCAGATCTCTTGCAGCCCATGCTTCGAGGTCAGGTAGACATCGTCTGCCAGTACCGCAATATTTTTCTTATCAAGGTCGGCAATCGTCTCTATCCGCGAGCTTTCAGGAACGTAAATCTGCCCCCAGTTGGCAATGATGGTCTGATCCGAGAAGAGGAAACGTTTTTGTCGTGACTCATTGATGGCTATGGCGGGCAGCAGGTCTATTTTTCCCGCAGAGAGTCGATAGAGTTGGTCGCTCCATGTTCCGATTACATAACGCACCTTCCAGCCTTCCCGGTGGGCGATGTGCTCAAGGATGTCGATGAAAAGTCCCCCCGGCCTGCCCATTGAGTCGGTATCCACCAAGGGTGGGTTTTTATAGACACCCACTCTCAGAGTCATGGGGGTATTGCCCAATGCAGCACCCCAATTGATCAGCAAGCCAATGGCAAAAAGGAGGAAAAAACTCCGGTTAAACACTAATTTGTGCATTTGCACTTCCTGACTTCATTGTCCGAGTCCCTAACCTCTAGCATAGCGGCAGAATCATCGAAATACAGGTCGCGGAGAGGGTTGCCAGTTTCCTTCGATCGAATTGATTCACTGTGTTGGCAGTTCATGTCTAGGCGTTGCCAAATCGATTGCCGGTTCACTCACTGCAGGACAAAAACTTGGCATAAAGTGGGGTTTTTCGCCGCTTATCAATTGATCATTCCAGCAGAACGGCTGACCGGGCGGTGTGGCGTACGCGGAAATAGTTATGTGTAAAGTCTGTTTTCTGTCGGTATCTGAATAATGGAAATGTATACAACATATTGAAATATAAACAAATATATCCTTTTTCTTATTGCTTTGTTTGGTTGATTTCCCACACTTTGGAAAGAACCCTGATGTAGGGCGAGCCTGTTGCAGGTTTACCGGCTAGACTGCAACTTCTATAATGCCCGGCTACTTCATCCCTCCAGCCGGAAAAAATGCTATGCGTGTAATCGAGGAAGCCCTCACATTTGACGATGTACTCCTGGTACCCGCCCACTCACAGGTACTGCCCAAGGACGTCGATTTAAGGACCAAACTGACTCGGGAAATCGATCTCAATATCCCGTTGGTTTCGGCCGCCATGGATACGGTTACCGAGTCCCGATTTGCCATTGCACTGGCACTCGAAGGGGGGATCGGCATCATCCATAAGAACATGGATGCCGTCACGCAGGCCCAGGAGGTGGAGAAGGTTAAAAAGTATGAAAGCGGGGTGATACGGGATCCGATCACCGTCGGGCCCTACGTCAGCATTGGCGAAGTGGTTGAACTTACCCGCTCCAGAAACATCTCCGGTGTCCCGGTGGTGGATGGCAAAGAGCTGGTTGGTATTGTCACGGGTAGGGATCTGCGATTTGAACGCAAGATGGATGATCCGGTACGCAATATCATGACCCGTAAGGAAAACCTGGTGACGGTCAAAGAGGGTGCCAGTCGTGATGAGGTGATGAGCCTGCTGCATAAGCACCGTATCGAAAAGGTTCTGGTGGTGGATGACAACTTTGAATTGCAAGGGATGATCACCGCCAAGGATATCCAGAAGGCGAAAGACAATCCCAACGCCTGTCGGGATGATCAGGAGCGTCTGCGGGTCGGTGCGGCCGTTGGTGTCGGTGAAGGTACCGAAGAGCGTGTGGACGCGCTAGTCCAGGCCGGTGTCGATGTGGTGGTTGTGGATACCGCCCACGGTCACTCTCAGGGTGTACTGGATCGGGTGGCCTGGGTGAAGAAGACCTACCCTCAAGTGCAGGTTATCGGCGGCAACATCGCCACCGGTGATGCCGCTCGCGATCTGGTCAAAGCCGGCGCCGATGCGGTGAAAGTGGGTATCGGGCCCGGTTCGATCTGCACCACAAGGGTGGTTGCGGGTGTCGGTGTTCCCCAGGTGACGGCGGTTTCCAATGTGGCCAAGGCGCTGGAAGGCACCGGTGTGCCGTTGATTGCCGATGGTGGTCTGCGCTATTCCGGGGATATCTCAAAGATTCTCGCCGCCGGCGGCTACTCCGTGATGATTGGCGGTATGTTTGCCGGAACCGATGAAGCGCCGGGTGAAGTGGAGATCTATCAGGGGCGCTCTTATAAGTCTTACCGGGGTATGGGATCCCTTGGTGCCATGTCCGGTAAGGATGGCTCCAGTGACCGATACTTCCAGGAGTCGAACGAGAAGGACAAACTGGTACCGGAAGGTATTGAAGGGCGGGTACCTTACAAAGGTCCGGTGGTGGCGATCATCTACCAGATTATCGGTGGTATTCGATCCAGCATGGGCTATACAGGTTGTGCAAACATCGATGAGATGCGCACCAAACCGGAGTTTGTACGGATCACCAATGCGGGTGTTACCGAATCCCACGTGCACGATGTAACGATCACCAAAGAAGCGCCCAACTATCGGCGTGATTGATCTTTGCGATCCCCCTTACCGGTTTAGTCTAAGCAGGCCCTAGTAATGACAACTGATATTCACGCCCATCGAATCCTGATTCTGGACTTTGGATCTCAATATACACAACTGATTGCACGTCGGGTGCGTGAGGCTGGTGTCTATTGTGAGATCTATCCCTACGACAATGCGGACGAGGGGCTGTCCGGTACAAAACCGGCCGGGATCATTCTCTCCGGCGGTCCGGAGACCGTTACAGCCGATGAGGCGCCCGCTGCACCACAGAGTGTGTTCGAGCTTGGGGTGCCGCTGTTGGGTATCTGTTACGGTATGCAGACCATGACCGCACAACTTGGTGGTGAAGTGGCTTCCTCCGACAAACATGAGTATGGCTACGCCCAGGTACGTGCCAGAGGACACTCCCGCCTGTTGAAGGATATCGAGGATCATACCAGCCCGGAAGGCTATGGCCTGCTGGATGTGTGGATGAGCCATGGGGATCGTGTCGAGTCACTGCCCGAAGGTTTTAAGGTGATCTGTGAAACCGAGAATGCACCGGTGGCGGGTATTGCTGACGAATCGCGCAGCTATTACGGTTTGCAGTTCCATCCCGAAGTGACCCATACCCGTCAGGGCAAGCGCATTATCGAACGTTTTCTGTTTGAGATCTGCGGTTGTGAAGTGCTCTGGACACCAGGGCAGATTATCGAAGACAGCATTCACCAGGTACGTGAGCAGGTGGGTGATCAGCAGGTAGTGCTGGGACTCTCCGGCGGGGTTGACTCTTCTGTGGTAGCGGCTTTGCTGCATCGTGCGATCGGCGATCAGCTGACCTGTGTGTTCGTCGATAACGGACTGCTGCGTTTGCACGAAGGGGACCAGGTTATGGCCACCTTTGCAGAGCACATGGGCGTGAAAGTGATCCGTGTCGATGCGGAGGATCGCTTCCTCAAAGCACTGCGTGGTGTTACCGACCCCGAGCAGAAACGCAAGATCATCGGTAACCTGTTCATCGATATTTTCGAGGAAGAGGCGAGCAAACTGGAGGATGTCTCCTTTCTAGCCCAGGGTACCATCTATCCGGATGTGATCGAGTCTGCCGGTGCCAAGTCGGGTAAGGCACATGTGATCAAGTCGCACCACAATGTGGGCGGTCTGCCGGAGTATATGAAACTGGCCCTGGTTGAACCTCTGCGCGAGCTGTTCAAGGATGAGGTGCGTAAGATCGGTATCGAACTGGGTCTGCCCTATGAGATGATCTACCGCCACCCATTCCCTGGTCCCGGGCTCGGTGTGCGGATACTTGGCGAGGTCAAGAAAGAGTATGCCGACCTGTTACGCGAAGCCGACCACATCTATATCGAAGAGCTGCATAAGCACAATCTCTATGATGAGGTGAGCCAGGCCTTCACCGTGTTTCTGCCGGTCAAGTCGGTGGGTGTAGTTGGCGACGCGCGGCGCTATGAATATGTGGTCACTCTGAGAGCGGTGAAGACAGTGGATTTCATGACTGCCAAGTTTGCCCATCTGCCGTTTGATTTTCTGGAAGAGGTCTCGCGCAGGATCATCAATGAAGTATCCGGTATCTCACGTGTGGCTTATGATATCTCCAGTAAGCCGCCGGCGACCATTGAGTGGGAGTAACAAGAATTACTACCTCATCGAATGATAATAATTAAAACACTTTAATTTATGATGTTGTCTGCATTATCAATAGGTTTTTTTACAAGTAGCATGGTAGAAAGCATCAATGCTGTGAAAGCGCTATTGCTTTTGGCATGGTAACGGAGCGCATGAACTAAGCGTGCTCTAGAGTAGCCCGAAAAGCTGTAACAACATCAGAATGGCATCTGGTTGCTTCACCTGAGGCCAAGATGGAATAGCCTATCGACCTGCAGCTTTTCACGTTTAATGAGCATGCGCTGGAGCATGGGGAAGTCTGTAGGCAATGTAGTCTTGAATCGTTGCTTGCTTTTTCTCATCTGATTCAGATGATCTGTCAGAGCATGATTCTTTAGAGCGATCAATTATAGTTGCTCTTTTATCAGCCCGTTAATTTCAATGCTTCTGGCTGTACTAATGAAGAGAATAACGTTCTGATGTAGTTTGTTTCTTTATGGGCTACGAGCTTCATTCGTGCAGAACGTTTTGGGTTTAGTTAATTAATCCCGTTCTTTATATGTCTGTATTGCGCCTGGAGTATAAGCGCAGTTAGTTCCTGAGCAATCAACTACTCATA